>NZ_JANKBZ010000001.1:0-323091 GCF_024623785.1 Archangium lipolyticum
GCGCGACTCCTTCTACGCGGAAGCCGTCCGTCGTCTACGGCAACTGAGACGGCCTGGCACGCTCCGGGCTCTTCTCCGTCCCAAGCGTCGGCCGCCCCCTGAACGGACTTAGTTCGGCTGGCTTAGCCACGGCAGGTGCGGAGCTGGCCCCGGCGCGAGGGCCACATAAGGCCGCTTGGTGTTGAGGCTTAAGCCGCCAGGGCCAAGAGCGCTAGGCCCCTCCGCGCACCTGCTGGGAGGGCGGCCAGGGCCAGCGTGTACCCCAAGCGGCTGCGCGGCTTCTCCACCGCCTGGCGCACTGCTCGGGCGGCCACCCTCAGCGACCCTCCTCGGCCCCTCCGCTCCACTCCGCCACCTATCACCAGGCCTTCAATCCTTCCTATGCGTCCTGTTCTCCAGGTCGTCGTGAGCTGCGCGTGCTCGCACAAGGCGCCCATCGAGATGAGAAAGGCAACGCCGCGAGGCTCCCTCGTGCGCGGGTTCCTCGCGGCGTTGGTGGTGGTACTGCGCGGTGCGGCCTACTTCATCCGGACCGTGAGGGTACCGGTGCTGGTGTTGAGGGTGATGTAGCCCCGCTCGAACTCCGACTCCCGACCGCCGGTCACGGCGTACTCATCACGCACCGGGTAGCCCAGGCTGCTTCGCTCGTAGCCAAGGGCGCCAAAGACGGCCGCCACGCCCAGGCCGTTCTTCCAGTAGATGCTGCCAAACTCGAAGTGGTTGAAGGAGCCGAGGCCATTGGGCAGCGCCACCTCGTCCGTGACGGGGAAGCCCACCAGACTTCTCTCATAGCCTTTCTGCGCCCACTTCGCGTGGATGAAGCCGTGCACCTCGTGCGCGTGCGTGTTGAGGTGCCAGTAGATGCTGCCGCGCTCGAAGCGGTTGTAGCGGCCCACCGTGTCCGCCGTCGCGAACTCGCCCGACTGGCACAACCCAAGTGAATCGTACTTCTCGGTGTACTTGTCGGAAATCGCCCCGAGGATGACGCAGCACCCGCCCGCGAGCCAGTTGACGCTGTAGTAGACCCGGCAGGCGTTGTCCAGTCCTGCACTCATCAAAAATTGGGGAGAGCAATGAGGCATCTCACCCTCCCTGTGTGAGGCGCGTCACATCGCTAAAGCGGCTCTGGTGGCAACTTAGCTCCCATCCAAACACCAGAGGGTGATCCTCGGTGAACGGATACGACAAAATGTCTCGCAAGAGGAGCAATCCATGCTGAACAAGAGCATTTTCAAGCTTGCATCCGCAGCACCCAGCGCCTCTGCCAAACGGAATCACATTTCCATGACGGGACACGGTCTCCAAGCCAAGCCGTCGTCGAATCTGTCCGCATCCCTCCAGGGAGGGGACACTTGGCAAACGAACGTCTACGGTGGCCAAGGCGGAGTCAGCTTCACTTGGGCATTCGGAGAGTCCATCACCAAGCTCGTGACCTATTCTATCGTCACCGCGACTTCTTCCTCCACCGCGCAGCTGGTTCTCTCAGGAATGCAAGTCACCTTCGATGACGGCACGTCTATTGCGATAGGGAACACCGATTCGAGTCAGGCGCCAACAACCCAAACCATCGATCTCACATCGGACTCGATTGAGAACATGTACATCTTGGTGGTGACGGACCCCATCTTCGCTGGAGACCCGAAAAAGCAAGGTGTCGGCGCCCTCTACTTCGAGACCCTTCAGGGGCAGACCTTCTCTTCAGCCGGGTCCACTTACACGCCCGCTGCGTATAGCGCAAACTGGCAGCTGGTTTCTGTGAACACCAACCCTTGCTCGAACTTCTATCCCGTGGGTCTGATGGGTGCCGCAGCGAACGCGGTCGACTCCCTGTCATTCTATTTTCAGAACGACTCGCTGGTATCCCGCACCGTCGAGGAGTTCGACTATTCAGGGCTGACGCCCAGCACTCCCACGCCCATCAATGTCGCATCCGCGACTGCGACTAATGGAACTGGCGAAGCGCAGGAAATGAGCATCAACTTCAGCGAGTCGGTGACGTCCACATATTCATGGACTGCCACCGCAGGCATTCGGATTGGGGCCGAACTCACGATCAAATCCGGAATCCCTTTTATTGCCGAGGGTGAGGCCAAGATCAGCACGGAACTCTCATTCGATTATACCTGGGGTGAGGACCTCGAGGTGAGCCGGTCTTTCGGGTATGAGGCTGCCGTGACCGTGCCCCCCAGCTCGGCGGTACAGGCCCTTGCCACCGCGAGCAGTTACACCCTGTCAGGAAGCTATACGGCCAATCTCTACGAGAACTGGGCTCATGCAGGCTCGGTCAAAATCCCGGTGCAGGGAACCATCCAGGGGGTCAGCGCGTATGATGTTGACGTGGCTTACAATCCCGTCTCCGGCGCTTAAAAAAGCCACTGACGGGTTTGGCTCATCCTGAGCACGCTCCGAGGGAACCCAGCGACCGGATGATGCGGGGCGTCATGTCTGAGCGACTAAGTATAGGCGAAATAGGAGCCCTCTTGCAGGGAGGAGAAGGAGGGGGCAGGGGCCAGCAAGGCCATGGGCTGCGCCGGTGTAGGGGTCAGAGCACCCCCTGGGGCACACGGCAGCCCTGGCCAGTCTTGCTTGAGGAGAGCGGGAAGGAATTGTTGGTGGTGGGTGCGCTAGCACCAAACGCGCAGAGGGCCCTTTCTTGGTGCATATGGCGGTTCGGCTGCCCCCGAGGGGAGATGGCCTCGCCTCCCTCTGGACGGGCGGAATTTTTCGGGTCACCCGTTTCGGCCCTTTTGCGCGTTTGGTGCTAGCTCCACAGCACGTCGAGGATGACGGCGTAGTGCACGGAGGCCGCGGCGATGACCATGAGGTGGAACAGCTCGTGGTAGCCGAAGACCGTGGGGCGGGGATCCGGCCATCTGCGCGCGTAGACCACGGCGCCCATGGCATAGAGGACGGCCCCGAAGACGAGCCACCCGACACGCGCCGGGCCGATGATGCCTGGCAGCCGCAGCATCACCGGGAGAGACACCGTCCCCAGTACGACATAGAGCACGGAGCGGAGTCCCCTCGGCCCGGAGCGGCCCAGCAGCGCGAGCCCGGCGCCCGTGAGCGCCGCGGCCCACATCACCCAGAGCAGCCGTGGACCCCACCCTCCCGCCTCGTCCAGTGCGGCAATGGGCGTGAAGGAGCCCGCGATGAGGGCATAGATGGCCGCATGGTCGAACCGCTGGATGCGGCGGTAGGTGGCGGGGCTCCAGTTGGGACAGTGGTACGTCGCGCTGATGCCGAACATCAGCACGAGGCTGACGCCGAACACCATGCCGGCCAGGTACCGCATGCCCTCCGCCGGAGCCAGGGCCAGGAAGAAACACCCGGCGAGCGCCGCCACGAACGCGAACGCATGCGACACGCCACGCAGCCTGGGCTTCACTTCATCTTCGACCCGGAGAGTCTCGACGCGCTCTTGGGAGGCCATACCCTGCTCGTACCTCCCGCAGGTCACCATCGTGTCAGCGGGTGGCGTCTCCTGTCCGGGCGCGGACTTCTGGCGCCCGGTCCTGCCCGCGCCGTGCACACTGGTGGACGGGTCAGGCCACGATGAACGTGCCTTCTCCCGACAGCCGCACCTCCGCATACCTCTCGAGCTGTTGGGTGGAGGGGGCGATGAACCCCGGGCCGCGGCTGGTGATGCCCAGGGTGTTGATGTGCACGCTCTGGTCCGAGCCCGTCAGGAGGGCGGGAGGAATCAGCACGCTGAACTGGATGGATTCGGCATCCGCCGCATTCGACTGGAGGACGATCGTCACCAGCTTGCCGATGCCCACATCCACCTGACGAATCTCGTCACCGCGCGCGTTCACCTGACGCCGACGATCGCGATACTGCATGATCGGCTCACCGGTGAAGCTGGTCTCCGAGAAGCTCACGCGAATATCCTTCCCCTTCAGCTCGAAGTGGTTGGGAGAAATGGCCGCGCGCTGCTGGTTGGATTGCACCTGTTCCATGGCTCTGCCTCGCATGTCTGGACGGCGCCCCGCGAGGAGCGCCACGCGTCTGCTCAGTCAGAGCCGCTCGTTCGAAACTGTGACATGCCACCCAGGGAGGGTCGCATCGCACGCCTGCCCGCTTGAAGGGGACCCTCCACTCGGGAATGACTCCTGTGACGGTTGCGTGAACCGCTGATCACTCCCTACCCGGTGGGATTTTCCGGCCACCGGCTCGTGAATTAAGATGGAGGCATGATGAGTCTCGGCTCCGAGGAGGAGCTGTTCCAGCGACTGACCTCCCTGGACCCCACGCACACCGTGCGCGGGTTCTTCTTCAACTCCGTGTTGGAGGTGGTGCGGCTGCTGGGAGACGAGTCCGCCGTGAAGCACTGCCTGGCCGCCGCTGGAGAGCATCGGTACCTGGACTTCTTCACCTACCCCACGAAGTCCTATGTCCGGATGCTCTACACCGCGGCGAAGCTCCTGAGCGGCAGGTATGGAAGCTTCGAGGGAGCCCTGCGGGTGATGGGCGCCCGGACGGTGATGAAGTTCATCGACTCCGCTGCGGGCAGGGCCCTACAGGTGGTGGTGGAGGGCAATCCGAAGCGGTTGCTCGAGAACCTCCCGGCGGCACACAGGATGGGGGTCCGGGGTGGGCAGTGCACGCTGAGGTGGACGGGCTCCACTTGCGGTATCCTGCGCATCGAGCGCATCTCCACTCCCGTCCCCTTCATCGAGGGCGCGCTGCGTACGCTCTTCGAGGCCACGAGAGCACGGAACCTGATGGTGTCCTCGCGGCAGACGGACCCTCTCGACGCCGAGTTCGAGGTGTCCTGGGAATGACCCTGGGGGACGCAAGCCCCGGGGGGCGCGTTCGAGGGGTCCGGGCCGGGATGATATCCTCACTGCCGCATGCCAAGAGTCGAGAGGAATCCGTGGCTGGAGATCACCATCTCGCGCGTCGGTTCCGAGACGCGGATCTCGGCACGTAGCAGCCGCGAGGAGAATCCTCCGGCGCATACCCTCGACCCGTCCTTCTCCCCGGAGCTCCTGCGGGGATTCGCCACGAACCTGAAGCGGGCGGTCGAGGAAGCAGGGCCCCTCGGGCCGGGGCTCATCCAACAGGCCCACGCGTTCCACGAGGCGATCTTCCGGGGGGCTCTCCAGCAAACGCTGTCGCGGTTGCACGAATCGGCGGACGACAGGAAGGTGCTGTTGCGCCTCGTGCTCCAGGACAGCGAGCTCAAGGCCTTTCCCTGGGAAGCGCTCTGCGAGCCCAGGACGAACCGCCATTTCCTGGGCAACTCGCCGACGCTGTTCCCCGTCCGGGGAATCCATTCCGGTGAGCCCTGGCAGGCCCGCGACGTCGGCAGGGGCGTGCACCTGATGGTGGTGGCGCCCTCGGATCTGACCGTGCACGAGCCCCTGCGGCTCAAGCTCCAGGAGTCCATCGAGGCCGGGGAGCTCACGTGGCTGGAGCCCATCGCCGGAGTCAGCGCGAGCGAGGACTACCTCTTCGAGCGCCTGAGGGACGAGCGGGAGCTGCACATCCTCCACTTCATCGGTCACGGACGCGTCCAGGAGTCGACGCCCCAGCTTCGGCTCGTGGACCACGATGGCCAGGAGCACTGGCTCGACGTGGAGCTGCTGGCGCAGGAGATCAAGCAGCTCGACCGGAAGGATCTCCGGTTGATCGTCCTCGAGGCCTGCCGGGGCGCCGAGCCGGGGCCCCTGGCCAGCGCGGCGGAGCTGCTGGTGCAGCACGGCATCGAGGCCGTCATCGCCTACCTGTGGCCGGTGGATGCCAACGTGGCCCGGCTGTGCTCGGCCGCGTTCTACAAGGCGCTCACCAGCGCGGCGAAGCAGCAGGGCGACGTGGCCCAGAGCCTCAACGTCGCCAGGCGGATGGTGCTGAGCAAGTCTCCGAGCGGCGCCGCCGCGTTCTCTCCCGTGCTGTACCTGCGCGGCAGCAACCCCGTCCTCTTCAACTTCAAGCGCCGCAAGCTCTCCCCTGCTCCGGCCTCCACTGCCCCTGCGGAACGCTCGTTCATGCCCCCGGCCCTCCAGGGGGTGCTGGGGGAACGCTTCTCGCTGGTGCTGGGAGATCGCTGGCGGAACGAGCGCCCCTTCCTGGAGCAGTTCCGCGAGCGTCTACAGCAACGGCTCCGGCGGGATGCCCAGGAGAACCCGCCTCCCGGGCTGCCGATGAGCGCCCTGACCCAGCGCTACGCGTTGCGCTTCAACAAGAGCGCCCTGGAGCTCGAGTTCCGGGACATCTTCGAGAACATCGCCCGCCACTCCCCGCTCGTCGAGGCACTGGCGCGGTGGCTCGTCCCTGGCTTCCATCTCACCCTGCTGCGGCTCCCGGTGCTGGAGCTCGCGCTCGCGCGGCGGCAGCCAGGACGGACGATCTGCACCCTCCAACCCTCGGGGCCGGGCGGGACGCGGATCCGGGTGATGTGGCGCACCGCCCACCAGGGTGACGCGTGGAAGAGCCTGCACCTGCCGGCGCCGGGCCTGCCTCCGGAGGACGGGCAGCTCCAGGAGCTGTACCAGGCCATGAATCCACGCCAGTCCATCGTGGTGTTCCGCCCCTACTGCGGCTACCCGCTCAGCCATCCCCTGGAGCTCGAGGAGCCCTTCCTCACCGAGGACGACTACCTGCTGGGAGCCCGCAGGCTGGAGGACTGGCTGCCGCCGGATCTCGCCACGCCGCTGCTGGCCGCGCTGCGCAATCAACCAGCCCTGCTGCTGGGCCTGTCCATGTTGACCTGGCACCACCGGATGCTGCTGCACCGGCTCTTCGACGGGAAGAAGCTGCCGGCCCGGAGCCTCGTGCTCCTGGAGCCCGGCGAGAAGGAACAGGTGTTGTGGGAGCGGGGAGATGGTCTGCCCAGCAAGCAGGGCGTGCGAGCCCTGGAGTTGGGAGACGCGGAGCTCATCACCCAGCTCGAGGCCCATGCGCCCCAAGAGGTCCCATGAGCACCCGCGACTCCCTGGCGCCCCTGCTCGCGAGCGATCCGCCGCTCGCGCCCACCCGGGGCAACGCTCCCCTCCTCAATCCCTTCCCGGGTCCCCAGCCCTACCGCACCACGGACCGAGACCGCTTCTTCGGCCGCGAGGAGATGACGCAGCGGCTGGTGAGCCACCTCCTCGCCTACTCCTGCACCACGCTCTCCGGTCCCTCGGGGGCGGGGAAATCGTCACTGGTGCGCGCCGGGGCCATCCCCCTCCTGGAGGAGGAGCACGAGCACCGCACCGTCATCATCGACGGGTGGCCCTCCGGCAAGGAGCCCCTGGACTGGCTCGTCGAGTCCATGTGCGATCAGCTCGATCTGGAGCGGGGCCCGGCTTCTAGGGGATCGGAGGGGAGCTCCCGCGGCCAGGACGCACTGGACGAGGCCGTGCGGCAGGCGTTCCTGGGCTCGGAACAGACCATCCTGCTCTACCTGGATCAGCTCGAGCAGCTCTTCTTCCCGCTGCGTGACCTGAAGAAGGTGGACGTGCTCCTGGAGCGGCTGGAGGCGCTCACGCGGCAGTCGGCCCCGAATGTGCGGCTGTTGCTGGCGCTGCGCGAGGACTACCTGGGGCCCTTCCGGGAGCGGGCGCGAGGGCACCGGGTGCTGCTGGAGCACGGGTTCCGGTTGGGGCCTCTCACGGTGGCGGAGATGCAGAACGTGGCGTGCCGGGCCGCCGCGGCGGGCAGGCCGCCCCTGACCTGGGCGCCCGAACAGATGCGGGAGCTGATCCTCCAGGTGCGGACCCCCGGGCAGGAGAAGTCACCCGAGGCGGAGGTGCAGGCGACATACGCGCAGATCGTCTGCCGGGCGCTCTGGGAGCAGGAGGTACGGGGTGGAGATCAGGTGGTCCTGATCGAGGCCGCGCCGATCCTCAATCGCTACCTGGAGTCCACGTTGGACGAGCTGGGGCCACTGCGATCGGACGCGGAGCGGCTGCTGGAGGAGCGGCTGATCGACGAGAACGGCGGCCGGACGCTGCTGATGGAGAACCAGGCGCGCGCCGCGTTGCCGGCCAGCAGCGCGGAGCAGGTGCTGGCGCACCTGGAGATGGCGCGGGTGCTGCACGCGGAGGAGCACCAGGGCAGCCGGTACTTCGAGCTGGGGCATGACTGGCTGGCGAAGAAGGTGCTGCAACTCAAGCGGGAGCGGTTGCGGCGGGAGTGGGCGCTGGCGCGCGAGCAGCGGCAGGAAGCCGAACGCAGGCGGCACGAGGAAGCGGAGGCACGGCGCAAGCTCCAGGAGTACCAGGAGCGCAGGCAGCGGGAGGAGGAAGAGAAGCGCAGGCTGAAGGAGGAAGCGGACCGGAGGCTCAGGGGAGAAGCGGAGCGGAGGAGACGGCTACAGCTCATCGCCACGACGGCCTCCACGGCGGCGCTGGTGCTGTGCACGCTGCTCGTGTGGATCTGGATGCAGACGAAGGTCGCGGATCAGACGCGGCAGGACGCGCTCGCCCAGGCGGGCCGGACGCGAGAGCTGTTCCTGCTCGCGGGGGCCCGGGAGCTGGTGAGCCGCAATCAATCCGCGCTGGCCTCGAAGCTGCTGCTGGAGAGCGGTGGGCCCGCGGACATCCCCGGCTGGATGGAGCTCACCTATGAAATCCTGGCCGCCCACCCGCCCGAGCTGACCCTGAGAGGCCTCCAGGCCGCGTCCGCCGCGTTCAGCCCGGATGGCTCGTACCTCGTCACCGCCTCGGAGGATGGCACGGTGCGGGTGTGGAGCGCCGGCGGCTCGGGCCCCATCGTGGTATTCCGGGGACACGAGGGCCTCATCCATTCCGTCACGTTCAGCCCGGATGGGCGGCGCATCGTCACCGCCTCGGAGGATGGCACGGCCCGGGTGTGGAACGCCGATGGCTCGGGAGCCCCCGTGGTGCTTCGGGGTCATGAGAGAGGTGTCACCTCGGCGGCGTTCAGCCCGGAGGGGCTGCGGATCGTCACGGCCTCGGAGGATGGCACGGTGCGGGTGTGGAGCGCTGGGGGCTCGGAACCACCTCGGGTGATCCGGGGACATGAGGGCATCGTGCACTCCGCGGCCTTCAGTCCGGACGGCCAGTCCATCGTCACCGCCTCCGAGGACGGCATGTCACGGGTGTGGCGCGTCAGCGACTCGCGGCCCATCCAGGAGCTCCGGGGACACGAGTGGAGTGTGAGCTCCGCTGCGTTCAGTCCGGATGGTCGGCACATCGTCACCGCTTCCTGGGACGGTACGGCGCGCGTGTGGAACACGGATGGCTCGGGTGCTCCGATGGTGCTCCAGGGACACGGGGGCTGGGTCGTCTCCGCGGCGTTCAGCCCGGATGGTCGGCGCATCGTCACCGCCTCGGAAGATGGCACGGCCCGGTTGTGGAACGCCGATGGCTCGGGTGCTCCGGTGGTGCTCCAGGGACACGGGGGGAGCGTCCGTTCCGCGACGTTCAGCCCGGACGGCCAGCGCATCGTCACGGCCTCCAGGGATGGCGCGGTCCGGGTGTGGAACGTCGAGGGCCCTCGCCTTCCCCTCCGGCTCCAGGGACACACGGGGCGGGTCGTCTCCGCCGCGTTCAGCCCGGGAGGGGGGCGCATCATCACCGCCTCGGAAGACGGCACGGCGCGGGTGTGGCGTACCAACGATGCGGAGCCTCTCGCGGTGCTCCAGGGTCACGAGGGAAAGGTCTACCTGGCCGCGTTCAGCCCGAATGGGCAACGCGTCGTCATCGTCTCGGAGGGAACGGCCCGGGTGCGACGCACCAATGACGATGGGGTTCCCGAGGTGGAGCTGTGGAGCCAGGAAGGAAGGATTCTCTCCGCCGCGTTCAGCCCGGACGGCCAGTCCGTCATCACCGGCTGCGAGGACGGTGCGGCACGAGTGTGGAACGCCGACGGATCGGGACGCCCGGTCACGCTCCGGGGACACGAAGGCTGGGTCACCTCCGCCACGTTCAGCCCGGATGGGCAGCGCATCGTCACGGCCTCCAGGGACGGCACGGCTCGCGTGTGGCGCACGAACGGATTGGGAGCTCCGGTGGTGCTCCAGGGACATGAGGGCTGGGTCACCTCCGCCGCGTTCAGCCCGGATGGGCAGCGCATCGTCACGGCCTCCAAGGACGGCACGGCTCGCGTGTGGAACGTGGACGGAGTGGGCCCCGGTGTGGTGCTCCAGGGACACGAAGGAGGGGTCTACTCGGCCGCGTTCAGCCCGGAGGGGCGACGCATCGCCACGGCCTCCGAGGATGGCACGGTCCGGGTGTGGAGCGCCGACGGCACGGGAACGCCCGTGGTACTTCGGGCTCATGGGGGAGTCGTCTACTCGGCCGCGTTCAGCCCGGATGGCCAGAGCCTCGTCACGGCTTCCGAGGACGGGATCGCGAGGATCTGGACCCTGTCCATCCCAGAGCTCCAGCAGGCACTACGGAAGGTGAGTACCGACTGCCTGCCGATTGGCTTGCGCCGCACCTATCTCGACGAGGGCGATACGAGGGCCCGGCGGCAATACGAAGCCTGCGAGCAGTCATACGGCCGCCGTCCCCTGTCCAGACAGGTGCCTTGAGGCTCCAAGGAGAGTCGTCCCGCGATCAGGCCGCCCTCGAGGGGAGCCGAACCGCCGGATCTCCCAGCAGGATGTAGCCACGCAGGTCGTTGCGCAGCATCCAGTATCCGCCGAGCCTCGCGGGGTTCACCGGGTCTGGCTTGTGCCGGATGGCCGCGTCCTGCCGGAGCTGGTACTGCGCCATCAGGGTGTCGTTCACCTCCCGGTAGAAGCGCATCAGCGCATCGAGCGCGACACCCGCTCGGCCTCCACCCGCCAGGGTCTCCAGCACGGAGAGGAACCTGGAGGCACGGCTGCGATGCAGGTTGTCCGGATCGGAGAACCCCACGGACCAGGCCAGGTCACTGTGACCGATCACCGCCAGGGGTCCGCGAGGGTTGGCCAGCGCGGCTTGTGGCAACGCGGCCAGGAAGGGCCGCTGTCCGGGCTGGGGCAGGCACCGCAACACGTCCTCCGGAGACCCCGGGTAGACACCCGCCTGGGCGAGCATCTCCAGCCACGCATGGAAGGCGCTGACCGGCGGAGTCGCGGCCCCGAAGCACGCCAGACAGAACCAGATGCCCTCCGGCAGGAAGGGCGTGCTCCGGACCATGTCCCCGAACAGCACCTGGCCCGGTCCCAGGCTGAGCGCCCCCTGCATCGCCCATTGCCGCTCCACTGACGACCATCCCCACGGGGGCGCCCCGAGGCCATGGGAGACCGTGAGCATCACTCCCGCACGCGTCCGCCCCGCCGCATCCACCAGCTCGTCGACACCGCATCCCCCATACGGAACGCGCTGGACACGCAGCCCCGGATGCTTCCGCTCCCACTTCGTCTTCATCGCCTCCAGACACGGCTGCACCAGCAGGCGCTCTCCCCACTCGGTAGCGCCCGAGCCGTCGAGCGCCGTGTAGAACAGGGACTCGGGCAGCTCGGCGGCCTCGCGTGCGTGCTCACTGGCCAGCACCTTCCGCGCGTAGGCGGCATGGCCCGCGAGATCCGTCCCGCCCCCGGGCCCGGCGAAGTGCAGCCGGCCCACGAAGGCGCTGTGCACGAGCACCTGCTGCAACTCGATGGAGACCTGGTGGAGATCCCCGAGCACCAGCAGATACCGGGGCCGTTCCTCCTCGGGAACCTCCTCGGCGCGGTACTCGGAATCCCTCCACTGGACCGCCGCCTCCGCGTCCATGCCGGGAGGAACCCGGTACCGGCGCGCGCAGGCACCCTGCTGGCGTTCCCGGTGGCGGATGAGCGGCTCGATCGCCTGGAGCATCTCATCCCCTTCCCTGCCCTCTGGGGCGATCACTCCCCAGCGTTGCGCGGCCAGATCGTTCGGATCCCTTCCGGGCGCATCGAGCGTGTACGCCTCCACGCGGCGCGGGAGCTGGCCGGGTTTCGGGCTGTCCCAGGCCGCGCGGAACTCCAGCCCGGCCTTCAGCACCGGCGCTTGCTCCTCCGCGTCCGCCAGGAGCAGATGCAGCCGTTCATCCATCGAGCACCGTCGCGAGCGCCCGGTACTCGGGCCGCAGCATGCGCTCGGCCTGGGTGCCGGCGACGACCACCGGGAGCATCGCGCCCTCCAGTCCGGCATCGGCCGAGAGCCGCACGGCGATGGGGGCCATCACCCTGGCCTCGATGAGCCGCTTCAACGGCCGGGCACCCAGCTTCGGATCATACCCGTGGTGGGCGAGCCAGGCCCGTGCCTCCGGCTCCACCACCAGCCGCAACCTGCGCCGCAGCAGCCCCGCGCGCGAGGCCGCCTTCTCCAGCTCCAGGTCGACGATGCGCAGCACGTCCGCCTCCGACAGCCGGCGGAACGGGATGACATGATCGATGCGGTTGAACAGCTCCGGACGGAACGCCTGCCGGATGGCACGCAGGAAGTCCTCCGAGCCGCGCTCGGCCCCGAAGCCCGCGGGCTCGGACTGCTCGACGCCGAGGTTGCTCGTCATGCAGACCACCGTCATCCGGAAGTCCACCAGCCGCCCGAGGCTGTCGGTGAGTCTCCCCTCCCCCAGGATGCCAAGCAGCAAATCGAACACATCCGGGTGGGCCTTCTCGATCTCATCGAACAGGACGAGGGACAAGGGCTGCTGGCGCACGCGCTCGGCGAGGCTGGTGATGCCGGGGCCCACCTCCATCAGTCGCTGGGCCGAGCCGGGCAGCATGTACTCGGACATGTCGAGCCGGATCATCCGCTCCTCGTGGCCGAACAGCGTACGCGTGAGCTGCTTGGACAGCTCGGTCTTCCCCACGCCGGTGGGTCCGGCGAAGAGCAGCGTGCCCACCGGCTTCTCCGGATCATTGAGCCCGGCCTTGAAGCGCGCGAGCACGCCCGCGGCCCGCTCGCAGGCGCGGTCCTGTCCGATGACGCCCTGCTTCAACTGCGCCGCGAGCGTGGCCTGATCGGAGGGGACCTCATCGCTGATGAGCTGGAGGGGCAGTCCCGTGTAGCGGGCATAGGCCTCGGAAACGTCGCGGGGATAGAGCGTCCGGGCCTTGCCGCGCTCGCCCTGCTGCTCCAACCAGTCGAGGAAGCGGAAGGCCTTCCCGGGGAACAGGGTGTCGCGCTGGAACGTCTCCAGGTGGCCGACGAGCTGCCGCAGGCCCATGGAGTGGATGCTCACGCGGCTGTGCTTCACCGCCTGGTAGCGCTGCATGAGCGCCGGCATCTCCGAGGCCGCGGGCTGCTCGATGCGGATGACGCGGAAGGGCCGCAGGGCCTCGGCGAAGCGCCGCTGGCAGCGCTCGAGCTCGGCCTCGGAGCACTCGGCGATGAGGGAGATCTCCCCGCTCATCGCGGCGGGCAGGAGCAGATCGCCAATGGACGAGCCGTCCGGCTGGGGCGCCAGGAGGGACGTGAGCCGGTCCACGTAGAGGTAGTGGTTCTCGTGCGAGAGCGCGTCGATGATCTTCAGGCAGCGCTCCTGCCACATGCCCAGGTAGACCATTCCGGCCACGATGCGCTCGGCGCTGGTGCGCCAGATGTCCGGCAGGAGTTTCTCCTTGTCCTCGCGCCGCCGCTCCGCGATCACCCGAGCGAGCCTGAGCACCTGGCTCGTCTTGCCGACCCCCGGCCCCCCGACGAAGAGGAGCGACCGCGGTGGCTGGCGCATCGCGTGGCTGATCCAGTCCTCCCGGGTGTCACTGTCATGGACCAGCGGAGGCTGCCTGCTGCCCAGGGCGCGCGAGGTCAGCTCCTCGCCGATCTGCGCGAGTACCGGATGCGGAGGCTCCTCGGTGGAACCGCGCTTCTCGTCCAGCTCCAGGCGCCCCGGATCCCAGCTCCGGACATACTCCTCGCCCTCGTGGCGGAAGTCGTAGAGCCCCTTGGGCTTCTCGCCGAGCAGCGCGGTGGTGAGCGCATGCTGGAGCACCTGGCGGGCGATGGAGAGCTCCTCGATGACGAACGACCAGCCGAAGCGAGGCACGCGCACACGCCAGGCGCCGCTCTCCATCTTCCCGTAGACGTACGTCAGCTTCAGCGGGACGAGCGCCTTGGAGATGATCGGCCGCTTCTTGTGCACGGTCTGCGGGTGGACCTCGACCGCGATGGTCCGGGCCTGCAGCTCCTCCTCCCACAGGAAGCGGTGGATCGTGGTGGGATCGTCGAGCATCAACTGCCGCACCCGCGTCTCCAGGAGCGAATACACCTCGGTCTCGCTGGCGCCGTAGGCGGACGGTGGGGGCTCGTCGAAGAAGCTCTCCCAGACGGGCAGGAGCTGCCCGGTGAGCCGGCCGTCGTGGTGGGTGGTGAAGTAGACGCGAAGGCTCTTGTCGCTCATGGATTCTGGCTCATCCGAAGACGCCACAGGGTGGGCAGGGCATCCGGGAGATGCCTGACGCGGTGGCTGCCGCTGTAGGTGAGCAGGTAGTCGTCGAGCTCCATCACCGACACCTCGCCCTGCCAGGAAGGCGGGTCGAAGCGGTAGGCACGGACGACGGGGGCGGCCGATTCGGGATCCTCGGGCAGAGGGCTCACGTCCTCCTGACGCGCCTTGTGGAACGCCCGGAGCTTCGCTTCGTGCAACTCGAGCAGCCTCGCGGGCTCCGGCGCGTGCTCCTCGTGCACGCGAACCTTCACGATCTCCGGGAGCCGCCCCGAGGACTGCCAGACGTGCAGCCCGGCCTCGCCCTCGAGGAAGGGCCGGATGCCAGGCCCCACCAGCTTGAGCGCGACATGCACCGGCTCCGCGGAGGACGCATGCAGGAGCTCCCGGAGCTGCCGGAGGCCACCGGACACCCGGCCCCCTCCCGGCAGATGGGCGGCGAAGCCCTCGATCTCCCCGCGCGAGCCGGCGTAGGCCTCGCACAGCCACCGGGTGAGCAGGGAGCCCGCGGTCGCCCCCTGCCGCCACTGCCCGAGCGGGAGCAGCTCCAGCGTGACCACGTGCTGGGCGGGGCTGGAGAGACCCCGGAGGACGCGCTGCAGGAAGTACACCTCGGCCAGCGCATCGAGCATCTGTTCGCGGGAGACGGCCTTCGCTGGCGCGAGCGCCCGCCGATCGAAGATCCGGATGCGATCCACCACACCGTCATCGGTCATGGTGCGCTCCATGACGCCGAAGCGCTCGACCTCGATCAGCTCCCTCGCCTCGTCTTCGGGAGCCCGCGCGAAGGACTCCAGCTGGGCCGCGAACTCCTCCAGGTACATCCGCATCGAGTCGAGGGTGTAGAGCGATCCGGCATGCTCGCGGTCCCCGGCCTGGAGCCGCTCGAGGTGGAAGCGGACCTGCTCGGACAGCGCGCCGAGCTCCGTGCTGAGCCGCATCCGCTGCACCTCGTCGCGCGCCTCGATCATCTTCTCTCGCAGCTTCGCCACGGGCAGGGTCAGGAGCGGCTCCAGGGCGAACCCCTCGAGTGCGGGCTCGCGGGGAACGAGCGCATCGGCCTGGACCGAGAAACCGTCCTCACGGGTGTAGAGCTGGAACAGGTGCATCAACCCCCGGGAGCCACCGATGATGGCCTCGGAGAGGACCTGCCCGACCTTCTCCTCCAGGTAGCGCTTGAGCGGGCGGGCGCCCAGGTGGGGATCGAAGGCCTCCTCGACGATGCGGCGCTTCACCGCCTCGTCGGCGGACACGAAGATGTTGCGGGACGTCAACCCGTGCCGGGACAGCAGCCGCGCGAGCTCCTTCTCGACGACCTTCTCGCCCGCCTCGCGCGAGAGCGGCGAGAAGTGCACGATGCGGTCGATGCGGTTGAAGAGCTCGGGCGGGAAGAACTCACGCACGGCCCGGTCGGCGTCGAGCGCGAGCGCCCGCGCGTCCGGCTCGCCGATGCCCACCGCCGGCTTGCGCCGGGCCCCGAGGTTGCTCGTCATGACGATGACGGTGTGCGTGAAATCCGCCGTCTCGCCCGAGGCGTCGGTGAGCCGGCCCTCGTCGAACGTCTGGAGGAGCAGGTTGAGCAGCGAGGGGTGCGCCTTCTCGATCTCATCGAGCAGCACGAGCGAGAAGGGCTGCTCGCGGATGAGGCGGGTCAGGCGGCCCTCGGGCTGGAACACGTCGCCGGTGAGGCGGGCGACGGCATCGGGCGTCTGGAACTCGGCCATGTCGAGCCTCACCAGACGGGACGCATCGCCATACAGGTAGCTGGCCAGCGCGCGGGTGAGCTCGGTCTTCCCGGTGCCGGTGGGTCCGGTGAACAGATAGACGCCATAGGGCCTGCGGGGATCGGTGAGCCCGGAGTGGATGCGCGCGATGAGATCGCACGCCTCCTGGATGGCTTCCGGCTGGCCCATCACCTTGCGGGAGAGCGCCTCCTGGACCTCCTCCGGATCCAGCTTCTTCGTGGGGTGGAGCAGGAACTCCGGCAGGCCCGTCTTGCGCGCGAGGTAGGCGAAGAGGTCTTCGGCGATGATCGGCTCGAAGTCGTGCGTATCGTGCCCATCGTCCGTGGCGAGCTCGCGCAGCAGATCGATCGCCTTGCCCGGCAGCGCGGCTCCGGCGAAGAGCGTGCTGGCCTGCTCGAGCAGGATCGGAAAGAGCGCGGGAGACCAGGAGATGGAATGCCTGGCCTCCAGCTCGCGTGCCTCGTGCAGCAGCATCCGAAGGGTTTCGTCGGCGCTGGTGGGGCGCACGTGGAGCTGGGTGAAGAGCGCGGCGAAGGACGGGGCATCGGACTCGAGGCGCTGGAGCTGTTCCGGCGTCACCGTGCCAACGAGGGTGATCTCCCCCCGCGAGAGCGCGCCCTGGAAGAAGAGCGCGAGGTGGGTGTCACTGTCGCGCGAGCGGCCGATGCGTCCGAAGGCGTGCAGGTCCTCGACGAAGAGGATGCGGCGCCCTCCCCTGGCTTCCTCGAGCAGCTTCTGGCAGCGCTGCTCCCAGTCGCCCACGTAGCTCATGCCCGCGATGATCCGCTTGCCGGCGATCGACCAGACCTCGGTCACCTTGTCCAGGTTGCGGTGGGTCTGGAAACCATCGGCCTCGAGCTGATCGGCCACGAAGCGCTTGAGCAGCGTGCGCTTGCCGACGCCAGGAGGGCCGACGAGGAGCACCGGTGTACGCCGCTCGCCGCCGAGCAGCATCTGCAACTGCTCGCGATAGGGGCTACGTGGCATCCCGGTCTCGAGCGAGCCCTCCACGGCCTGGAGGGTGAGGTTCGTTCCCAGGTTGGGGAGCACCTTGTTGCCATCCCTCGGCTTCTTCTTCTTGCCGGCCGGGTCCTTGAGCTCCAGATCGTCCCAGGGCCCCTTCATCTTGCCGAGCTCGTCGAGCAGCGACCTGGGCCGGGCCACGAACTCGAGCGCCTTGAGGCTGTCCTTGTAGTTGGAGCGCAGGGCGTTGTGCTGGTACGGCTCCAAGCGGGCCCAGGCGCGGGTGAAGAAGATCTTCGCCTGCTCCTCGAGGCTGGTGTCCGGCTCGACCGGGAACCACTCGTCCTGGCGCGCGGGGTGGTAGGCGATGGTCATGAGCTCGCCGCGCGTGCGGAAGCGGGGCTCGAGGATGAGGGGGAAGACGCCGGACAGCCGCCGCGTCTCGGCCGCGGTGCGGACGCGCTTGAAGTCGAGCTCGAGCTGAACGCGCTCCAGGCGGATGCCGCGCGGGAACTGGAACCAGGCCAGGTCCCGGACCGGGAGCTCGCCGATGATGCCGCGCAGGTCCTCCACGAGCTTCTGCTGGAGCTTGACGGTGCTCCTGCCCTCGCGGCCGCGGGTATGGGGTCCGAGCCCGAGCGTGCTCCAGCGGAAGAGGCCGGAGGCATCCCGGATCTGGTAGACGGCGAGGGTGAAGTTCATGACTTCTTCCCCCGGAGCACATCGAGCGCGAAGGAGAGGCTACTGCCGGGGTCGAAGCTCCTGCGCCTCTCGAGGTGGCGGATGTGTTCGAAGAGGATCAACTCGAGCTCTTGGAAGTAGTCACGGTCGCCGAGGAGGAGATAGCGCTCGACATTGCACAACCAGAGCCGGCCATCGGGGTGGAGCTCCCGGATGGAGGGCGTCAGCCGGAGCACCTTGAGCGAGGGCTGGGCGGGTGGCGCGATGGCCGGCAGCTCGAGCTCCTTCTGGTGCAGGAGGGTGAAGGTCGCCACGGGCTGGATCGTGAGCATGACGGGTTCGTCCTTCTCCGTGGGGGGGTAGCGATGCAACCCCTCTTCGAGCGCCAGGAAGGCCCCGGCGTTCGTCCCGTTGACCGAGAGCAGCACCTCATGGAAGGTGCGTGAGGGGTCGACGAGTGCCCGCCGCAGGTCCTCGGCGTTGAGCACGTCACCCCACTTGCGCGTGCGCTCACTGCCCTTGCTGGTCTCCGACAGGCGGCCGCCGACCGACCACCCGCGCCGGGGCGCGTCCGCGAGCAGCGGCAGCAGCCACCGCTCGAGAGCCCGCGTCTCACCGGCCTCCTGGAGGATCATCGTGAGGGCGTCACGCCGGGGTTGCAGGGAGAGCAACAGGGCGGGCATCAACCGGCGGAGGGCCTGGCCCTGCGCGTGGGCGTCCTCGACGAAGGGCGTGGCGTCCTGCTGCTCGAAGAGGGCCATGAGCGCCAGCTCCTCGGCGGCCACGAGTGCCGAGCGCAGCTTCTGGGCCTGGGTCCAGATTTCCTCCAGCCGGCTGTGATCGCTCTGCAGCTTGCCCACCGGGACGGCCTCGGGGCCACGCGGGTTGCGGTCTCCCTGGGAGAGCTGGGCCACGAGGAAGGCGATCTGCTCCTTCAGTTGCTCCACCGCGTCCGACCGGAGGAGCGCGTCGAGGATCCGCCGTTCGGCCTGGAGCTCGCGCACCTGGTTGAACTGGTTCTGGGCGGACCTGGGGCTCCCCCGGGTCAGCTCCACCTCGATGCCCTCCGGGCGCTGGGCGATCACCAGTTGCCCGCCCTGGGCTTCCGGCCCCACCGAGGAGAGCGCGCGGGCGATGGGGACGACGAGCCGCTGGTCCAGGTGCCGGCGCATGGCGCGAGCGCCATAGGCTTCCTGGTAGCCGGACGCGGCGAGCGAGGTGGTGATCTCCGGCGGCACGTGGAGCGAGATGCCCCGCTGCAACAGTCCGCGCCGCATCCGCAGCTTGTCCACGCCGAGCCGCGCCACCTCGGCCGCCTGCTCGGGGGTGAGCGGGTGGAAGGGAATGAGCTGATCGATGCGGTTGACGAACTCGGGCCGGAAGTGACGGTGCACCTCTCGCAGGTAGTACGAGGTGTCGTCCACCTCGCTGGCGCCGATGCCCAGCGGGTTGCGGCGGTGCGCCACCCCGAGGTTGCTCGTCATGATGATGAGGGCGTTGTGGAACCAGGCGGTCTGCCCGCGCGCATCGGTGAGCCGCCCTTCCCCGCACACCTGCAGGAGCAGATCGAACACGGCCGGGTGGGCCTTCTCGATCTCATCGAGCAGGAGGACGCAGAAGGGCTGCTGCCGGACGCGCCGCGTGAGCAGCCCCTCTCCCTGGGCGTTGCCGCGGATGAGGCGCTCGGCGGCCCAGGCGTCCATGAACTCGCTCATGTCGAAGCGGAACATCCGCTCGGGCGAACCGAAGAGGAACGTGGCGAGCAGCCGCGCGAGCTCCGTCTTGCCCACGCCGGTGGGGCCCACGAAGAGGAAGGTGGCCAGCGGCTTGCCCTGGGGCTGGAGTCCCGCCTTCACCATGCACAGCGTCTCCACGACGCGCCGCACGGCGAGCTCCTGGCCGATGAGCTGGCGGCGGAAGCGTGCCTCGACGTCGGCGGCGAGCAGCGCCCGGTCCTCGCGCAGCAGGAACTCGGGGACCCCCGTCTTCAGGCTGAAGAGCGCGTACACCCGCTCGCGGGTGAGCATGGGGGACTGGCCGTTGCCCGTGCGCTCCTGCTGGAGACCCGCCCGCATCTCCTCGTACAGCCGCAGGGCCTTGCCCGGTAGCGCGCGGCCCGGCAGGTAGCGCTCGGCCAGCTCCACGAGCGGCGCCACCGCGTCATCGGCCAGCGTGGGCCGGGAGGACTCCGCCTTGCGCTGCCAGGCCGCCCGGGTGCTCAGGGCCTCGCGGGTGTGCCGCGCATCCAGCGGCTCCAGACGCACGCGCCCGAGCACGGCGAAGAGTCCCGGGTGCCGGCTCTCCAGCAGATCCAACGCGTCGGGGGTGAGCTCGCCGAGCAGGCGCACCCTGCCCTCCTCCAGGAAGGGCTTCATCGCGCCGGGGATGTCGATGGACTCGGTGGAGTGCTGCGCGAGCAGCTCGCCGAGGTTCTCGAAGTACAGGACGGCATCGAGCGCCTGCGCCGCGCGCATCACGCGCAGCACGCGCTCCTGCCACTGGCCGAAGCCGGACATGCCGGCGATCAACCGCGAGCCGCTCGTCGCGTACACCCGGCGCTGGCGGCCGACCTTCCGCTCCGCGCGCAACCACGCGAGGAGCAGCTCCGTCTTGCCCGAGAGCTCCGGGCCGACGAGCAGCACGCCCTGCCGCTTCTCGCCGCCGAGCAGGCCCGACAGCAGCGTGAGCTCGGTGTCCCGGCCGATGAGTGGAGGTCCATGCCGGGCCTCGTCGCGCTCATGCAGCGGCGTGGAGACGGAGAGGAGCACCTCGTGCGCCTGGTCTCGCGCGAGCTTCTCCTGCTGCTGCTTCTTCGCCTGCCGGCTCTTCTCGCTCGCGTCCTGGCGCCGGAGCTGGAGGTGGACGGTCTCGAGCGTCACCGACTTCGGCGGCAGCAGCCGCAGGTACTCATGGGCGGTCGGCTCCCGGGCGGCGAGCAGCCGCTCCAGGTCCGCGCGGACCGTCTCCCGGACGTCCTGGCTCCTGCCCACGTGAACCGTGTGGTCGAGCGCGGGGACGAAGACCCAGATCTCCTCCGGCAGGGGCACGACGACCGTGGCCAGCTCGACGGTGGTGGGCTTGACGAGGGGCCTGGGCAGATCGGCGCGAGGCGCGAGGATCTCCAGCATCTCCAGCCGTACCTGCGCGGGGAGGGAGAAGCGCGCGAGCACCTCGGGCTCGGCGTGGGACAGGTACTCCTCGAGGAACAGGCGCTGCTCGGCGAGACAGGCCTCTCGGGTGGGCGCGTGGCTCGTCAGGGCCGGCGCGGCCACGGGGAACACCTGATGGTCACCGTTCCACAGTTGCTGACAGAGAAGCGGAGTGGAGAACTCGATGATCCCAGCGGCATCGGAAGGAGCCATTCTCCCGGCATCCTACGCCGCGGGTCTTGCTCCGATCACCTCGGCTGCCACTCCGTTCCGTCTCACCACCGGACGTGCATCGAATTGAAGCCCCGGAAGAACAGGGTATCGAGCTTGAGGCGCGGTGGGCTGTCCTCGTCCAGGCGCAGGCCGGGCATGCGATCCAGCATCACCTCGAGGGCGATCTCCAACTCACGGCGGGCCAGACCGGCGCCCAGGCAGTGGTGCGCCCCGAAGCCGAAGCCCAGGTGCTTCTGATGGATGTGATCCCGGGTGATATCGAAACGATCCGGGTCGGGGAAGACCTTGGGATCCCGGTTGGCCGAGGCCGACCCCAGGAACACGACGCTGTCCTTGGGGATGGTCTTGCCATGCAGCTGGATGTCCTGCTTGGCGATACGGACGCTGAAGGGCAGCGCCGGGGAGTAGCGCAGCATCTCCTCCACGGCCGACTTGATCAGGCTGCGATCCTCCCGCAGCTTCTGCAGCTGGTCCGGGTGGGAGAGCAGGTTGTGGAGGCCGGTGGTGAGCTGATCGGTGACGGTCACATGGCCGGCCGTGAGGATGAGGTTGGCGTTGGACAGCAGCTCGTCCATGCTCATGCCACCTCCCTCCTGGAAGTGGATCATCTGGCTGAGCACGTCCTGGCCGGGATGGTGGCGGCGCTCCTCGACGATCTTGAACAGGTACGCCTTGAACTCCTGCATGGCGCGGTTGGCCTGCTTGGTCACCTCCACCATGTCCACGCCCACCGTCGGGCTGGAGAACTGCGCGATGGGCTTCGCCCAGCTCTGGAAGAGCCCCCGGTCCTCCGGGGGAACACCCATCAGGTCGGCGATGACGAGCGGAGGCAACTGGTAGGAGATATGGGACACCACATCCATCCGGCCCTCGGCATGCACCCGGTCCACCAGCATGGTCATGATGCGGCGGATGCTGGGGCGCCACGCATCGAGCGCCTGGGGTGAGAACCCCTGGCTCGCATGGCGGCGCACGCGCAGGTGATCGATCCCATCCTTCATGGCCATCTGCTTGGACAGCACCCCGAGTACATCCTCGGCAATGGCCGGATCCGAGCCCTGGAGCTGGAAGGAGTAGAAATTGAGCCGGTTCGTGCTCAGCCGTGGATCTCGAAAGCACGCGACGACGTCGTCGTAGCGCGTGATGATCCACGCGTGCACCACCTCCGACCAGTGCACCGGATGGTTGTCCCGCAGTTCCTTGTAGAGCGGATACGGGTCGCGGATGTTCTCGGGGCTGACGGGATTGAGGTCAGTCATCTGGGCTGCGCTCTCCTTGTGTCCCTCGTCGACGGGTTTATCAGGAGACGACCAACCCCGCCCCCAGAAAAGCGTTCGGAGCCTCGCCCATCGCGATTCCACCCGTCTGCCCGGAGCTGATTCGCAGGAACCGTGCCAGGGGCGGAAGGGGCCGGGCCCGGCGCATGGCGGGTAGAAAAGTTCGGGTCGGCACTTCCTCGCGAGCGGTGAAGGAGCCCGGCCAGCCCTCTGGAGGCCTTGCGCCGCGGCCCCATTTCGGGGTGGGAGACGACCCGGGGGTCCCACCTCACCCTCGGGCCACCAGGGCTGGAGCGAGGCGGGAGAGCGAACGGGCACCTGCCTCCCCGCCTGCTACAGGGGGGGTGATTCCGGGCGCGCCCCCCATGGAGGGCTTGGGAAATCATCTCTTATGATATACCCCCAGGCAGGTACAGGCACCTCGCCAGAAGGCCCTTCCTGGACGCACATGAGCACAACCAGTCAGGACGTCACCAAGCTAGCCCGCAAGATGTTCTTGCTGCATCAAGTCTTCATTTTCGGCGGGGCGCCATCGCTGCTCTATCTGCTGTCGCTGATGACGGGTCTCACGGCCGAGCAATCCGCGTACATCAACAAGCTCAACATGCCCGTCACGATCTTCAGCGGGCTGATCATCCCGTACCTCGTGATGAAGTGGGCCGTGCGGCGCGCGCTCGAGGCTCCTTCGGGCCTGCCTGAAGGAACGCGGCTGCTGCGGCTGTTGCAGATCCCCTCGATCATCAGCAACACGATGCTGGCCCTGACGATCCCGTCGACCTGCGTCCAGCCCCTGCTCACCATCGCCATGTACGGCAAGAGCATCTGGGTGCTGCCCTGGGCCCTCATCACGGTGTCGCTGCACATGATGCTGCTGATGATCCTCGAGCTGCTCCTCTTCGAGCGCCTCCTGTTCCCCCTCGCCCTGGAAGAGTACAAGCGCAGCCCGAGCAATCTCCCCCGGGGCCGCGGCATCCTCTGGCCCCGCCAGGCGTGGCTGCTGCCCTATGCCTTCGCCGTCTTCGTCTTGTGCACGCTGGCCACGGCGCTCACCATCGTCGGGCGGCTCGGCTACGACGCCCTGGCCCTGACGGTCAGCCAGTTCAAGGGCGGCGACCTCCAGCTCATCGTCGAGCAGACGATGCTGACGCTGCTGAAGAACTCCGCCACGCCCATGTCGCTGATCGGCGGCTACCTGCTGGCGGTCGCCGCGGCGACGGCCTGGGGCATGGCGCGCCGTCAGACGCAGGGCGCCAAGGGCGTGCAGGTGGCACTGGAGGGTCTGGCCCAGGGCCGTCCCGTCCTGCCGGAGTGGGTCTCCACCGACGAGATCGGCGATCTCTCGGCGGCCACGGCCCGCGTGTTCGAGCAGCTGCGCGCCTTCTCGCTGTCGCTGCGTGACTCCGCCATCGCGCTGCAGCGCTCGGCCGCGCAGCTGGGGCAGTCCACCTCCAAGCAGACGGAGGCGATCTCCGTCCAGGCCACCGCCATCCAGGAGACCCAGGTCACCGCCGAGGAGTTCCGGCAGACCTCCCAGGTGGCCGCCCAGACGGCCGGCAACATCATGTCGCAGGCGGAGCGGGCCCGGGAGATCAGCGCCTCGGGCGAGGCCGCCATCCAGGAGGGTCTGGCGGGCATCGAGGAGGTGGGTGCCCAGGTGCGGCAGATGGCCACGAGCATCAAGTCCCTGGACGAGCGCGCCCGGCAGATCGCCCGCATCACGGCGATCGTGAAGGACCTGGCCGACCAGTCGAACATGCTGGCGCTCAACGCCGCCATCGAGGCGGTGCGCTCCGGCGAGAGTGGTCAGGGCTTCGGCGTGGTGGCCAAGGAGATCCGCTCGCTGGCCGACCAGTCCATCCGCGCCACCAACAACATCCGCTCCATTCTCCAGGACATCAGCAGCGCCAGCGCCACCGCCGCCGCGCTGTCGGAGAAGGGCACGCAGCGCGTCGAGGCCAGCCTCAAGCAGATCCGCACCTTCAGCCAGCAGGTGCAGCAGCTGACGGCGATCACCCGCGACAACGGCAACTCGGTGCGGCAGATCTCCGCGGCCGTCACCCAGCAGGACGCCGGCATCGCGCAGATCACCCAGGCCGTGACCGAGCTGACGCGCATCATGGATCAGACCATGTCCCAGCTGCGCGCCTCCGAGCAGGCGCTGAGCGTGGTGCGCGAGGTGGCGGACCAGGTGAACGGCGCCGTGGGTCAGTACGGCTGGTCCAGCGTGGTGCAGGAGGAGATGCAGCAGCGCACGACGGCCTGAAGTGAAGGGCCGCGGGCCTGACGGGCCACCTCATCCTGGAGGTGGCCCCGGCGGGCCCCGCCCTCCCCCGCCTGCTAACGCTTCTATTTCTTCGCCCTAAACCGGTCGTACTCAAAGTAGCTCGCGACCAGCATATTCACCGTATTCACCACGTCCTGGGCCATTGAGCGCCGCTTCTGGGTGTCCCCATCCTCCGTCTTCACCACGCCCTGGGCCATTAGGAGCTGCTCCTGGGTGTCGCGCCCGCTGGTCAGCTCCTCCGTCTTCACCACGCCCTGGGTCATTGGGAGCTGCTCCTGGGTGTCGCGCCCGCTGGTCAGCTCCTCTGTCTTCACCACGCCCTGGGTCATTGGGAGCTGCTCCAGGATGTCGCGCCCGATGGTCAGCTCCTTCATGGCCAGGTCGCGCACCTTGTCGAGCTGAGGCTGTAGCAGGGAGAGCGCTTCTTTGAGCTTCGTGTCGTTCAGCCTGTGTGTGGCGAAGAAGGTCCCCTCCTCCATCCCGAGAATGGTGACGAGGTTGAGGTTGTACTCATTCTTCAGCTCCCGACGGATGCTCCCGATGTCGGAGGCGAACTTGATGGCCAGTGCGAGGTGATCGTAGCCCTTGCGCATCAGACGGTAGGCAGCGGGATCCGGCTCCTCCTTGGAGAAGAGGTAGTCCAGATCCAGGTAGTGCTTGAGGCTCGCGGTCAACGCCGAGTACCGGGCGTACTCCGTCGAGTTGGCCACGAGGGTCGCCTTGTTGTTGATGCAGTCCTCGTAGACGAAGCCGTTCACCATGACCCACAGGTCGAAGTAGAAGGCCTCGCGCAGCTGCGCCTTGGCCGGATCGGTGGGGAGCTTCGTCAGCACCTCCTTCAGCGTGCGGACGGCACTGGAGGTCGATTCGGCGGGGGGCGTCTTGCCCTGGGAGCAGTCCACCAGCAACTGGATGGTCGCGTCGAGCTCGGTCCGGCTCCCGTGGAGGTCCATCTCGTCATCCACCAGGGCGGTCCACAAGCCACAGTAGTTCTTGAGGAGGAGCACCGTCTCCTCGTGCTCCTTGGAGACCACCGGAAGGGTGAGGTCGACGTGCACCTGACCGAGCCGGTTGAAGAACGTCACGGGGTTACCGCGTTCGAACTTGATGCCGTTCTTCTCGATGAAGCGGGCCACGGCATCCGCGCTGGCACTGATTTCCGTTGGACTGAGCATGGGGGCCTACGAATTGGAGGGAGGGACCCCCGAGCGGGACTCGGGGGCGGGAGTGGGACGACTCACGGAGTGGAACGAAGCTCGGGATCGGACTGCAGGGCGACCAGGGCACTCAGCTCGAAGACCCGGTCCACCCGGTAGGGGCAGTACAGCTCCTTGCCAATCCAGTACTTCTCTTTGTGGATCGAGTACTTCTCGCCGGAAGCCCGCCGCAGGTCCGCCTCATGGGCCTCCTGGGCGGTCATCCAACGGGCAGCTCTTCGCAAGGCCGTCTTGATGTCCTCCTTGCCGACCGTCTCCTTGACGGTGTCGAAGAGAGGCAGGTCCTTGAGTGCGTACAGCGCCTGGACGGCATAGGCCGTCTCCGCGAGCGTGGAAACGCGGGTGAACCCCCACCCACCGCCCGGGTGTTGCGCATCGAGCAGGGCCTTGAGTCCCCTGCGCAGCGCGTCCTGGCCATCCGCCCGCAGCAACCGCTTCTTCTCGGCCCAGGCCAGCGCGATCATCACCTGCGCGGTGGTGTAGAGCCAGGACTTGTGCCACTTGTCCCCTCGCCAGTAGCCCTCGGGGTCCTGCCATCCCAGGAGCAGCCCGACCAGATGCGAGGTATCCCGTCCGACGAGCGCGAACGCCAGCGTCGCGTGGGCCGTGGTCGTCACGGAAGGCTGCAACTCGTAATCATAGGTGATGAAGTGCTGGCCCCGCATGAAGCGGTCCAGGATGACCCTGTCCAGGGGGTGGGAACGGCCCGTGTCGACCATCAGGGAGACGGTCGTGGCGGTGATGTCACCATCACAGACGAAGTGGTCACTCATGCCGAGGCCCTTGTTCTTGTTCAGGACCTGACGCAACTCATCGAGCTGCGGACGTGCCGCCTCCATCACCGGCCCTTCTTTCAGCAGTCCCATCACGTACAGGCCAAAGAGGGCCCACGTCTGCTCGAAACGGTTGATGGGCCAGACCGTGGGGACCGCACCCGGAATGCTCGTGAGGGTGGCTTTCGAGGACCTCTCCAGGAAATCCGTCGCGGACTGTTCCAACCTCTGGAACCGCTGCTTGTCCAAGAGCCTCCACAAGAGCTTGCGATTCTTGAGCTCCCGCAGCGCCCTGAGCCAGACGGCGGTGGCGACAGGACTGTGACCAATCCCTCCCGAGCCATCCATGACGTCCATGGCATCCATGCCCTCCACGCCTGGCATGGGGCCCCTCTTCTTCAAATACAACCAGAGCCCCATCTTGACGGGCCAGAGCCCCAGCTTGGCGGGCCAGAGGCCCAGGCTCATGGCCCGGGCTCCCAAACCGATGGGCCAGGGCATCAGGCTGCGGGCAAGCCAGAACGACAGCCCCGCCTTCTTGTCCCAGGCCTCCCAGGTATGCATGGGCGCCCGGCCTTCCGAGGACCTGGATGCCATGTAGAGCATCCCCGTGATGAGCCGCTTGCGCCTGGCGCCCAGGGCATGCACGGCATTGAAGTTCCTCTGGGATACCAGGGGCCGCTGGGGCATCTTGAAGGGCCCTCGAGACCTCCCGAGGAGCCTCCGAACTGGCTTGAGGAGAGCCCGAAGTCGCCTGGAGCGCCTCGGCAGCATCTTGAGGAGTCGCTGCGTTGTCTTGTCGGACAGCAACAGCGGCAGCGTGAGCTCGGCCGCGACGGGGATGTCATCAGGGAGGGAGCCCGCGCTGTCCCTCCTCCACACCTTGGCGGTCCAGCGCAAGAAGCCGATGCCTCTGCTCACCGCGGCCTGCGCTTGCGCCTTCCTGCTCTCGGGAGCCTTCTCGTGGAGGGCGAGAACCGCGGCGAGCGTGGGGACATGACGGGGCAGGCTGTCACTTCCCTCCTCACCGCCCCAACCTCCATCCGGCTGCTGCTGCCGCAGAAGCCAATCCACGAGCTTCTCGACATCATCCGGATTGGCCGGGGGCTCGAACCGGAGAAGCTGGGCCGTGTCGTAGATCGACGGGGAGATCACCCCATCCAATTTGCCCAGATCCCGCACTTCCTGTTTCAGCTGATCGATGTACGCTTTCAGCTGTCCGCCGTCTTTGTCTTCCGCCGGTCCGATGTTGGCGACTACTCGCATATGGCCTCCACACCTCTGGTGGCTATTACCACGAGGAGGCCCTTCGCTTCGAGCAGCCGGACCGGAAGGCCCCCCACGTAGCTCCTTGCTCGCTTACCTCTCACGTTCCACGCCGCGTATAGGCAACCCACAGTCGGCCGTGGTACTCATGAGCTCCCCCCCACGACTTGCCCTGGAGTCCCCCCCATGAATTCCGCACGCCCACAGGCGGCTCCTTCCGAGGTCGGCAATTCCGCAGGAACCGTGCCCCCTCTTCCTCCACGCGCGGGGCTGCCCCTGGTGGGCTCACTGCCCGCCCTCCTCAGGGATCCGCTCGGATTCTTCCTCTCCGCTCCGCGGAAGCATGGAGACGTCTACACCATCGATCTCGGCCTGACACGAATCATCGCCCTCAACCACCCTCGCCACGCCCAGTACGTGCTGCGCGACAACGCGCGCAACTACGGCAAGGGTGGCCCGCTGTGGGACACCATCCGGGGACTCACCGGCAACGGGCTCCCCTCCAGCGAGGGGGACTTCTGGCTGCGCCAGCGCCGCATGATGCAGCCTCAGTTCCACAGGGAGCGCATCAACGCCATGGCCGACCTCATGCTCCAGGCCATCGGCGAGACCATGCAGCCGTGGGAGAAGGCCGCCGAGACGGGGGAGCCCTTCAACGTCGCCAGTGCCCTCAATCACGTGACGCTGAAGGTGGTGGTCAAGGCCATCCTCGGCGGGGACATCTCACGGTCGGAGTCCGAACGGATCAGCTCCGCGCTGGCCTACTCGTTGGATTACATGGTGCGTGGCATGGTCCTCCGCTCGCTGCCGGGCTGGCTGCCGGCGCCGGGCCGGCGGCGCTTCGAGGAGGAGGTACGGGCCATCGACGACATCCTCTTCGGCATCATGCAGCGGCGGCGCAACACCCAGGAGCCCAGTGGCGGGGGGGACATCCTCGGGATGCTGCTCGACTCTGTCGATGCGGAGACGGGTGAGCGCATGACCGACCAGCAGGTGCGTGACGAGGTCGTGTCCCTCGTGGTGGCCGGGTACGAGTCCACCGCCATGTCGCTGGCCTTCTCGTTCGAGTCCCTGAGCCGCCGTCCGGAGCTCATGAAGCGCATCCAGGGGGAGATCGACACCGCCGTGGGACAAGGGCCTCTCAGCCTATCCCATGTCCCTCGGCTCCCCCAGACACTCTCGGTGTTCCAGGAGGCGCTGCGCCTGTACCCCCCGTCGTACTGGATCATGCGCAACGCCGTCGAGGACGATGTCATCGACGGGTTCCGGATCCCCGCGGGCGCGATGGTCGGAGTCATGGCGTGTGTCATCCACCGTCATCCGGACTTCTGGGACGCGCCCGACGAGTTCGATCCCTCGCGGTTCTCGCCCGAGCGCTCGAAGGGGCGGCACCCGCTGGCGTGGTTCCCCTTCGGCGTGGGCCAGCGGTTGTGCATCGGGCGTGAGCTCGCGCTCCTGGAGGCGCAGTTCGCCCTGGCCTGGGCCCTGTCACGCTTCGACTTCGAGCCCATTCCCGGGCGCGAGACCAAGCGGCGCATCAGCACGACGCTCCGGCCCGACGCGGTGTGGCTGCGGCTGAGCCGGCGCTCGCGCTGATCCGTCTCCCGGCCGCCCGCTCCGTGGCGGGCGGCCCGATGGAGCATGTATGTATTTCATTGCAAAACAAAGACATCAACACAAGCAACGACATACAAACACAAACAAAAAAACACGCAAGCAAAACCAATGCCAGTGCAATTGATTGCAACTATCAATACATGAAATCAATTGCGCATATCAATACAAATACATGCAATTTGATTGCGTGTCTTTGGGCTCGATGCATATAATTGCACGCAATTCCACATATGTAATTACATATAATTGCTTGAGTTTGTTTTAAAAATATACAGCCATGCTGTAACATTGGGTTCGGGTAGGCAGATGCATGCATAGTACCCACTCCGGTCGAGCATGCAATCAAATGTAGGCACGATATCCGTCCCGCGAGCGGAGCCCTCGAAAGAGCGGGCAAGCCTTCAACCGTAGGCCATGGCTGGTTGATCTATCGTTCCGGACCCGGCACTCCTGCTCCGAGCGATTCGTGACCTCCCCTTCCCCCTCCCCTGCCCGCCTGCTCGAAGGACGGCGCTGCCTCATCACAGGTGGCTCGCGCAACCTCGGCCGGGCGTTCTGCCTGGCGTTCGCCCGCGCGGGCGCGAAGGTCGCCTTCACCTTCTCCAAACGCACCGAGGACGCGGAGGAGACGCGGCGGCTCCTCCAGAGCGAGGGTTGTGAGCCACTGGTATTCCAGGGCTCGGTCACGGACGGGAAGCACGCGGCGGCCACGGTGGATGCCGTCGGCTCGGCCTGGGGCGGACTGGACGTGCTCGTCAACAACGCCGGCATCACCCAGGTCCTACCCATCGCCCTGATGGACGAGGCGGACTGGGACGCCGTCATGGCCGTCAACGTGAAGGGGGCCTACCTCTTCAGCCGCGCCGCCCTCAAGCCGATGCTCCGCGCCCGCGGCGGGCACATCCTCAACATCGGCTCGTTCTCCACCGACCGCGTCGTGAGCAGCCCCGTCCACTACGCCGCCTCCAAGGCGGCCCTCAAGGGCTTCTCCGAGTCCCTCGCCGCCGAGGTCGGCAAGTACGGGATCGCCGTGAACTACCTGGCGCCGGGCCTGTTGAATGGAGGCCTCGCCAGCCGGCTGCCGCAGCACCGGATCGCCGAATACAAGGGACAGGCCTCGCTCGGGCGGGTGGGGACGATGGAGGAGGTCGCCGCCTTCGCCACCTGGCTCGTGTCACCCCAGAACACCTTCATGACGGGCGCGAAGATCTCGCTCGATGGTGGGCTATGAGCGCCGCCCGCCCTTCCCTCCTCGAGGGGTACGAGCTGTTCCGCCGCCATGTGAATCCGCTCAGCGTCACCCGCGCGGAGATCACCAACGAGCCCTACCGGGTGGTGGCGGTCCGCGACGGGCGGCTCGTGGACTCCGAGGGCCGCGAGGTGGAGGACTTCCTGTCGGGCTGGGGGACGCAGGCCTTCGGACACCGCAACCCGTACGTCGGCCAGGCGATGCGGGAGTTCCTCGCTGGAGACTCCCCCTCGTACTTCACGTCCGTCATCAGCCCGTACGCCGGGATGCTGGCGGCCCGGTTGTCCGAGCGCACCGGGGGCGCCCTGGACCGGGCCTTCTTCGTCAGCGGCGGCAGCGAGGCCGTGGAGGCCGCGCTCAAGCTCGCGCGCGCGGCGACCCGCCGGCCACGCATCCTCTGCCTGGAGCGGGGCTACCACGGCTACACCATGGGCGGCGTGTCGATGATGCACCCGGGCACGTACCGGGATGCCTTCGGCCCCTACCTGCCGGCCGTGGACCGGCTGCCCTTCGGCGATCTCGCCGCCCTGGAGGCCGCGCTCGCGTCGCCGGACGTGGCCGCCTTCGTCGTCGAGCCCATCCAGATCGAAGGAGGCGTCCGCGTCCTCCCACCCGAGTACGTCCGCGTCCTCTGCGAGGAGACCCGGCGGCGCGGCGTGCTCCTGGTGGCCGATGAGATCCAGACCGGGCTGGGGCGCACCGGCCGCTTCCTCGCGAGCGATGCCTGGCCCCGGCGGCCGGACGTGGTGGTGCTCGGCAAGGCACTCGGGGGCGGGCTGATGCCGGTGTCGGCCATGCTGACGCGCGCGGACGTCTTCGATCGCGCCTACGGCACCCACGCCACTGCCGAGTCCCATGCCTCCACCTTCAGCGGGAACGCCCTGGCCTGTGTCGCCTCTCTCGCCTTCCTGGACCTGCTCACCGATGACGCGCTCCAGCGGGTGCGCGAGCGGGGGGCGGAGCTGCACCGCGCGCTCCGGGAGGCGCTCGCGGGGCTGCCACTCGTCGAGGAGATCCGCGGAGAGGGCCTGCTGGCCGGGGTAGCGCTCCGGGCCGCCGACCACCCCGCGCTCACCTTCGAGTACCTGGGCATGCCCGAGTACAGCGAGCGCTCGGCGGTGGGACTGCTCGCCTGCCACCGGCTCTACAGGGCCGGCTTCCTCGTCAACGTGTGTGGCCACGACTGGAGCGTCCTGAGGTTACAGCCCCCGTTGGACACGGGGAGCGAACGGCTCGCGGCGTTCGTGCACGCCTGCCGGGACGCGGTGGAGTACCTATGCGAGCTTCGGTAACGGAGACCGGGTGGATCGGCGGCCGTCGCTTCGATGGCTTCTTCTTCTTCGGGAGCAGTCTGCTCGCCGGGGCCGCGGGCCTGGCCGTGCTCGCGTGGCCCGTGCTCCTGTTGCCCTTGTGGGCCGCGTGGCTGCTGTTACTTGACGGGCCTCACCTGCTGGCCACGTTCGGCCGGACGTACCTGGACACGCGAGAGCGGAAGGAGCGGGCCCGGCTGCTGGTGGGCAGCCTCCTCTTCTTCGTGCCGGGGCTCGTGGCGTGGGGCCTGCTGCGGCTCACCGGCGAGCGCGCCGCGTTCGATCTCTTCCTCGGCTTCGCCACCCTCTGGTCCTTCCACCACGCGGTCCGGCAGAACTACGGCCTGCTGTCCCTCTACGAGAGCTTCGCGCGGGCCTCGCCCCTGGAGCGGAAGATCGACTCCCGGTTCCTGTACGTCTCGCTGTGGGCCGCGTTCGGGCTGTTCCTCCTGGGACATCCCCAGAACCGCATCATCCTGGGGCTCCCCGAGGAGCTGCCCGCCATCGGGAGAGCGGTCCTGGTGGGCGGCGGCGTGGCCCTGGTGCTGCTGTCGCTGGCGTGGCTCGGCTTCGCGGCCGTGCGCATGCGCCGGGGCCGAAGCGGGCGCCCCTCGCTCTTCCTCCTCTGCGCCGCGTTCGGCTCGGCGATCGTCCCCTTCTTCGTCATCGGCCCGTTCGAACCGCTCGTCCAGGGGCCCCAGACGCCCGAGCACATGTTCATGGCGGCGGCCATGGTGGGCGGGGTGATGCACAGCATCCAGTACCTGGGCATCGTGGTGGCCGCGAACCGCCGCCGGTTCTCGCGGCACGAGGAGCGCTCCTTCGCGGCGATGATCGGCCGCGCCCCCGTGGCCGCCTATGGCCTCATGGTGGCAGTGTCGCTGCTCTACCTGCTGCTCAACTCGGTCCGGGGAGCCTCTCCGGTGGGCTCGATCTTCCCCGAGGCGAGCGCGGTGGGTCAGCTCTTCCTCGCCCTGTATTGGGGCGTCTTCTTCCACCACTACTACCTGGACCAGAGGATCTGGCGGGTGCGGCAACAGCCCTCGCTGAAGTACGAGCTGGGCCTCGAGGAGGCAGCGTGAGACGGGCTTTGGTGTTTGGCGGAACGGGGTATCTCGGGAGCGCGGTGCTGCGCGGGCTGGCCGAGGCGGACGTGCCGGCTGAGTTCACCTGGAACACCTCCGCCGAGCGCGCCCGGGCCCTGGAGTCCGAGCTGAAACAGCGGGGGCACGCGCTGGACGCGCGGGACGCGGGAGCCATCCGCCGGCTCTGCGCCTCGCTGGAGTCCGAGGGCCGTACGCCCGACGTGGTGGTGCACTGCCTGGGCGTGGGACAGGACCGGGCGCTCGGGGATATCTCGGAGGAGGACTGGGAGGCGCTGCACGCCATCAACGTGCGCTCGGCGTTCCTGGCCATCCAGTCGCTCGCGGGACCCATGGCGGCACGAGGCGGTGGGGACATCGTGCTCACCGCGTCCTACGACGGGAGCCGGCCGATGCCCGTCCCCGCCCACTTCGCCGCCACCCAGGGAGCGCTCTGCGCCATGGTACGCGCGCTGTCGAAGGAGCTGGGGCCCAGGGGGATTCGCGTGAACCTCGTCACGCCGGGCCTCCTGGAAGGCGGTGTCTCGCAGAGCGTCGACGCGCGGCTGGGAGAAGACTTCCGCAAGTTCAGCGCGTACGGCCGCCGGGGCAACGCCACCGAGGTTTCGCGTGCCATCCTCTGGCTGGCCCTGCACAACACGTACATGACGGGCGCCGTGCTGGCCGTCAACGGAGGGTTGTGATGCGGCGGGGCCTCGGCCTCGCGCTGCTGGCCGCGCTGGTGCTCCATGCCGCGACCAAGGGACAGGCACGGCTCCCGGAGATGTTGTGGGTGTGCCACGTGGCCTCCGTGTTGCTCGCGATGGGATTGCTGACCTCGGTGCGGTGGCTGGTGGCGGTGGGCTTCCTGATCCACGTCGGCATGGGAATGCCGGCCTTCCTGATCGACGTCCTCTTCGGAGAGCGGCCGTCACCGACATCCTGGCTGGTGCACCTCCTCCCGCTGGTGGCGGGATGGAGCGCCTTGCGCGGCACGGGACTCCCGCCGCGAACCTGGAAGGCCGCGTGGGCGATCGTCCTGGTCACGTTCACCGTGAGCATCCTGGCCACGCCACCGGTGCTCAATGTCAACGTGATGCACGAGGCCTGGGGGCCCATGAGAGGACTATTCCCAGGGGCTTGGGCCGTCCGCGTCTTCCACGCGCTGGAAGCGCTGGGCCTCCTCTTCGGAGCGGAACTGCTGCTCCGGCAGCTCATCGCGCCGGCGGCCGCAAGCTGATGGCGAGCGTCTGAGCCAGCGAGGGAGGCAGATCCGCCGCGCACGCGCCCTCCTCGGCATACTCGGCGAAGCTTGGAGGCGCTCCGAGGAGGAACTCCAACCACTTCTCGCGCTCCTTCACCACCCGGTAGAGCCGTTCGTCGATGGTATTGCGAATCAGCGGGTAGAGGACATCGAGCGTGGCGCTGCGATCCCGCTCCCGGAGCCGGAAGGTGAGCGAGCCCAGCCGGTCGATGCGGCCGACACGCTGCTCGAGCTGTGCCGGGTTCCACGCCAGATCATGGTGAACGATCCGCCGGCAGTTGCGGTGCAGATCCAGCCCCTCCTGCATCACCTCGTTGGCAATGAGGACCATGGGATGGAGGGGCGTGTTGAACGCCTCGCGTAGACGCTCCCGGCTCTCCCCGTCCTTCGTCTGGCGCACCAGATCGCCTGTCTTGATGGGGCCGGCGAGGATGTCCCGCTTCTGCTGCTCGTTGCGTCCCACGAAGTAGGCGAGGAACGCGCGGAGCCTGTCGAGCCAGCGCCGCCCATCCTCGTGCCCGGTCCAGAAGCCGTCCACGAACTCCAGCAGCCGTGGGGGATCCACCTCCCCCACGTCGAGTCCCTGGGCACGGGCCGCCGCCAGGACATCCGCCAGGAAGGGGACATCCTTGAAGGTGAGATAGCGAGCCAGCCGCTCCACCACCTCCACGCGGAGATCCACGTCGAGCTGTGCCAGCTCTCCGGAGAGGTGGTCCCACAGGTGCGGGCGTTCAGCGAGCACCTGCCGCGCCTGGGCCTCGCTGATGCGCCAGGAGGGCGTGTGCTCTCCCTGGTCGTCATCCTCCAGCTCGTCCGCCGCGAGGTCCAACCCGTAGGGGATGAAATTCGGATCACACAGCGCCTTCAACGGCCCGGCATGCGCGACGGAGGCCTCGGAGGAATGGTCACGCCAATGAGCAGCCGCGGCGCTCTCGACACACCGTTTGATCAGCTTCCAATCGTGACGCTTGGAGCTCGTCAACCCGACCCGCGCCTCCGCGAGAAGCACATTGGCGGCGCGGACCACCTCGGACAGGTGCTCGAGCGCGTGGGCTTCCACCGGAACCAATGAGCGGAGATAGCGCTCGCGCAGCGCGAGGTACAGCACCTCCTGGGGCCGGTGGAACCGCGCCTGGAGCCGGGAGTGGCGCCCGCGGGAGCGCTGCTCATCCGCGTGCATCTCGTCGAAGATGTCCTCGTGCCGTGCCTCTGGAAAGGCGCGCCTCCACAACTCGAGCATGCGCTGCTCCCACATCCCCTCGAGCGCATGCGCCATCTGCGTCAGGGTGGCCACCCGAGCGCAGAAGATGAGCGTCTTCTCTCCGGCGATGGCGGCATCGAGCGCATCCCGGAGGACGAAGTCCAGCTTGGGGTGATTGCGCCCATCCCTCGGCAACACCTGGAGAATGGACCGGAGCAATTTGCGGTAGGGCTCGGCTTCCGCGGAGACCTCGCCCTCACCCCGCGCCAGCAACTCCCCCTTTTCGGCGGCCTGGTAGGAGGACACCATGTTGATCTGCACCGCGGCCTTGTGCGTCCCCTCCCCCTGACGGAAGAGCTCGGCGATGAAACGCTCGTAGATGAGGAACGGAAGCGCCCCTGCTCCCCTGGGCACGAGCCGCTCCGGCCTTCCCCGGCGGTACTGGCGTTTCTCCTCGCGCAGGCTGCGGATCATCCACCGCCGGAAGCCGGGCTCGATCTTCTCCTGCTTGAGCCGCCGCACCTCCTTCACCGCCGAGGCCACCGCCCGCAGTCCCGGGTCCGCGATGTCCTTCTCCAGGGACTCATCCATGGCGAACAGCGCGGCGAACTCCACCGCGGCGGCCTCGTCCAGCCCCGCCCAGGCCCGGTACAGCGCGTCGTATGCCGCCTGGTACTCGCGGATGTCGGCGAAGAACGCGTCCACCTGCGCCATCAGATCATCCGGCGCTCCCTTCGCTTGCGAGAAGGTGACGAAGACCTGGTTCAGCTCCTCGATGCTCAGTTGGAAGGGCGTTGCCGTGAGGAAGAGTGTCTTGGCGTACTTGCGGCGGAAGACCGTGGAGATCGCCTGCGAGCGCAGCGTGTGCGCGTTCTTGAGCTTGTGGGCCTCGTCGACCACCATCAGGTCGAAGTCCGGCAACAGCGCCCGCACCAGCCGGAAGCGGGCCAGGTCTATGGCCCGCCGCACGGCGTCCTCGCTCGAGAATGCCTCGTATCCCTGTGCCCGGAAGAGATCGTCCAGGCCTTCGTGCGCGTCCCCTCGCCGCCCCCGGCGAAAGGCCTCGTCGAGGTGGGGCTCGAGCTGCTCGAGCCCGTAATGATCCAGGAAGAGCGCATCCTCCACATCCATCTGGGACAACCGCCCCTCGCGGAAGCGTTTGAAGATGGCGTTGATGGTCTGCCCGTGAAGCTCCTGGCCCTGCTTGCGGCGCCACCAGAAATACAGCGAAAGCAGGTGGGCCTGGTCCGCCCCACCCCGCGCGCTGTGGAAGACAGAGACCGGCACCAACAGGATGCGGTAGCGCTTCGCCTGCGTGACGAAGGATTCCAGGGAGTCGGCGGCGAAGACCTCGTCACCAAAGTCGAACAGGGTGATCTTCGGATCACTGAAGCGAACGAACTCCGCCTTCCACTTCGTGTTGAGGTCGGGCCCCGGGGTGACGATGACGATGCGGCTCTTCGGATTCATGTGGCGATGGGCGGCGACCACCCCGAGCGCCTCATACGTCTTGCCCATCCCCACTTCGTCGGCGATGACCACGCCGGGGTTCACGTCGAGCAGATCCAGGGCCTGGAGGACCGTGTCCTCCTGACGGGCGATGTCTCCCGCGGGCACGTTGTCCCGCTCCTTCCGGGCCCCGAGATCCAGGAAGCCCTGAAGCCAGGTGCGCGTCCTCATGCGCCCTCCATGTAGAAGCGGCGGATCCGTTCCATCCAGGGATCCTGGGCGGCACCCGGCGCCAGTTCATCCAATTCCACGTCCAGGGTCCGGATGAAAGCCTCCAGCGCTCCGCGCTTCTCTTCCGCCACCGTGAGCACTTCGGGAGAGACGCCGGAGAGCGCGCGCCGCAGCTCGGCGCCGTAGAACCAGGCCTCGCTACTGGCCAGGGCCCCAGCCCGAGCCGCTTCTCGCAGCTTCATCCACACGGGCTGAGCGCCGAGCGCCCCTTCCAGCCGGAGACGGAATCCTTGGAGCGACAGGCGCTCGTCGCTCAGGTCTTCCTGGACGCCCCACCACGCGCGGAACACATCCGTTGGACCGAATCCCTCGCCGAAGATGGCCGAGAGGACCGCGTTCGTCGCGGCCTGCCCACGATGCGCCCGCAGGAGGGACAACCGCTCGCGCCCGATGCGATTGCCAAGCAACGCCAGCAACTCCTCCAGGCTCAGCTCGCGCAACCCGGCATCCGCCGGCAGCGCGACCATGTCCCGCACGAGGATGGGGACCGAGTACTCATTTCCTTCCACCCGAAGGACCACCTCGCACGAAGCGGGCGAGAGATCGAAGTCCGGGATGACACCTTCCCCGGGGGGCACCTCCGCGCCAGAGGCGAGCGTTCGATTGAGATACACGAGCGCCCATCCTCCGGGCGGCGCCGGATGTGCGGGGTCCCAGGTGATGGTGAGCTGACGGAGGGCCGCATCATGCCAGACGGACTGGATGAGCAGACCCCAGTTCCGGGTCGAGGCGGGGAAGGTTCGCTCCCGCAGCTCCGGTTGTGCCGCATCGCAGGCCACCAGCTCGGGAACGAGCTCCTGGAGTGTGACTTCCCCGTCGAGCACGAATGCAACCGCCGCCTCCACGTTCCGCTCGTTCCTGGCTTCCGCGAGCAGCGCCTTGCGCGAGGCGTTGGGGGAGCCCAGCAGCACGAAGGTCTCGGTACGAGAGCCCCGGCGGACCGTGAAGAGCAGGAGCTTGGCATGCAGCGGTCGCTTGACGAGGCGGCCCCCGTCCAATCGGCGGGCCGGGTGCAACCAGAGTTGGAAGCCGCTGACGCGCGAGCGCACGGTCGAGACGAGCACCGCGGGCGCGAACACCTGGAGGTCCCCCACGGGCCACAGCTCCCCGCGCTCACGAAGGGCCTCGGCGGACCCACGGTCCATCTGCCGCCCGATCCCCGCCGCATCCGTGAACCGCAGCAGCTTCGCGGTCGCATCCGTTGGCGTGAGCCACGTGAGGGAGAGAGGTGGCCCGCTCTCCTTGCGGCACCACAACGTTCCCAGTGCCTCGGAGAACGCAGGAGCCTGGGACGCGGCGGTTTGCGGTGGCTCCTCCCAGAGCACACCGAGGTCGAACGCGCGCTTGCCCTCTCCGTGCTCGGCGAGTGTCAACAGCACCGAGCTGTCCTCGTCCGCGCTGGCGCCACTGACGTCGTCGCGCTCGAGGAAGGGCGCGAGCACGCCCACCCGCACGGCCCGTGCCCCCTCGGGCAGCAGCGCCAGGAACTGCCGCAGCAGGGGGTCGGCATGCTCCGTATGGAGGAACCGGAAGGCCGCCGTCCCCACCGGCGTCTGGCCGATTCGCCGTGAGAGCTCGCCTCGAACCAGGATGAGCTGCGTTCCGGGAACGCGGACCAGAGGCTCCAGTGCGGCGAGGAAGCCGTCCACCTCCTTCAGCACGGCCACGTCATCCGGCTGGTCGTAACGCAGATCCCGGCAGAAGAAGAGCTCCGTGTTCGCGCCGTAGCCGCCCCGGGTCAGATTGCCCGAGCCCACCTGCAAGCGGGCGAAGTCCTCGTACAGGACGAGCGAGACCTTCGGATGGAAGGTGCGGCCATGGACCTCGAGCAGGTCATACGGCAGCCTGTGCCCGGGTTGACGCATGCCCCCATCCACGATGCAGGCAACCGGAACCTCCTGCAGCGCACGACGCCCCTCCTCGCGGAAGCGCTCGGGCTGTTCGAGCGGGTCGGACGTGAGCCGCAGGACGGCCGCCAACACCTGCTCCTCGAAGAAGGCTGGATCAAAGGTAAAGGACGTGAACACGGCGGCCACACACCTCGTGGAGTGCGCGAGCCGATCCACCGCGGATGCAGAGGATACCTTCATCACCGTCACAGCCTTCCCAGGTCGCGCAGCAGCGTGCGGACGACGTTCATCTTCAACGACGGAAACCCCGACTCCTGCGCGAACCCACCATAGGAGCCGAGGCTGAGAACGAGCTCGTCGCCGTCCTCGCGAATCCAGGCCCCTCCGCTCCGGCGGTCCCGTTGGACTTCACGGTGGTAGTACAGGAGCCCGGCCAGGGCTTCTTCGGGCCCTGCCCCCTGGAGCTGCGTCACCAGCCGGATGAAGGGCCGGCCATGCACCTCCAGCCTCTGGAAGTCCGCGGCACGCGACGCGGCCAGGAGCGCGGTACACACGGAGCCCAGCTCCTTCAACGTCTCGGGCGAGAAGACGCTCCTCGCCACCGCCGACTTCTTCGCGACCCAACCCGCTTCGTGGATATGCCGGTAGATGGCATCGAAGCGCTCCTGGAGGGCGACGTACACGTCACCGAATGCGAGCGCCACGAGCAGCCGCTGGCGCAGATCATCCCCCAGAGGTCCCCAACGTCCCTCGAGCGCCGTCTCCAGGAACTCGCGAGGTGCGGTGACCCCCTTCCGGGCCGCCGCGCGAATGCGCTCGGCCAGGGCCAGTGTGCAGTCCCGCGCGTTCTCGAAGAGCGCCGCCCACAGCCGCTCCTGCTGCTCGCGGCGGCCCAGTTCCACCAACGCCGTCAACCGGCTGCGCTCCCCCACCTTGGCCAGCGTGAGCCCGGCGAACCTCCGCTCGATCTTGTCTCGTGACAACTCCAGCGCATGGAGCGCGTAGGAGTCATAGCTCTTCGCCCGGAGGTTGCCAGGCTCGTCCCAGAAGGCGTCGAGGATCCCCCGTGCCGCGGGCGTCGGGTGGAGCGTGCCCGGGAAGACCAGCCCGTAGGAACGCAGCGAGGACAGGTAGGCACCCAGCCCCCCCAGCTCCGTCTGGCGCTCGATCAGCTTGAAATCGAGCGGGAGCGCTTTTTCCCCCCTGAACCAGGCGCGCTTCGCTCCGCGAACTCCGCGCATGGCGTTCTCATCGCCTCGGGCGAGCTGGCCGTCGAGCGACTCGAGCACCGCGAGCGACCAGAAGCGCTCCCAACGATTGAAGAGCGCCTCGCGCATCTCGTCGTCGGCGCGGAGACCCTGTTCACGAATGGAGCGCTCCGCGAGGTCCAACCCGTAGAGCACGACCGCATAGTTCTGCGCGCGGCTGGTCCGCGTGGTGAACGCCTCGAAGAGCCAGTACCCCACCTGCTGCGACAGGTAACCGAGAGCGAGCGGATCTTCTGGGGTGAATTCGGAGTCCGAGTCTGGAGCGGATGCCCAGTACAGATCCTCCTCGAGCACGGAGCGCGGAAGCGGTGCGAGCATGGCGTACGATCCTGCCAGAACGCCAAAAGCCCGCCGATACTCCCAAAGTGGTATACCGCCCGGGACTCTTCACCAGGAGTGCGTATGGAAACTCTCCGGCCCGCGCCAGAGGCCGCCACGCAGCTCCGAGGCTTCTGGTACCCCGTAGCGGACAGCCGGGAGCTGCGGACGGCGCCACTCGAGCGCCGCATCGCGGGAGAGGTGCTCGCCCTGTTCCGGGACACCGGGGGCAAGGCGCGCGTGCTCGCCGCTGGCTGCCCCCACCGGGGGGGCAACCTCGCGCATGGCACGGTGCGCGATGGGTGCATCACCTGCCCCTTCCATGGCTGGCGCTTCGACGGAGACGGGCGCTGCGTGGGCGTGCCCTCCGAGCCTCCCGGTCGCGCCCTGCCTCGCGGAGGCACCCGCGCCTACGAGGTCATCGAACAGCAGGGCCTCATCTGGACGCACCTCGGCGCGCCCGGGACTGCCGTGACGCCTCCGCCTCGCTTCGAAGCCCTGGAGGATCCCTCCTTCCGCGCCTTCCACATCCAGGAGTCCGTTGCCCTCCCCTTCGACTGGTGGGTCGAGAACATCCTCGACGTGACGCACGTGCCCTTCGTGCACCGGCTCTCCTACGGCGGACAGAACCCGGTGATCGAAGGGGGCTACCCGGTCGTGAGCGGTGACGAGCTCGGCTTCACCGCCCGCGTCACCACGCGCCACCGGTACTCGTTCTGGACCCGGGTGCTCCATGGCTCGGTGTCCCACTTCGACATGGAGATCCGCGTCCGGCACGACATGCCGGGCAACACCGTGTTCGACGTGGACATGGGCGGAGGGCGCCGGCAGCAACTCCTCTTCCTCGCCACCCCCGAGGACGGAGAGAACACACGCGTCTGGGTCTTCGTGCTGCGCAACTACCTCCGTCACATTCCCTTCGGAGACGCGGTGGGCCGGGCCTTCACGCGCCAGGTCCTCCGCGAGGATCTCCAACTGGCGAAGCAGGCGGTGTGGAAGATCACCCTCGCGCAGCCCCGGCCGCTCAGCGTCGCCGCGGACGCGCCCTCCGTCGAGTTCCTCCGGCTGCTGAAGCTCTGGCGCGATCGCGAGCGGCGGCCCCACCCCATCCGTGACTCGGAGCAGGCCCATGGCTGACACCCGGCTGCACACGACGACGAGCCTCTGCGCGAAGTGCAAGCGCTCCCTCCCGGCCGAGCTGTGGCGGCGCAACGAGCAGGTGGTCATGACCAAGGCCTGTCCCGAGCACGGCCCCTCGGAGGTGGTCATCTCCTCGGATGCCGCCTGGTACGAGCAGGTGATGGCCTACCCGCCCGAGCTGAAGGCACCCGCCGCGCGCAAGGACGTCTCCCAGGGCTGCCCCTACGACTGCGGCCCCTGCACGCGCCATGAGCAGCGGCTCCTGCTGCCCATCGTGCCCATCACCTCCGCGTGCAACCTCGACTGCCCCATCTGCTACACGCACAACAAGAACGCGGGCGCCTGGCACATGAGCGAGGACGAGCTGCGCTCCCTCCTCCAGCACCTGCGGTTGGCCGCCCCCGAGCGGCGCATCATCAATCTCACCGGCGGCGAGCCCACCCAACACCCGGCCTTCGAGAGGCTGGTGGAGCTGTGCCACGAGGAGGGCATCCACCGCATCACCCTCTCCACCCATGGCATGCGCTTCCTCAAGGACGAGTGGCTGCTGGAGAAGCTCGCCCGCCTGGATGCACGCGTCATCCTCTCCTTCGACTCGTTCGAGAAACAGGCCAACAAGGACATGCTGGGCGGGGACTTCGCGGGCCCCAAGATGCGCGTGCTCGCCCTGCTGGAGAAGCACGGCGTCAACACCACCCTCCTGCCCGTGCTCGCGCGCGGGGTGAACGACCACGAGGTAGCCCGGTTCATCGACCTCGCGCTCTCCAAGGACTTCATCCGCAGTCTGGAGCTCCACACCCTCACCTTCACCGGACAGAGCGGCTCGGCCTTCTCCCGCGGCGCGCGCTACACCACCGTGGATGTGTTGAAGGACATCGAGCGGCTCACCGAGGGCCGGCTGCGCGTGCGCGACTTCGCGCCCTCTCCCGCGGCCCACCCGCTCTGCTATCTCGTCACCTACGTGCTGCGGCTCGGGCCGGAGCGCTGGCTGCCCTTCACCCGCTTCATGGACTGGACGGACATGCGCGCCCTCTTCGGCGGCTCGCTCTACCTGGAGCCTGGTCCGGAGCTGGAAGGCAAGCTTCAGGATCTCATCACCCGGCTCTGGGCCGGGGAGATCGACTGCGAGGAGCGCGACGAGGTGCTCGCCGCCCTCAAGCGCCTCACCCAGGAGCTCTTCGCGCCGGGGCTCTCGGAGGCGGAGCGGCTGCGCATCGCCGAGGCCAGCACCAAGGCCCTCTATGTCCACGCGCACATGGACGAGGAGACGTTCGATACCGATCGCATCCGCGCCTGCCCCGTCGGTGTCCGGGAGCCGGATGGCACCAACGTCCCCTCCTGCGCCTACAACGTGCTCTACCGTGAGCGGGACTCCCGCTACATGAAGGCGCCCCGGCCTCCTCTTCACACGCTCGGACCTGGCCGAAAGTAGGAGCTGGACGTCTCCTGGCCACCACTCGCACGGGGACGTTCCCTACAAACTTTCGCTGGTGCGGGAATTCCGGAATTCCAGCGAAAACTTCCATCGTCACCGCAATCCCTGACATGAAATCAAATGCCTGGGGATGATCGACGCGTGGCCGTTCTCTTGGATTGAGAGTCTGGTTTTACGTCAAAGATTCAGATTCGGATTCCGAGAGGTGCCACATGCCATCCCGCTCCCGTTGGCTGACGCTGCTGCTCCCCGGCTTGTTGTTCTTCTCCCTCCTGGGTGGAACCCCGCGCGATGCCGAGGCGCGCCAGCGGGAGTGCAGGAAGTGCACGCCGGATGGAGGCTCGGACGGCGGCACGGGCCATGACGCCGGCACGCCGGACGCGGGCACCGGCTCCGATGGCGGTACCGGCTACGACGCGGGTACTCCGGACGCGGGCACCGGCTCGGACGCGGGAACGCCTCCTCCCACGAGCTGCCTCGCCGAGCCGCTGCTCCAGTCGCTCGGAAAGGACCATGTGCTCGTCGGCGCGCAGACGGAGAGCGTCGTGGCTGGACTCGCACCGTTCGACGTCCGCTACATCTATCTCGCGGGCGGCCTGTTCGACAGCGCGCAGCCGTGCACCTCGTGCCAGACCTGTACCTCCGCCGGTCAGTCCTGCTCCAACTTGAATCTCAGTGGGTGTGGCTGGTGGGCCTGCTGGCAGTCGGATCTGCTGCCCCCGGGCCAGTACCTGCGTGACTTCATCACGCAGACCTCCCTCCTCGGGCAGATCCCGATGATCACCTACTACGAGATGCTTCACGCCAGCCGCGCGGCGGAGGGCTCCCAAGAGGTCGCCAAGGCGCAAGACGTCGCCTTGATGCAGCGCTACTTCAATGACTGGCGTTTCGTGTTGAAGCAGATCGGGAATTCCACTGCCTTCCTTCACATCGAGCCGGACTTCTGGGCCTATGCCCAGCAGGTGAACACCAATCCCCACCTGATCCCGGCGGCGGTCGCCTCGGCCAACCCCACGGACTGCTCGGGCATGGAGAACAGCATCGCCGGCATGGGCCGCTGCATGATCTCCATGGTGCGCCGGTACGCCCCCAACGCCCGCGTCAGCCTGCATGCCTCGGCGTGGGGGACGAAGATCGACGCCATGATGAACCGCTACCCCACGTTCGACGTGGAGGCCGAGGCGCGCAAGGTGGCCGACTTCCTCCTCGAGTGCGGCGCGGGCGCCGGAGACTTCATCGTGGTGGAGACGAGCGACCGCGATGCCCAGTGGTACCAGGTGACGACGGGGACCGACCACTGGTGGGACCCGACCAACGCCTCGCTCCCGAACTTCCGGCAGGCATTCCGGTGGTCCAAGGCCCTCTCGGAGCGCATGGGCCTGCCCAACCTGTGGTGGCAGATCCCCGTGGGCAACATGTCGCTGCCCGGCTACACCCAGCACTGGAAGGACAACCGGCTGGACTACTTCTTCGACCACCCGGGTGAGGTCGCCGCCGCCCACGGGCTCGGGATGATCTTCGGCGCCGGGGAGCAGGCCCAGACGAACCCCTCCACCGACAACGGGCACCTCGTCCAGCGGGTGAACGAGTACTTCTTCACCGGGGGACAGCCCGCCTGCCCCAACGTCAGCGCCACTCCCTGAGCCCGGGAGCCGGCCCGGCCAGCGTCAGGCGGTGCGCCCCTGACGCTTGGCCTCCGCCAGGTTCACGAACGTCCGCACCGAGAACAGCGCGAGGATCTGCACCGGGCGCAGGCCCGGCTTGATGCGATCGGCAGCCTCGGGCATCAGCTCGCGCAGCCGCGCCAGGCCCGCCTCGGAGATGACTCCGGCTGGAGCGAACTCCTCGTCCGTCATGTCTCCGCGCGCCGCCCGCTCCATCTCCCCGCGCGTGATTTGAATGCCGAAGGCGCGCTCCAGCTTGAACACGATGTCCAGGAAGTCGAGCGACTCGGCTCCCAGGTCCTCCATCAGGTTGTGCTCCAGCTGCACCTCGGAGACATCCCGGGCCAGCGCCTCGGCGATGACCTCGCGAACCACCTGCACCACGTCCTTCTCGGCCTGCGCGGGATGCGTCATGGCGTCTCCCCTCCTCCGGGTGTGTCCTCGAACCAGTTCACCACTCGCTCCAGCCCCTTGCGCGGCTGGCGCTTCGGCTCCTCCGCCGGCCACCCCAGCGCGATGGCTCCCACCATCCGCCAGGGCTCGCGGATGTCCAGCAGGGCTCCGATGCGATCCTTCGCCACCATCGGCCCCGCCATCCAACAGGCTCCCAGTCCCTCCGCGTGCGCCTGGAGCAGCAGCGCCATGCACGCCGCGCTCGTGGAACACAGCTCCGCCTGCATCGCGCTCGCGGTGTGGAAGTCCTTCGGGTTCGCGCCTCCGGACTCCAGCAGGTTCGCGATGAGGTCCGGGTACTCGCGGTACTGCGGCACCACGATGGCCGCCGCGCTCTCCAGCGGCTCGTGGAAGAAGTCCCCGTAGTTGCCGAAGTCCTCCGCGTGGTGGCCCCGGCGGATGATCGCCTTCATCTCCTCGGCCCGCTCCCGCACCGCCGTGGCGATGTCCCGGCGCCGGCTCGCGCTCGTCACCACCGCGAAGCGCCAGGGTTGACGGTTGGTGTTCGAGGGCGCCGTCGTCGCGGCCTCCATCACCCGCTCCAGCACCTCGCGCCCCACCGGGTCGGCTCGGAAGGCTCGCACGCTGCGGCGCGTGCTCAGCCACGACAGCATGTCTTCTCCGGTCCTCATTCCAGCTTGAACCCTCCGTCCACGTTCCACACCTGCCCGGTGACATAGCTCGCGTCTTCACTGCACAGGAAGGCGACCACCCGCGCTACCTCCGCCGGGCGGCCCAGCCTCCGCAGCAGGATACGGCGCTTCAGCTCATCGGGCGCCAGGGCCTGGAGATCGGACGTCATCCCCGTGTCGATGAGGCCCGGGGCAACCGCGTTCACCCGGATGCCTCGCGGGGCCAGTTCCACCGCCAGGGCCCGCGTGAAGGACTCCACCGCCCCCTTCGAGGCCGCGTAGTTGCTCTGTCCCCGACCAGGTCGCTGCGCCCCCACCGAGGAGAGGGTGACGATGGCTCCTCTCCTCCTCCCCACCATCCGGCGGCTCGCCTCGCGGCAGCAGTTCACCACGCCGTCCAGGTTGATCCGGAGCACCGCGTCGAAGTCCTCGGGCTCGCTCGCCCCCAGCAGCGTGTCCCGTGTGATTCCGGCGTTGCACACCAGCACCGAGGCCTCCCCGAGCGTCTCCTCGAGCTTCCGGAACATGTCCGCCACTTCGACGGCGGAGGATACGTCCGCGCGCAGCGCACAGGCCTCCACCCCGAGCTCCTTGATGGCCTCTACCGTCTCGATGGCCTGGACCTCGTTCCGAAGGAAGTTGACTCCTACCGCGTGGCCTCGCTTCGCGAGCTCGAGAGCCACGGCCTTCCCAATGCCACGGGATGCCCCGGTGACGAGCGCTACGGGTCGGGTCATGGCAATACCCTCACCCTAGCCCTCTCCCAGAGGGAGAGGGGACTTGCGACGGATCCAATCTGATTGCTCATGGAACCTCCACACGCACGGCTCCCACGAGCCCCGGTGCTCCCGCTGAGAGGACCAGTGCTTCGCGTGCCGTCGTTTCCTCGGCTTTCATCACGAGTCGCAACGGCCCCGGTCCTGGTTCGCTCAACCCGGCCACCGGAGGCACCACGCCTCGGCGAAGGCAGCTCGCCAGCGCGATGAGCTGCACCACCGGCGCCGATGCTCCCAGTTGCCCCATCGCCGCGGCCGTCGCCGTCAGGAACGCCTCCTCGGGGACAATCCGCGCGAGCGCCTCCCGCTCCGCCGCGTCGAATGTCACGTCCGCGCGTCCCGCTCCATCGATGACCTGTATCCCGGGCGTCACCAGTGACGCCGCCACCCGCGCGAGTGTCTCCACCCGAGGCGCCCCCTTGCTGCCATCCGCTCCGTCCGCCGCCTCGGCCCACGCCAGCGCACGGGTTCCCGCACGCTCCACCGGCTCCAGCACCACCGCCGCCGCGGCCTCCCCAGGGACGAAACCCGCCGAGCGCACGCTGTACGGTGCTTCAAGTGCCTCCAGGCCCGCCCGATTCGCCGCGCCACTCGCGCCCAGTTCCACCAGTACCTCGGGTTCCAACAGCGTGTCCTCCGTGAGCACGATGGCCACGTCCACCGCCCCGGCCACGAGCGCCCTCTGTGCCGACGCGAGCGCCTGCGCCCCCGCGTTCGCCCCTCCGAAGGTCATCCCCTCTCCGCGCGCCTTCAGCGCCACGGATACCAGCGCGTGCGCGTTGTTCGACAGGTGCTGCAACATCCAGAACGGGTGCAGCCCCGCGAGCCCTCGCTTCCAGGCCTCGCGGCCGTCCGGCTCCTGCCGTTCGAGCGCCGGCATCATCTCCTCCCAGTGCGCGCGCAGCCCGCCGAAGCCCGCGAAGAGGCCCACCCGATCCCCACCCTGGACTCCGGCCTGCTCCGCCGCCTCGCGCGCTACCTCCAGGGTGAAGCGTCCCATCCGGCGCAGGAATCGTCCCTCCCGGGAGCGCGCCGGTTGGACTCCCACGGGCGCCACCAGCCGGCACGCGTACGCCTCGGCCTCGATGCCCACCGCAGGCCGGGCCGCGCGCTCTCCCGCGAGCAGCCGCGCCACTCCCTGCTCCACCGTCACGCCCAGCGGCGTCCTCCACGCCCAGCCCGTCACTGCCGCCTTCATGTCACCCTCCCGAGCGCCACGGTTACGTTCTGGCCACCGAAACCGAACGAGTTGGACAGCACCACGTCCACCCGCTCCCGGCGCGGCATGGGGCCGATGATGTCCAGATCGCACTCCGGATCCCGCTCCCGCAGGTGCGCCGTGCCAGGGAGCAGGTCTCGTTCGAAGGCCAGCAGGCTCGCGGCGATCTCCACCGCGCCCGATGCCGCCATCAGGTGCCCCACCGCTCCCTTGATGGAGCTCACGGCCACCCGCTCGGCGTGCGGGCCCAGTGCGCCACGGATTGCCTTCACCTCGGCCGGATCGTTCAGCGGGGTGCCCGTGCCGTGGGCGTTGATGTAGCCCACCGCCTCGGGAGGCAGGCCCGCGTGGCGCAATGCCCGCTCCATGGCCCGGCGTGCGGCGGCTCCGTCCGGGCGAGGAGCCGTCACCCTCCAGGCGTCCTGGGTACGGCCCCAGCCAAGGATGCGCGCCAGGGCCCTCGCGCCCCGCCGCCGCGCACGCTCCTCTGACTCCACGACGAACATCGCCGCGCCCTCGCCCACCACCAGCCCGTCCCGCCGCCGATCGAAGGGCCGGCATGCGTCCGGGGCATTGCGCGGAGACGGCGCCCCCAGCCTCGACATGCCTCCGATTCCGAGCGGGTTCACCATGGAGTCCGCGGCACCGCACAGCACCACCGAGGCCTCGCCCCGCTCGATGAGCGCGGCGGCATGCGCCACGGCCAGCCCTCCGGCCGCGCACGCGGAGACGTGCACCGTCGTCCCACCTCGAAGTCCGAACAGCCGTTGCAGGGCCTCTGCCGCGAGATCGACCCTCGCGCGGAAACGCACGGGGGGCAGGGAGGACTCCGGCTCGCGGGCCCAGTGGATGCGGCCCTCGTCGAACAAGGGACCGAAGTCCTCGAGGAAGGCCTGTTCCAATCCAAGTGCCACGGACAGGGCGGCCTCACCCTCCTCGGGGCCACACCGCGCGCTCCGCCAGGCCTCCTCGGCCGCGAGCAGCCCGAAGACGAGCTTGCGGTCCCGGAGCGCACCGCCCGACCCGAGCGCATCGAGCTCGCGCAGCACGTGTGCTTCGATGGGAGGCACCTCTCCCGCGACCTGGGTGGGGAACGTGCGTGCGTCGAACGCTCGGATGGGACCGACCGCGCCGCGCCCCTCCACCAGCCCACCGAAGAAGGCAGGAACCCCCACCCCGAAGGCGGACACCACCCCGACGCCCGTGATGACGGCGCGGCTCATCGCTCCACCCCCGCCAGCTCCACGAGCCCCACCTCACCGTCCACGCCCGCCGAGAGCACCAGGACTCGGCGTGCCCGTCCTCCCGCGAGCAGATCCACCGCCGCCGTCCAGGCCAGCACCGGAGACGCGGCGAGCGCCTCGCCCAGCACCCTCACGGAGTCGGAGGCTTTCAGGCCCAGGCGCGCGGCCTCATTCCCGAGCGTCTCCGCCAGCTCAGGCCCCCAGGCCGAGGTGAGGACGGCGTCCGCCCGGCCATGGCCGCCAGCGAGCGCACGAGAGAGTCCCTCCATCGAGAGCACCTCGCAGCGCTCGACATGCGCGAGCGCGGGCTCCTCGGGCCGTGAAGAAAGCGCGAGCAACCCCGCCCCCTCGCCAGGTACCAGTCCCCGAGCAGCGAACCCCTCTCGTCCCAATTCGGCCCAGGTCACCGGGTGCAGCGCGGAGTCCGCGCCTCCCGCCAGCGCCCGTTCACACTCTCCACTGGCCACGGTGGCCACCGCCTCGCGCAGGGCCCGCACCGTCCCGGCCCCCCGCGAGAAGAAGGCACCATTCGGCCCTCCCACGCCCTCCAGGATGGCCCCGTGGCAGAGCGTGAAGTTGTTCATCAACTGGAAGGCGAACAGCGGATTGCACGCGGCGAGCCCCTCGCGGCCAAACCTCTCCATCGAGAGCGCCCCACCCTCGATGCTGGCCCGGAGCATGGCCGTCAGCTCGTCCATCGTCCCGCCCGACGCCCCCACTCCGAGGAAGGCGCCGATCTCCTCGTGGCCCTCACTCCAGTGCGCATCGCGGAGGGCCTCGCGCATCACCACCGCCGCCAATCGAGCCCCACGAGACATGAGCTTCCGCTGACGTCCATCTCCCGCGTCCTGCGACGGCGGGAGCGCGGGGACCTCGGCCGCCTCGACCCCGGGGTGCGTGGCCGCGAGCGCATGGGTGGTGGAGCGCAAGGGCTTCCCCGCCAACACCGCGTCACCAAGCCCACGCCACCCCAGGCCAAAAGCGCTCACCGCGGCCGAACCGACGACGGCCACCCTGGGACGAGTCCCCGTCATGAGCAGCGCCGAACCACGAGGCTGGTGTTCGCTCCGCCGAAGGCGAACGCGTTCACCAGCGCGGTCCCGGCCTCCTGGTGCACGGCCGTTCCCATCACATGCGGAAGCTCGCAGTCCGGATCCGGCGTCTCGAGCCCCGCGCTGGGCAGCATCCGCCCGCCCACCACCGCCTCGTACGCACAGACGAGCCCGAGCGCACCTGCACCCGCCACCCAGTGCCCCAGCGCCCCCTTCACGCTGCCCACGCGCGCCCTCGCCAGTCCGTCCCCGAGCACCGCACGGAGCGCCTTCGCCTCCACGGGATCATTGAGCGGCGTGGAGGTGCCATGCGCCTGCACGTAGTCCACCGTCTCCACCCCCGCGTCCCGCAGCGCGGCCGACATGGACCGCCGCGCGCCATCACCCTCGGGGTCTGGCGCGGTGAGGTTGTAGGCATCGAGCGAGCGCCCCACTCCGGCGATCTCCGCCCGTGCCTCGCCGCGCTCGACGGAGAGCACCACCATGGCGGCGCCCTCACCCACCACGAAGCCATCCCGGCGCGCATCGAAAGGACGCGAGCACCCCCTGGCGCTCAGGATGCCCAGGTGGCCGAAGCCCGCCAGCATCAACGGATCCACGTCCGCGCCCACGCCGCCGCACAGGGCCACGTCACAGAGACCGAGCCGGAGCGCCCGCACCGCCTCGATGATGGCCGCGCTGCCGGAGGCGCACGCCAGCGACACGGTCTGCGCCGGGCCGCGCGCGTCCCACTCCCCCGCGAGCGTCGAGGCCACGGCCGCCGGAGACACCACCGAGGCGTCGATCCGCTCCGCGAGCGCGGGAGCCCGAGCGCCGAAGCGGAGGTGATCGAACGTCCGTCCACCCCCCGCCGCCCGGGCCAGCTCGCACACCGTGGCGAGCGTGGCCCGTCCGGACTCCGCGCCGATGAAGACCCCGAGCCGCTCCGGCGCGACGGACACGCCCGCCCGCGTCCAGGCCTCCCGCGCCGCGCGCCGGGCCAGCCCCATCCGGCGATCCGGCCCGTCGAGCTCCGGGTCGAGCACGGGCGCGCCAACGGTGCAGGGAAAACCCTCCACGTCGAAGTGCGTGATGGGGCCGATGGCACAGCGCCCCGCCGCCAGCGCGCCCACGGTGGAAGGCCAGTCCCGGCCCAGCGCGGAGACCACGCCCACCCCGCGGATGAAGGCACGCCGGGCGCTCACGGCTCCTCCGAGGAACCGTGGAGCCACACGTTGAGGACCTCGCGGCGTTTGGCGATCAGCGAGGCGTGCTTCACCTGCGCGAAGGCGAAGGTCAGCTCGGCCTCGGCGGCGAGCTGCTCGTCCACGCGCGCGAACGCCCGCACCTGGCCGCCGTCCTCGCTCGCGGTGAGCCCCCTGGCCTCCAGGAGCATCTTGTCCCCCGGCCGGACGAGCCGCCGGAACTTCGCGCGCTCCACCGACACCAGCAGCGCGTGCAGGTCCGAGCGGCCCCGCGCGCGCATCGTCGCCTCCAGCAGGACGCCACCGAGCTGCGCGAGCGATTCGAGGATGAGCGCGCCGGGCATCACCGGGTGTCCCGGGAAGTGGTCGACGAAGACGTCATCGGCGAGCGAGACGCACTTGACGCCCAGGGCCCGCTCGGGAGGTTGAAGCTCGGAGATCCGGTCCAGCAGCACGTAGCGCATGCGGAGCAGGGAGCATAGGCGCCCCCGCGAGCCCCGCCCAAGGGGCTTCTGACGCACGGAACCCCTTGACCCGGTGAGGGGATGCCGTGCCTTGATCCGGCCCTCCCTACCCGACGTCCCCTGGAGCCTCGATGGACTGCACCACCTGCGGACCCACGCCCACGCCTCGGAAGGACCGGCCCCACACCTTCCTCCTGCACGAGATGTCCCGGTGCCCGACCTGCCGGACCGAGGTGGAAGGCCGTGTCGTCCTGCGCGAGGAGCAGGTCTACTCGCTCCAGCACTGCAACACGTGTGGCCCGTCGGAGCTGCGCATCTCCAACGACGCGAAGGCCTACATCCAGTCGTTCCTGGCGCGGGGCGAGGTGCCCGAGGGCCTCCAGGGCGACCACATCTTCAAGCACACCACGTCCACCTGTCCCCATTGCCTGTCGCTGGTGCGGGCCGAGGTGGTCATCCGCGCGGGCCAGGTCTTCTTCAAGAAGACGTGCGAGAAGTGCGGCCCGTCCGAGGCGCTCGTGTCCGAGGACGCGAAGTACTACGTGAAGGCCTACTCCTTCGCGCGCGCCGGCACCGAGCCGCTGAAGTTCGCCGCCGAGGTGAAGCACGGCTGCCCCACGGACTGTGGGACGTGCGGCGACCACGAGCAGCACACGTGTCTGCCCATCGTGGAGATCACGGATCACTGCAACCTCGAGTGTCCCATCTGCATCGTCAACAACCAGTACGCCAACCACCTGGATCCCGAGGTCTTCCGGAGCATGGTGGACACGCTGGTGCGCAACGAGGGCCAGTGCGAGTCGATCGCGCTCTCGGGCGGCGAGCCCACGAGCCACCCCAAGCTGTTCGAGCTGATCGAGATCGCCAACCGGCCGGAGATCGGCCGCGTGGTGGTCATCACCAACGGCCTGCGGCTGGGGCGGGACCGGGCCTTCGCCGAGCGCCTGAAGGAGACGGGCGCCTACGTGGGCCTGCAGTTCGACGGCTTCACCGCCGACACCCACGAGAAGATCCGCGGCCGGGACTTGTGCAAGGAGAAGGCGGCGGCGCTGGCGATGATCAAGGAGCTGAAGCTGCCCACGCAGCTCATCTTCGTGGCGACGCGCGGGGCGAACGAGCACCAGATCGGCCAGATGGTGGAGCTGTTCCTCTCCGAGGATCACTTCCTGTCGCTCAACTTCCAGCCGGCGGCCTTCACGGGCTTCGGGGGCGGACGCTTCCCGCATGATCCGATGGACCGGCTCACCATCCCGGGCGTCATCAAGGCCATCGAGGAGCAGACGCAGGGCAAGCTGAGGATGAGCGACTTCTCGCCCCTGCCCTGCTCGCATCCACAGTGCGTGTCGCTGACGTACCTGCTGCGCATGGACGATGGCAGCTACATGCCCTTCGGGCGCTTCGTGGACTTCAGGCAGCACGGCACGCTGCTGCGCTCGTCGGCGACGCTGGGGGCCTCGCCGGAGATCCACGACGCGCTCAACGACGTCATCCACGACGTGTTCGCCCGGCAGGACGAGGTCGAGCGCGGCCCGGAGGTCCTCAAGGCGCTGCGGCGCTCGCTGGACGTGATGTTCCCGGACCGCCCGGTCTCCCCGAAGGAGGCGGTGCGGATCGGCGAGCAGCAGGCCAAGTCCATCTTCCTGCACCACTACATGGACCGGCACGACTTCGACCTGGAGCGGCTGCGCAAGTGCTGCCACCACTACCCGCAGGTGGACGGGCGCATCATGCCGGCGTGCGGCTTCAACATGTTCCACCGGGGTGCAGCGAAGGGGCCCGAGACGCCGACCGCCCCCTGGGGCAAGAAGCCCTGGTCGATGCCGCTCCCGGTCCTGCCATGAGCATCCAGGGCGGCCGGTTGCTGGAAGGGCGGCTCGCGCTGGTGACGGGCGGCTCCCGAGGATTGGGCCGGGCCATCTGCCTGTCCCTGGCCCGAGAGGGAGCCTCCGTCGCCTTCAACTACGTGCGCGCGGACGCCGAGGCGGAGAAGACGCTCGCGGAGCTCCGGGAGCTGGGCGCGCGGGCGTGGGCATTCAAGGTGTCGGTGCTGGATCGCCCTGGGCTGTGGGAGATGGTTCGCACGCTGGAGAAGGAAGCCGGGGTGGTGGACGTGCTCGTGAACAACGCGGGCATCGGCCAGGTGGTCCCCCTGGCGCTGATGGAGGAGGAGGACTGGGACCGGATGATGGACGTCAGCGTGAAGGGGGCGTTCCTGACCTCGCAGGCGGTGATGCGGGGGATGGTGCGCGAGCGGCGGGGACGTATCCTCAACATCAGCTCGCTGGCCGGCGTGAAGATGATGCAGGCGCCGGTGCACTACTGCGCGGCGAAGGCGGCGATGAAGGGCTTCACCGAGGGGCTCGCGAAGGAGCTGGGGCGCTACGGCATCACCGTGAACTGCCTGGCGCCCGGCGTGCTGAACGAGGGTGTGAGCCACAACCTGCCCGACAACCGGCTGCAGGAGTTCCTCCGGCACTGCGCGCTCGGGCGGGTGGGCACGGTGCAGGAGTGCGCCGAGGTGGTGACCTTCCTCGTCTCGGATCGCAACAGCTACATGACCGGCAGCACCATCGTGCTGGACGGAGGCGTGTGACGATGAGCGAGGAAACCCCACCGTCACCGCTCCCCTTCCCGGCGAGCCTCTGTCACCGCTGCGCCGCGCCGCCCAAGTACGTGCGGACGAAGACGTCCACGTTCATCCTCTGCCCGCTGCTGCCGAACAAGTACCCGCCCCAGCCGGTGCTCATGTGTCCGCTCTTCCGGCCAAGGCCCCCGGGTGAGGGAGAGGAGTAGCGGGCTGCTGACCGCCGCTCACTCCTCCCGGCTGTCCCAGGGAGCCGATGCGGCGAACAAGCGGGCATCGGTGTCGTTCTCGTACGGCATCCCCCTGGGCATGTGGAGGACCTCCATCTGCATGCCCCATGGGGTCACGAAGTAGACCCACCGGTCACCGGCGATCGGACCCTCGGTGATGGTCTGCGGCTCGCCGAGCACCTTCACGCCGGGCACCGACCGGAGGTAGTCGACCGCGGCATCCACGTCCTCGACGTGGATCGCCAGGTGATGGCCGCCCCAGTCGCTGTTGCGCGGCAGCTCCCGCCGCTGCTCGGGGGCCGTGTACTCGAACAGCTCCAGGTTGGTGACCGGGCCGAAGCGGAGCATGGCGATGTGCGTCGAGGCCCGCGGATGCACGTTGAGCTGGCGGGTCATCCAGTCTCCCGTCTGATCCTCCACCGGACCGATCTGGTACAGCAGCTCGGCGCCCAGGACGTTGACGAAGAAGTCGACCGCTTGAGAGAGATTGGGAACGGTATAGGCGACGTGGTGGACGCTGCGCGCGCCGGGAATGCCCTTGCTGGTTCGGCTCATGGTGCGTACTCCTGGTTGGGGATGGCGCTCATCAACAGCAGGCCGCCATCGACGGTGAGCGTGACGCCCGTGATGTAGGCGGCGTCTGGCCCGGACAGGTGGGCGATGAGCGCCGCGACCTCGCGGGGGCGCCCGGGACGGCCGAGGGGAATCGCGGGACGGGAGAGCTCCGCCGCGTCACGGCCCTCGGGGACGCCGTTCATCGGCGTGGCGGTCTCTCCGGGACTGACGGCGTTGACGGTGATGCCGTAGCGGGCCAGTTCCAGGGCCATCACCTTGGTCAACAGGCCCAGTCCTCCCTTGGAGGCGCAGTAGGAGGAGCCTCCCAGGATGGGCACCAGCTCGTGGACGGACGTCACGTTCACGATCCGGCCCCCGCGCCCCTGCTTCACCATGTGGCGCGCCGCCACCTGGGCGCACAGGAAGGGGCCGGTGGTGTTGAGGGTGAGGATGCGCTGCCAGTCCTCCAGCGTCTCCTCGAGGAAGGAGGCGCGGCGGTTGACTCCGGCGTTGTTGACAAAGACGTCCACGCCGCCCAGCTCGCGGATCGCCCGCTCCACCGCCTCGGCGGCGGCCACCGGATCGTTCAGGTCCATGCGGAAGGGCAGTGCGCGCCCTCCCCGGCTCTCCACCTCCGCGGCGGCCTGCCGCGCCCCCTCCCCGTTCGAGTTGTAACCGAGCCCGACATCGAAGCCCTTTTCGGCCAGGGCGATGGCGGTGGCCTTGCCGATGCCGGAACTGGCACCGGTCACAATGGCGAATCGCTTGCTCATGTCTCTTCCTCCAGCAGCTCGTAGCCGGCCCGGGCGAGGCTCCCCGCTCCCAGGTAGCCGTACACGGTCCGGGTGGTGACCCCGGGATCGGTCCGGAACCCGTGCCATTCGCCGGCCGGGATGTAGGCCAGGTCTCCCGGCTCCAATCGCACCGGGCCCTCTTTCGTCAGGTGCTCGCCTCCTCCTTGCAGCACCAGGAAGAACTCATCGGCGTGCGGGTGCCGATGCAGCTGGTGGCTGCCTCCCGGAGTGAAGGTCGAGGTGGCCACCACCACCGCCCGCGTACCGACGGACTGGGTGGTGGCCAGCCAGTGCACGCCCATGTCGATGAACCCACCTGCCTCGCGCAGGGGGCTGGTGCCCGCGTCCGCCATGCGGGAGATGCGGCAGCCGCACGCGAGGACGCCGTCCGCCGGTTGGGGCACCGCGTCCCGGGGATCGGCGGTCCCGCCATACGCCACCAGGAGCAGCGAGTCCTGATCGCCAGCGGCCTCGAACGCGCGGCGGGTGCCCGGCGGGTTGAACACCCCCTCACCGGGAGTCAGTGGCCAGGGCTGACCGTCCGCGAGCCAGTGGCCCTTCCCGGACAGCATGAAGGTGACCGACTCGGCCCCGGACAGGAGGTGCGCCGGCAGTCTGGAGCCCCTCGACACCTCCTGGACCCCCAGCATGCCGAGCGCCTCCGGGGCGAGCTCCCGGTTGATCAGCCACCGCGTCCCGTCGCTCCGCCGCCGCGAGGGCTCGTTCCAGCCTTCGAGGGTGCGCCGGATCATGCCGCCCTCCCTTCCTGGCTGTCGTTGAAGCGCAGCAGCACCTTGGGTGGACCCGAGCGGCCATGCTCGAGCAGCTCGAAGGCCTGTCCGGCCTTCTCGGGCGGCAGCACCTGGGCGACCAGCGGCCTGGCATCCAGCACACCATCGACGAAGAGCTGGATCGTCCGGTCGTAGTAGTCCAGGCCGTGCCGGATGCCGAAGACATCGATTCCGCGCAGGACGAGCTCCCCGGGCACCATCCCGGCCACCGCCTCGTTCGCCACGCCGATCACCGCCACCCGGCCGCCGGTCTCGGTGAGCTCGAGGCTGCGCAGGAACGCCCGCGACGCCCCGGAGGCCTCGATGACCAGCGAGTAGGCCCCGGGCCTGGCCTGCTCGGGCCGCAGCGTGCGCCGCGCGCCACAGGCGGCGGCCAGCTTCAGCCCCACGTCGTCGATGCCGATCGCATCCACGCTCCGGGCCATTCTCGAGGCCAGTTGCACGGCGAGCAGGCCGATGGTGCCGGTGCCCACCACCGCGACGTCGTCCTCCAGGCCGCAGCCGACCTTGTCGAAGCCTCCCACCACGGTGACGGCCGGCTCGATGAACGCGGCACTCAGGTCCGCGAGGGCATCCGGCAACAGCGTGAGCGAGCGCGCCGGCATGCGGAGGTACTCGGCCGCGGCACCCTGCAATCCGTACAGGCCCACCTCCACCAGCCGCTCGCAGACCTGCCGCCGGCCGCGCTGACACATGCGGCACTGGCCGCAGGGGACCATCGTCTGGCCCACCACCCGATCGCCCACCGAGAGCCCCTTCACGCCCTCGCCCACCGCGGCCACCTGTCCGCACCACTCGTGCCCGAACACCAGCGGGAAGCGAGCCCGGCCGTCCCTCAGATACGAAGCGGTGCCGTGCAGCAGCTCCAGGTCGGTGCCGCACAGCCCGACATACGAGGTGCGTACCAGCACTTCGTCCGGCCGCGGTCCCGGGATCGGAATCTCGGTGAGCTCGACACGTCCCGGCGCGGCGATCGCCACCGCGCTCATCTTGCCTTCCGGCCACGTTGCTTTCCGCAGGGCGCTCATAATTCGGGTCTCCTCGGGGGCAGGGATTGGGAGAGCTCGCGAGGCATCACGGCGAGCCAGAGCAGCTCCAGCCCGGTGTCCCCGCTGACGAGGTGCCCCTGCTTCCCGTCGGGCAGGAGGATCAGCTCGCCGGGCTCGAGGGCGCGCGCGGGTGCGTCCGAATCCGGCTCCAGGAGCCGCCCCGAACCCGCGACGACGAACCAGGCGCTCTCGATCCCCTCACGGCCGCGCAGCGCGAAGCGGGTGCCCGGCGCCAGCCGCACGTAATCGAAGGACTCGCACTCGCTATGCAACATCCCGCGCCGTGCCAACGAGCGCCAGCGGATCTCCTCGTCTCCGTTCCGGGTACGGGAGGTGCTTCCAATGGTGGAGATGATCATGGCGCTCCACCTCCGGGTACCTCGAGGCTCGCCAGGAAGTACTCCAGCCCACCCGCCCCGGCGGTGATGACCGTCTCGGTCCCCAGGGGCAGCGTCACGGAGACTCCGTATTTCAGCGGGACCACCGCCTCGCCCGAGGTGATCTCCCCGGAGCCGTCGAGCGTGAACAGGGTGTGCTCCACACCCGTCGCGGCCAGCGGGGACTTCCGTCCGGGCTCCAGCTTCACCAGACGGATGCTGCGCAGCGGTCCGGTGAAGGTGGAGCGCGGATCGACCTCGCCCCTCTGTCGCAGGTTGAAGACCTCGGCATTCACGTCTCTTCCTCCTCGTTCAGGTGGGTTGCGGAGGGCGGTGGCCGGGCGCGACAGCTCGATCACGAGCCATCCCAGCCCCTCGTCTCCGATGTTGCGCAGGCCGTGACGGGTCCCCAGTCCCGTCAGGATGAGGCTGCCCGGGCCCACCGGGTGTGGCCTGCCATCGAGGGTCATCTCCCCGCGGCCCGAGAGGATGAAGTAGATCTCCTCGGTGCGGGTGTGCATGTGCTCACCGCTGATGCCGCCCGGGGGGATCCACGCCCACTCCACCGCCTCCCACGCGCCGAACAGCCCGGTCCGCCGCGCCAGACACTTCCACTGGGAGAGCCCCGTGGTGCCGTGGACGCCGTGAACCACGGAGGGCTCCTCGAGGTCCCCGATGATCAATCCCTCACGCATGGGCGGCCTCGCGCTCGGGCAGGGCGACGTTCCCCAGCTCCTGGAGGGTGGAGAGCGCCGTGAACAGCTCGGACGGCTGGAGGTCGTTGACGAAGCACGCCGCACCGATGCCGAGGGCCAGCGGCAACCGCTGGAGCCCGTCGCGGTGCTTGACCGTGTCGGCCAGCGCGCTCGCCAGCAGCATGGGACTGCAGAGCCGGTGGTACAGGGGCAGCTCCAGCTTGCGCATGAGCGCGAAGATCCGGTCCCGCTCCTCGGGGGTGATCAACCCGCGCTGCACGGAGAGCAGCGTGGACAGCGCCATGTCGATGTTCACCGCCTCGCCGTGCAGCAACTCCGGCAGCGCCATCATCTCGAGGGTGGGGCTGAACGAGTGGCCGTAGTCGACCACGCGCTCCAGCTTGTGCTCCCACAGGTTCAGCTCCAGTTCCTCCAGCATCCCCGTGATGGCCCGCTCGATGACCTGGGCCGCGGCCCGATCGCTCTCCTCGGTCAGACCCTGCAGGCGCTCCTCGATGAGCGAGGTGGCGTGCCGCTCGAGGAGCTCGAACAGCGTCCGATCCTTGATCAGGGCGATCTTCAGGATCTCTGCGAGGCCGTTGACGACGTGCCGGGTGTCCAGCGTCTTCAGGAAGCGGCGATCCAGCAGCGTGTCCTTCGCGGGGAAGTACGTCCCCAGCCGGTTCTTGTGAGCGCCGTGATTGACGCCCGTCTTCGCTCCGACACCGGCGTCCACCAGGCCGATGAGCGTGGTGGGGATCCGCACGTAGGGCGTGCTGCGGCGGTAGAGGCTCGCGGCGAGCCCGACGATGTCCATCAGGACTCCGCCCCCCATGGCGAGGATGGGCTCGTGGCGGCGCGAGATACCGAACCCGTCGATGGCCTTCACCACGGTGAAGACGGACTCCATGGTCTTTTCCGTCTCGGAGGCCTGCAGCGCGAGGATGTGGTGCTTCACTCCGTGGTGCGTGAGGTATTGGCGGAGCTGGACGCCATAGAGGCGATCCACGTTGGCGTCGATCACCACGAGCCTGCGGGGGTTGCTCTTGCGCTGGGTGCTACCCGCCTCCAGCAACGCCCGGTTGTCGAGCTCGAGCAGACCGTCCACCAACCGCACCTGGTAGTGGACGGGGAGGGCCGCGTTGACGATCCAGTGACGAGGAGTGTCTTGATTCAAGGTTCTTCTCCGGGAGGTCGTTGGAGGGGAGTGCGCCTCGGGACGGGAGCACCACGCTGCTTCACGGGTCCGTGTCTCGAGGAGCATCCAGAGAGATGAGGACGGCCGCGGATGTGACTTCAGCCGTGCCACTCGCCGAGCATGAAGCGCGAAGCCTGCTCGCCGATGAGGATCGAGGGCGCGTTGGTGGGGCCGGAGGTGATCTCCGGCATGATCGAGGCATCCGCCACGCGCAGGCCCTCGAGGCCATGGACGCGCAGCCGCGAATCCACCACCGAGCGCTCGTCCTGGCCCATGCGGCAGGTGCTGGTGGGATGGAAGAAGCAGGTGGTGGCCTTGCGGATCCACTCCAGCATCGCGGAACGGCCGAGCGGTCCCGGCATGAGCTCGCGCTTGCGGAACGCATCGAAGGCGCGCGAGGCACCGATCTCCCGGCACAGCTCGACGGCGACCCGCAGCGCCTCGAGGTCCGCCTCGTGGCCCAGGTAGTTCATGTCGATGATCGGCGGGACGGACGGATCGGCGGAGGCGAGCCTCAGACTGCCCCGGGAGGCCGGGCGTACCAGGCCGGGGACGAGCGCGTAGCCGTTGTCCGGCAAGGGGCCGAGTTCGGGGGTGACGAGGGGGAACTCGTGGAGGACCGGCTGGATGTCGGGACGGGCGAGCGCCGGGTCGGAGCGCCACCACAGGGTGGCCTCGGCGCCGTTGCCGTGGGGCTCGGGCAGCGGGCCCTTGCACTCGTAGTTGATGCCGGCCACCAGGATGTGGTCCTGCAGGTCACGGCCCACGCCGGGCAGGTCCCGCACCACGGGGATGCCCAGGGCATGGAGCTCCCGGGCCGGCCCCACCCCCGAGCGCAGCAACATCGCGGGCGAGCCAATGGCGCCGGCCGACAACACCACCTCGCGAGCGACCCGCACCCGGCGCACCCGGCCCGCCTGGGAGAATTCCACGCCCGTACACCGGCGGCCCTCGAAGCAAAGCCGGGTCACCTCGGCCTGGGTGAGCACCGTCAGGTTGGGCCGGACCATGGCCGGGAAGAGCAGGCCCCGGGCCACGCTGAAGCGCTCGCCACCGGAGATGCTCAGGTCGAAGAAGCCCGCCCCCTCCATCTGCTCGCCGTTGTAGTCGCGGGTGGTGGGCAGGCCGGTCTGCTGGGCCCCCTCGATGAAGGCCCGGGCCAGGGGGTTGGGATCGGCCGGCGGGGAGATGCGCAACGGGCCGCCCACGCCCCGGAACTCGTCCTCGCCGCCCGCGTAGTCCTCCAGGTCCTTGTAGATGCGACGGACCGCCTCGTACTCCCAACCGGGGTTGCCCTGGGAGGCCCAGCTCTCGAAGTCCAGACGGTGGCCCCGTACCCAGACGCAGGCGTTGTTGCTGGCCGAGCCCCCCAGCATCTTGCCGCGCGGGCACGGCACCGTGCGGCCCGCCGCGTGCCGCTGCGGCACCGTCTGGTAGCGCCAGTCCATCTCCGTGCCGAGCAGGAACCGCCAGCGCGAGGGGATGAACACATCCGGGTGGGTGCCAGGACCTCCGGCCTCGAGCACGAGCACCTGGTGCGTCGGATCCTCCGACAACCGGGCGGCCAGCACGCACCCGGCCGAGCCAGCACCGATGACGATGAAGTCGTAGACCTCGCGCGGATTTTCGCGCAGCCGCCGCTGGTTCTCCCAGGAAGCCAGGGCCTCACCGGCCAGCGCAGCCGCACGCTCCGCGGGGATACCCGCCTGCTCTGCCTGCTGGAGGAAGCCCTCCCGGTCCAACTCGCCGCTGCGCAGCCGGTGCATGAGCAGGCCGATACCCGTGTCGTCACCGCGGTCCATGATCTCCTCCCAGGAGTGTGGCTGTTACTCGCAGGGGGAGTTCAACGGTGCCGCTTGTGAGATGCCCGGGATGTCTGCTCGCCTGGAGGCCGCTCAGGTCCCGAGGCGCTGCATCTCGCGCGTCAGCTGGGACTCCAGGTCCCGGATGTTCTTGTAGACGAGGCAGCGGTAGCTCGCGACGTCGAACCGGAGCTCCTTGACGTCACGCACGAGCAGGATTGTCGGCCGCCCCCGGCCCCACGCGTAGCCGACCTCCAGGTACACGTTGGGATTGGCCATGGAGAGATCGGCGATGACGACCTTCGCGCTGTCGATGCGCTCCTTGATGCGCTCGATGATCGCGCCCTCGAAGACGGCCTGATCCACGCGCTCGCACAGGAGCCCCGCCCCCTTCACGGGCCCCTGGATGCCGTAATGGTAGACATCCTCCAGGTCGGGCTCGAAGGGCATCGCGACGAAGGCGTGGGGCTTGGCCAGAGACTGCGCGCCGGCCGAGGCCAGCGACGGAGCCTGGACGACCTGGTTCATGCGCTTGACGCGGAAGCCCCATCCCACCGGGAGCTTCTCCACGCCGGGACTCCCACCAAGTCCCCGCTCCACGGCCTTGCGGAGCCGCTCCGCGCGCCGGGCATTCACCTCCACCACGGTGATGCGCTCCAGGCTCTGCGGCCCGGCACCTCGCAGGAAGGCCTCGACGAGCCCTCCGACGAGCGCGAGCGCCGCCTCGTCCTCATCGAGCCCGTAGTTGGGACCGTGGATCGTGCAGGCGACGTGGCGGATGCCGGAGCGCGACTCGAGTGCCTTGAGCGCCCGGGCCGCGAACTGGCGGATCTCGTGGTAGCCGAAGTGCCCCAGGCGCACGGTGCCGAGGAAGAGGGCCAGGGGCGCGTCGATGCCGCCCCGCGTCTCGATGAAGCGCAGCTCTCCGGCGGGCACCTCGAGCTGGGCCTTCGGGATGCCCACCGAGTCGAGCCGCCGCGCCACCGCGCTGTCCGCGCCGTAGAAGCTCTGCGCGTGCTTGAGCAGCACCACGTCCGCGCGAGTGGTCGTGATGTCTCCAGCTTCCAGGACGACGTCGAGGGCAGCGCTCATGAAGGTGGAACTGTAGGAGGCGGAGCGCCCGGCGCTCAAGGCGTGGGCGAGCCCACCACCGGGGTCTTGGAACCCGTGCCGGAGCTGGAGGGCATCGGCCAGAAGGTGACGGCGCTCTTGCCGGACAGCGACGTGACGAGCTTCTTCGTCCTGGCGTTCCACAGCTTCGCCACGGGCTTGTCCGCGCCGTCGCTGGCGGAGAGGAGCACCCAGTCGCCACGCACGTACGCGGTGAGCGCGCCGCTCAGCGACAGGCCCTCCGGCTCGACGAGCCCCTTCTCCCCCTGGATGCGCACTGGCCCGGACAGGAACGCCAGCTCCATGCTCTCGTCCTGCCAGAGGTACAGCGGGCCTCCCGCGGTCTCGAGCTGGTACCAGCTTCCCGACTCAGACGGCGGAGGCAGCGCCTTCAACGCCGTGAGCACGGCGGACTCCTCGGGGACCGGGAAGACCTTGTCGCGGGACAGGGACTCGAGCTTCCCGGTGGTGGGAGACAGCGCGTCATACGCATCGAGGATGCGGTAGCCCGCGGCGTAGTCCCACTCGAAGGACGAGCTCTTCGTCTCGAAGCGCTTCCACGCGCCGCCCTCCTGGCGGAAGGCATGCGCCAGGCCCGGCATGCCATCCAGGGCGTGCTCGTACCGCTGGCCCTCGAAGACGAGCTCCTTCTTCGCGTCATCACCCTCGCCGACCGTCTCCACCTTCAGGTGCGAGGGAGCGGGGTTCTCCTCGTCCGGATGATAGATGTCCTCCATGAGCGCCACCGTGCGGCCCTCGGCGTCGAAGCCGAGCGTGCCGAAGAGGCCCAGCGTGGGCAGCGTCAGGGACGTGCCCTTCGCCGTCGCGAGGTCCACCCGCCAGGCCTGAGCCCCCTTGTCGGCCGGCACGGAGACCAGCGCCTCCTTGCCATCCCCCTTCCACGCCACCTGTACCGAGTCGCAGGAGGAGGGAACGGTGAAGACGACCTTCGGCTCACCCGGCGGGGTGTGCTGCACCCAGTGGCACTTCTGGTCGGCCGAGGGCTCCAGGTACGAGAGCGTGGTGTCGGAAACAGACGCCGGAGTGGGAGCGGGAGCGGGCGCCGGCGCGGTGGCCTGGGCCGGCGGAGCGGCCTCCTTGTCCTTGCTGGACTTGCAACCGGCGAGCAGCAGCCCGGCGACGAGCGCGTGGCTCCAACGGTGGTGGGCGATACGCATGATGGGGGTCCCCCTTTTCAGTGCCCCGAACCGGATGGGGCACGGGATGGGCGGACCATACCCCATCCTCAGAGCGCCGAGGGACGGCGGCGGAACAGCGCGATGGCGATCTCGGTCATCACCAGCTCGCCCTTCTGGTTGCGCACCTCCATGCGCATCTTGATGGACCCCCGGTCCGGCTTGCTGCGCGAGGGCGTGGACTCGAGCACCACGAGGCGCGGGGAGATCGTGTCCCCGGGCCGCACCGGAAGCAACCAACGCAGCTCGTCCAGGCCCGGCGAGCCCAGACTGGAGGAGTCTCCGATCAGGGACTTCACCAGCAAGCCGTGGCAGATGGACGCGGTCTGCCAGCCGCTCGCGATGATGCTCCCGAAGATGGAACGGCGGCCAGCCTCCTCGTCCAGGTGGAAGGGCTGGGGATCGTACTTGCGTGCGAACTCGAGGATCTCCTCGCGCGACACCTCATACGACCCGAGCTCGAACGTCTGTCCCACCTGGAAGTCCTCGAAGTAACGCATGCACTCCTCCGGATGTGTCCGGATCCAAGCATGCGCGCCCTCGAATGGCACGACCCGTGTGACCCGAAGTGCGAATACACTCCGGGTCCTCCCCCCCGAGGAACGCCCCATGCCCCCCGCCACACCCGTCGTGAACCAGATCGATCACCTGATGATAGAGGCGGAGGATCCTTCCTTCCTCTTCCGGCTGTTCAGCGAGACCCTGGGGATGACCGTCGCATGGCCGCTCGAGGACTTTGGCGATCTGGTGAGTGGCGGCATCTGTGCCGGGAACGTGAACCTCGAGTTCATCCGCTTCAAGCGCGAGCGCTTCGGGAGCGCGCCGCCCTCTCTCGCGAAGGGGGAGGCCGTGTTCAGCGGTCTTGCCTTCGAGCCGTATGACTCGACGGCGTCGGCCCTGGAGGCACTGGACCGGCGGGGCATTCCCCATGAAGAGCCACACGACACGCCCAACTGGACGGATGCCGGCTTCGATGGCCCGCTCGATGCGCCCTGCGTGACCTTCCTCGCCGAGTACCACTTCGACTTCCGGGGCTGGCGCCGCACCCTGCGCACGGATCTGGAGGGCAAACAGGGCGGGAAGCTCGGGGTCCGGGAAGCTCGGGAGATCCGGCTCGAGGCCGCCGAGCTGTCCCGGGCGGAGATCCTCTGGGACACGCTGCTGGAGCCCCACTCCCGCCCGTCACCCCACGCCTGGGCCTTCACGGGTGGACCGCTCCTCCGGCTCGTGCCGGGCCAGCGCGATGCCATCCGGGAGCTGGTGCTCGGGGTGGGCTCGTTGAAACACGCCCGGGAACAGTTGAGCCGGCTGGGGCTGCTCGGGGACAACTCCGCGCGGCACGTGGGCATCCTTCCGGCCGCGCTCCAGGGACTGAGCATCCGCCTGGAGGAGTGAGCTCAGGCCGGAGCGACCTCGACTTCTCCGCCCGGCTCCACTGTCACCCGCACCGGGAGGAAGCGCTCAATGACCCGCGCATGCGTGGTGAGGTGCTCCGTCACCCTGGCCGTCGTGTAGCGCGTCGTCCCCGGTGAGGCGGCGCCCAGTCTCCCCGCCGCCAGCAGCGCCGCGGGCAGGAGGATCTGATCCCCGAGGTGCTCGTCCAGCGCGCCCCCGCTCTCCATGAAGCGCGCCATCTCCTCGGCCGCCTGGCGCCCCACCTCCTCCGCCGGACGTCCCCGCTCCCCCAGCGCCGTGAAACCGGCGACGGTGTTCTCGAACTGCGCCAGGATGAACGTCACCGTCCCCACCGAGCGCGTCGTCGGCAGCGGCCGGTTCTCCGCGTGGCTGTAGAGGCCGCGCTCGCGCAACGCCGCCACCGCCGCCCGGGACTGCCGCTCCGCGATGCCGAAGGACAGTCCGCCCGCGAACGAGCTCACCGAGAGATCCCTCGGCGTCCCTCGCGCCAGCAGCTCCACGCGGCCCGGAGGATCCCGGACCGGCTCCACCTGGGCAATGAACTCCCCCGCCCCCTCCGGGTAGAAGCCCGCGTGCACCAGGCGCAGCGAGGCGTTCAGCCCATACGCCCGAGCCACCGGCTGCCACACGCCCACGAGGTAGTGGTAGCTGGGGCTGTGCGGCAGGTGCGTCCCCCCGCGCAGGGTGAGCGAGCCGCCCCCCGCCAGCGCCAGCGGGTAGAAGAGACACTGGAAGAGCAGCGGCGTGCTGCCCGCGGTGCCCACCTCCAGCAGGTAGTCGCCCGCCCGCACCGGTCCCGGCTCGAAGCGCAGCTCCGAGGCGCCCACCGCCGCGCCCTCGCTGCGTCCTCCACTCAGGGCCTCCGCGCCCCGGACACAGGCCAGATGCTGGGGCCGCAACCCCGAGGGCTGGCGGTTGGCGCGCACGCGCGTCATGTGGAAGGGCCGACCGGTGATGAGCGACAGCGACAGCGCCGAGCGGAGGATCTGCCCTCCCCCCTCGCCCTCGCTTCCATCGAGCTCCACCGGTCCCTCGTGCCGGTCAACGCCTGCCATGCCCCTCCCCGTCCGAAGAAAGATGGAAGCAGCGTAGCAGAAGGCTTTCGACTACTGTCCGCCCGCCGTGGCCCTCGCCATCTTCCTGTTCACCTACGTCTTCATCGCGGGCATCCGCCTTCCTTATCCGAAGCTGGACCGTCCCGGAGGCGCGCTCGTGGGCGCGGTCCTCATGGTGGTGGCTGGCATCGTCGCCCCCGCCGAGGTCTTCAACTACAGCTCCGACCCCGCCCGGCACGCCGTGGACATGGACACGCTCGTGCTCCTGCTGGGGATGATGCTGCTCGCGGACTACCTCTCGCAGGCCGCCTTCTTCCGAGCGGCCGGCGCCTGGGCCCTGCGCAAGGCGCATACGCCCCGGTTGCTGCTGGTGGCCGTGGCCTGCATCAGCGCCTTCCTGTCCGCCTTCCTCGTCAACGACACCATCTGCCTGATGCTCACGCCGCTCGTGCTGGTGGTCGTCGAGCAGGCGCGGCTGCCGCCCATCCCGTACCTGCTGGCCGTGTGCATGGCCTCCAACTCGGGCTCGGTGGCCACCTTCACGGGCAACCCGCAGAACATGCTCATCCAGGGCGCCTCGCAGCTGCCCTATGCGCAGTTCGCCGCCTACATGGCGCTGCCGGCCGTGCTCTCCACCGCCGTGGTCGTCGTGTCGCTCCTCTACTTCTTCCGCAAGGAGCTGTCCCACGAGCGCTTCGAGCTGCACCCGCCCCCGCCACCGGTGGACCGGCCGCTGCTGGGGCTCACGCTCGTCACGCTCCTGGGGGTGGTCGCCGCCTTCTTCGCCGGCCTGCCCATGAGCTGGAGCGCCCTCACGGGCGCGGCGGTGGTGATGACCCTGGCCCGCCGCCACCCGCGCCAGGCCATCGAGCGCGTGGACTACGTGCTGCTGCTCTTCTTCGCCTGCCTGTTCGTCGTGGTCTATGGCGTCAACAAGGCCGGCTGGGCCGATGACATCTACCGCGTCTTCTCGCCCTTCATGTCGGGGCCGCCCTGGCGCGAGACGCTCGGCTTCGCGGGGCTCACGCTGGTGGCCTCCAACCTCTTCAGCAACGTGCCCTTCGTCATGCTGGCGCGAGCCTGGGTGCCCACGCTGCATGATCCGGTGCTCGGCTGGCACGTGCTGGCGCTCGGCTCCACCCTGGCCGGCAACCTCACCCTGGTGGGCAGCGTCGCCAACCTCATCGTCTTCGAGGCCGCGCGCGGCAAGGCCGACATCAGCTTCTTCGGCTACCTGCGCGTCGGACTCCCTGTCACGCTCATCAGCTTCGTGCTGGGACTCGCGGTCCTGCTCGCCGAGCACGCGCTGTTCTAGTACTACTGTGTCATAAAGTTGAGGGATTGGCCGGTTTCAGAGGAGGCTCCGGCCATGTCAGTATAAGCAAGCACGCCCGAGGAGATGCCCGAGGCGTACGTTCCCTCGTGTGAGAGTCCGCTCCCAGCAACGCCTGACGTTTATGACACAGTAGTACTGGGGGAACGTAACGCCGTCGAGAGTCACGCCACCAGCTCCAGCTTATCCGGCCCACAGCTTGAGGGTGTAGGTTTCCCGGGCCTCGCTCTTCACCGCGTCCAGCTCCACCACGATGCGTTTCGACTTCCCCGGCGGGATCGATGAAGACGCTGGAACCACGACACAGCCTTGGCCTTCATCCCCGGCCTCCGCCGCGGGGCTTCAGGTTGACACCCTCAGGCAGCCCCAGCTCACGCAGGGCCACCTTCGTCTCCTCGATCTTCGACATCGTGGTGCCACCGGGCGGCTCAACGTCGACCGTCACGGTGAGCTTCAGGCCTCCGGCCGTGGCGAAGCGCGAGAGGACCTTCGTGTAGAAGTTCATCCACTTCTGCGGCGAGATCTCGCCGGTCCACTGGAAGCCGGCGCTCTCGATTCCGGGCGGCGGCTCCGAGGCCCCAGCAGGCGTCGGCGTAGCGCCCTGGGACGCGCCCGTAGGCGTCGGGCTCGGCGTGCCGGGATTCGGCGCTGCCCCGCCCGAAACGTGCTGTGTGGCGTCGGTAGGCGGTTGGGGCGCGGCCTTCTTCGCTACGTACTCCTCGGCGCGCTCGTGAACGATCAGGTAGACGTCGTCGGCGATCTCGATGTCGCCGGAGCCGAGGGAGCGCTTGTAGACGAACGGCTCGTAGCTCCCGTCGCTCGCCTTGCCGACGTACGCGACAGTGCCCGCGTCGAGGCCGCGCGAGATAGTGTCCTTCACGGCCTCCGGCTTCAGCAGCCTCGGGAACTTGGGCGACGCGTAGAACGCATCGCGCACGGACTTCGTGCTCCACTCGGGTAGCGCGGGCGGCCAGTACCGGGTGAGGAAGTTCGGGCTCACGCCCTCGACGACAATGTCCTCCTGCTTGAGGCGCGAGAGGATCAACTCGACCAGGGAGTTTGCAGCGCTAGAGTGAACAAGCCCGAGATCTATCTTGCGGAGCGAGTTGTCGTCGGCAAGCAGGAAAACGTTCTTGTACGCCCTCCACACGGCTTCGCGGAGGTCACGCTCTGCGCGCTTTGTGTTCTCTGCGAGCTGGCGCTGCTGAGTCTCGTCGAGCTTCAGCTCGCCGGCGTCAGCGTCGATGTCCTTCCATGCGAGGAGCTTGCGTGCCTCTTCGAGCAGCGTCGTCGCGTCCTCGGGCACCACCCAGATGAGCGCGCTCTTGAAGGTTCGCGAGGACGAGCCGCTCTCGGTCGTCATCTGCGTGATGAGGTTCTTTGTCGCGGGCTCCGGCGCGGTGTTCTCCGGTGCGAGCACGACGAGCGAGAGCACCGGACGGTCGGGAACCTCGTTGCTCTTCTTCGGGAAGTAGACGCGCTCGATGCCGCTGCCCGCGCCGAAGACCTTCTGGATCTCCTTGCGCACGACATCGTCGATGGACGCCGTACTGACGCTCGCGCGACGGTCGGCGAGGAGCTTGTTGAGGTTCGGCTGAAAGCTGAAGCGGTAGCGGTTCTTCTCGGCCGCCAGGAAGTAGCAACTGTCGGTTAGCGCTTCGAGGCACTGCTCGACGCTGCCGATGTCGAGCGCGGGCTCGGCTACGGCGAGACGCACCTCAGGTAGCGTTGCCTCCCCCCGCTGCTGGCCGCCGTTAGACTCGAAGAGGATCGTGGTCGCGACCTTGCGGTGCAGGCGCGCCTTCTTCAGCTCGGGCGTCGCCTCCGTATCGAGCCGCAACGCGTGCGCGTGGTCCTTGCCCGCAATATCCGTGGTAACGGCGGGCTCAAGGCGAGCCTCGCCGAGCTGCTCGAAGAGCGCCGCGCGGAACAGCGGATCTTCGAGTGGCGCCGTTCCGAGCGAGATGAGCGGGTCCTTGTGCGCGCCTTTGTAGCCCTCGCTGTAGGCCTTCGAGACCCACAGAGCGAGGAGGCGCAGCACACCGCGCGTCTGCTGGAAGCGCGGGAGTCCCTGCCACTTGCGCTCGAACACCGAGAGCAGCGACGGGTGGAACGGATACGACGCCTTCAGCGCCTCGCGCGCGTTCTCGACCGGGAACCAGCTCGGGAGCTGCTGCTTGTTCGCGAGCAGCCACGCCTCGTACTCCTCGACCGTCGCGATGGCCTCCTTCGGAAGCCCCTGCCACTCGAAGAGACGCCGGCGGATGATCTCCGAGGTCTCGGCCTCGGCCGACATGATGACCGCCTTGCCGAGTCGATCGAGGAGCTTCTTGAAGCGCTCGAAGTCTGACTGGTCCTCGGCGGTCATCTCCAGCTCGGACGCCGGGATGGACACGGCCAGAACAACGTTGTCGCGTGCGCGGGCGACCTCGGAGAGGTTGTGCAGGAACGCGTAGAGCTGCGCGGCGAGCCCGATCTTGCGGCTGCGGCTCACGTAGTTCATCAGCTCATCGAACAGGATGAGGGTCGGCTTGCCTTTGGGCAGCATGCGCTCGATGACGTCGCCGCCCGGAGCGGTCAGCTCCTTCTCGTGCTGCTCGACGAGCTTGAATCCTTCCTCGCCGCCGAGCTGGAAGGCGATCTCGCCCCACGGCGTCTTGCGGAGCGGCGTGCCGTCGTTGCCACCACGACCGCTGATGGAGTCGAACTCGGTGCCGACGAAGATGGCCGTCGCGGCCTTCGGCACGCTGGTCACGCCCGCGTCCTGAAGGATGCCGCTTACGCCCTTCCACGACTTCGCCGCGTCACCGTTCTGCGCGAGGTGGAAGAGCAAGGTCAGCGAGTGGGTCTTACCGCCGCCGAACTGCGTGGAGAGGTTGAAGATGGCCGACGTCTCAACCTTCACGCCGGAGAGGCGCCGCACGACCTGCGCGGAGAGCTCACGGAGGTTCTTCGTGAGGAACGTGCGCTCGAAGAACTCGGCCGGGTTCTGGTACACGGCCGGCGCGCGCCCATCGCGAACGTGGTCGAGGTGGACCGCGAACTCCGACGCGTCGAGCGGCTTACCATCGCGGAGATCCTCGCGCGGGGTGACGATCTTGTACCAAGGCTTCATTGCCATGTTCTTCTCACTTTCACTGCCGCGCGAAGCGCTCGAAACGCCCCGTGTTGGAGTTGAGCTTCCACGCCTGAAAGAACCCGTAGGGGAACGTACCCGCGTCGTTGCGTGAGCCGATGATCACCAGCGTCTCGCCTTCGAGAGCCGCTCGCTCGGCGATGGGCATCGCGTCGACTACGCCGCTGCCGAGCGACGCGATGAACGCGGGACCGTCTGCAAAGTCGGGTCGGTAGCAGAAGACGATGCGCAGGCCGCACCGCACGCACAGCACCTTCCAGAGCGAGTACGCGACAAGATCCGCGTCGGCCGAGTTCTCGAGCTCGCACACCGCAACCGGGAAGCGCCAGCCCGCGCCCGACGCCAAGAACGCCATCACGTCCTGCGAGAGGTACTCGTTGCGCTTTACCGGCAGCACCGTGCAGCGATGGCCCTTGCCGGCCGCCGCCCAGCCGAGCGCCTCGAACGAGCGCACGACGACGCCCGTCAGCGTCCCGGTCCACCGCGTGAGGTCGGAGCGCACGGACGCATCCCGGAGCTCGTAGGCGGCGAGCCGGTCGTCTCCGAGCGTCGCGAAGAACTGCGACATCCACTTGGTGGCCAGTGCGATCATCCGAACCCAAGTCCCTTCTTGCGTGCGAGGACACCATCAACCCAGCGCTTCTCGTCGGAGCCACTGGGGTAGAGGGCCGAGAACGACTGCACGAGCTTCCAGAAGAGCGGGCTCTGCCCGACACCCTCCTGCACCAAGAAGCGCTTGAGAGCTTCACCGCGCCCGGAGGCGAAGAGGAGCATGGCTTGGTGAACGCGGTCGATGGTCGTCGCGCCCGCTTTGGGAGCGCCGACGTCACTCCAGCCCTGCTCCTCGGCGGCGTGGTCCAGCTCTGCGAAGATCGTCATCTGCTTCTTCTTGCTCAAACGCTTGGGGGCAGGCGCCGCGTCGGCACCGCCGAAGAGGTGGTTCGTGCGCTCGGCTACAGCGAGCAGGCGTGCGGTCTCGCCCTTCACCTCAACGATGTGATCGAGCGCTTCGAGGCGCGCGCCCAGCCCCTGCGCGATCTTCTGGGCGGCGTCGTACTCGAGGCTAAAGCCTGCCAGCGCGTCGTCGCCTCCCCCGTCATCGTCAATCGGTTCGTCCTCAGCCCCCTCTGAGGTGGCCGACGAGCCCGGCCCGGCCAGGGTCCACAGCCACATCGCCGTGATGCGCGCGTCCTCTTCGAGACCGGCGGTCTCGGCTTCGTTGAAGATCATCGCGAGGGCTTCGCGTGAGACCGTCGCCCAGACCTGCTCAAGGTACTCGTCGAGCGGAACAATGGCGCCGGAGACCTTCTCAACGCGGGCGTAGCGAGAGAACAGCTCCAGCGCCGGGCCGATGCACGCGAAGATGGCGTCGGCACCGACGATGCCCTCGCGCGCGAGTCGAGGCATCCACTCGGTGATGCGTTTCGGGAGGGCCGAGAGGATGTCGCGCCAGTCGCCGACGGTGTCCGTGATGAGGCGGCCGTCGCGGTGCTCGCGCGGGCGACACACGAGGTGGATCGACGAGCCAAGCACCGCCGAGTTACGCACGTGCAGCCGCGAGGCGTTCTCGGTGTCAATGGGCCACGAGGCCGTGATGATCCAGCCCGCGGCGATCATCGCGGCGAGAAGGTCCTCCCAGCCGCTCGTCGACTTGTGCGCGAAGATGATGACGCCGATGCCGTCGGGCCGCGTCACGCGTCGCGCCTCAGCGAGCGCGGCGGTCATGATACGCCGATAGTAGTCGCGGTCCTTGCCGGCAATTGGGTTGACGATGGCCTCGTCCTCGCGAGGCACCAGCGCCGTCTTGAACAGCTCCGGGTGATCAGCGCCAAGCATGCGGCGCAGCCAGACATAGAAGAAGTCGGAGAGGTCCGCGTAGGGAATGGCGTCGTAGTAGGGCGGATCGGTGACCAGCAGGTGCGCGCAGTCGGTCGGCAGCGGGTGGTGGCTCGCCGAGGCCATGCCGACGTCGGCGCCGTGCGTGTCGACGTGCGCGTTGCGCAGGCCGCGAGCGACGTGCTCGACCGCGCCCGTCCACGAGCCCGACGACGACGCAAGCGGGTTCGCCTCACCGTAGTCCCAGATGATCGGCAGCGCCTGCCGCGTGAAGAGGTGCGGGAGCGCCGAGCCGCTCGGGTTCCAGGAACAGCCTGTATTCTGGTAGTCGCAGAGACGATCGACGGCGAGCGCCAGGCACGAGCGCACCGCAACGCCGAGGCCGTTCGGCGTGCGGTCGTCGGGCATCGATTCGCGCACGAGGCGCGCGAGCGTCGTGAGGGTTAGGAGCTGGCGCGGCGTGAAGAGGTCACGCCAACGGACCATGCCGTAGCGCTGGACGCGGAAGCCTAGCGTGCCGATGGGCGGCAAGGGCTCGCCCGGGAGATCGTCGCTGCGCGTGCGCTCCAGTTCGGCCACGGCGTTGGACGCAGCCGCGAGCGCCGCGCGGTCCTCGTCCGTCGGCGCACGGAACGAGCGCTCGCCCGAAGGACCGCCAAGTGCGACGGCCACGAGCAGCGCGGAGGGCGCGCCTCCCGAGCGAGTGGAGAGCTGCTCGCGCACACGCTCGACGGGGATCGTGTAGCCGCACTTCAGGCACGTCGCAGCGCCGCGCCGAACTGTCGGCCCGAGGAACGAGCGCAGGTTGCCTTCGGCGATCTCGAAGCGAGGCGTGGGACCATCCCAGCCCGCGAGGCGCAATCCGATGGAGCGCTCGCCGCGACGGGAGAGGTGGAACTTGCTCGTGAGCACCACGTCTGCCCCACACTTCGGCCCCTCGCACTGGATGCGGCGGAACGAGATGTAGGCGACGGGCATCTGGCCATCGACGACGGGATAGAAGCGCTGCAGTTCCTGCTTCGCCTGCTGCGTAATCCGCGCGCCCCACTGCCCGACCGCCGCGAAGAGCTTGTCGCCGAAGCGCTGGACGTACTCGAGCGTGACCTTGCTGATCAGCGTCGCGACCGGGTTCAGGTCCGACGCGTACGACGCGGCGCCGAGCCGGAGCCCCTCGAGCGGTATCGAGCCACCACCGCAGAACGGATCGGCGAGAAACGACGGCCCGCTCTCGAAGAGCGAGGCGTGGGCCGACGATGCCAATGTGCGCGCGGCGTCGCGGTACGCCGGGTCGGTCGCGCGCTGCCAGGACGCGAAGTCCGAGACGAGCCGCAGGAGGCCGCGACGCAAGCCTTCGTCATCGCCGTCTACCCTCGTTCCGTAGAGCTGGCCGAGTACATCGCGCGCGCTCGTCTTGAATGCCTCCGGGCACGCGGGGTCGAGCGGGTCGATGAGCAAAGCTGCGAGTGCAGCAGCGCGGCATGAAGGGAGCGGCTTCCGCGCCCACCAGATGTGGATCGCGGTGATGTGGCCGTGATGCACCGAGCGGCCATCCCGCGCGTGCTCGGACACCGTGGCGATCGGAAGATCGACTTCGATGAGACGGCGCGGATATGTCTCGGTCGCGGCCATCATTCAGAAGCCAAGCCCCTTCTTTCGTGCGAGCACGCCATCGACCCACCGCTTCTCGTCCGTGCCGCTTGGGTAGAGAGCGGAGAGCGACTGCGCGAGCTTCCAGAACTGGGACTGCTTGCCGACGCCTTCCTCGACAAGGAACCGCTTCAGCGCTTCGCCGCGTCCGGCACCGAAGAGAAGCATCGCTTGGTGAACGCGATCGAGCGTCGTGGTACCGGCCTTCGGCGCACCGACCTCGCCCCAACCCTGTGCCTCGGCGGCCGACTCAAGTTCGCCGAATAGGGTCATCTGTTTCTTCTTGGCGGCTTTCTTCACCCTGGGAACACCTTCAGCCTTGCCGAAGAGGTGCTTCGTTCGTTCGTGAACGGCTAGCAGACGAGCCTTGTCACCTTTCACCTCGACGACATGGGAAAGCTCCTCAAGTCGGGCTCCCAGTCCTTGCGCGATCTTCCGTGCAGCATCGAAGTCGAGCACGAACCCTGACGAAGATGGGGAACCGCTCTTCTCCTCCTCGTCATCAGAGTCGTCCTCTTCCTCGTTGAGTCCCTCGTCGGCATCGGCTGATGAGGCTCCGGGCGCTGCGAGCGTCCAGAGCCACATCGCGGTGAGTCGCGCGTCTTCTTCGAGGCCCGCTGTCTCGGCAGCGTCGAAGATCATTGACAGCGCCTCGCGGGAAACTGCTGCCCAGACGTGCTCAAGGTATTCGCGAAGCGGAACTACCTCACCCGATACCTTCTCGACGCGAGCGTATCGCGAGAACACCTCCAATGCGGGCCCGAGGCACGCGAAGATGGCATCGGCGCCAACAATACCTTCCTCCGCGAGTCGCGGCAGCCACTCGTGAATTCGGCGAGGGAGTTCCTGAAGGATCGCCCGCCAATCCCCAACATCATCCGCTCGAACGCTACCGTCCTTGTCCTCCCGTGGTCTGCAAACGAGATGAACCGAAGAGGCCAGAGCGGCCGACTCGATGGCACGAAGTCGCCCCGCACGCTCCGTGTCGATCGGCCACGAAGCTGTGACAACCCATCCAGCGTCCAACATCGCCTGAAGTTGCGCCTCCCAACCTGCGGTCGATTTGTGCGCGAACACCACGACGCCCAATGATTGCGGATGCGCGACCCTACGGCCATCATGAAGGCAGTCGCCCATCTTGCGCTCAAAGAATGCCGCGTTCTTCCCGAGTCCTGGGTCGACTATGCACTCCTGACCACTCGTAGTCGCGCCGTCAAGCTCGTTCGGCAGCACGCCGATGGCCTCCAACCAAGTCGCGAAGTAACCGGACAGGTGAGCGTAAGGAATCGCGTCGTAGTACGGCGGATCCGTGAAAAAGAGTGACGCGGCATCATCGGGCAACGGAATTGAAGATGCATCGGCCTGCCTCGCCGACCCCTCATGACGAACGCCACTGAGCGTGTGAGCTATGAACCTGTCGAGATAGTCAAGACCTTCGCTGAAGTCTCCCGCACTGCCAGCGTACGGATTCATCTCGCCAAAGTCCCAGACCATCGACAGCGTCTGCGAACCGAAGGTGTTGCGGACGCAACTCCGAACATTTCGCCAAGCGCAGAGACTGCTGGTGAAGTTGGCCATCTTCGAAATCGTGAGTCCGAGGATGGCCCGTCCAGCGATGGTTAAATCGGGGTCATCGCTGATCTCAAGCTTCCGAATGATTGATGCGTACGTGGACAACATGAGCATCTGCCGGTGGGTGAAGACTTCGCGCCACCGCGTGATGCCGTACTTTTGAACACGAAAACCGAGAGCACCGTCGGGAGGCAGTTCCTGTGCTCCGAAATCGACTCCCGAACGTCGCAAAGCGGCAAGTCGCTCCCGGCTCTCCTCAACAGCCCTGATATCGCCTGGAGTCGGCGCTCGGTACTCGGTTGAGCCGGCAGGAGTCTTCACGACGGTACAGTAGAGCCGAGCGTCCTGCGTCCCTCCGTGCCGCTCGCGCAACTGAAGGCGCACACGTTCAACTCTGGTAGTGTAATCACACAAAGGGCACGTGGCCGACCCCCGAGCGACGGTGCCACTGCCAACAGCACCCGCTCGCGCACCTTCGACTACTTCGAAATCAACGCTATTGCCGAAGCGGCTCTTGACGAGCCGAATAGCGACCGAACGATTCCCCTTCCTAGCGAGCCAGAGGGACCTGAGTAGAGGAACATCTGCACCGCACGCTGGGCCTTCGCACTTGATGGTCCGCGCCCAGAGGTAGGCAATCGGTTTGGATCCATCGGGATGTGGCGGATACAGCGACGCCAGTTCCTTGGCCGCCGTCTCGTTCACCCACCGCCCCCACTTACGTACTGCCTCGGCGAGACGCTCGCGGTTCTTTGGGATGAATTCCAGGCTGACCCGGTTCATGAGCACTGCGACAGGATTGAGGTCGGACGCAAACGCGTCCGCTCCAACACGAAGTGCTTCGAGTGGGATAGTTCCACCTCCAGCAAACGGATCAACGACTAGAGGACGTGCTCCAGGGCCACCGAGGGTCCTGTGCGCCACCTCCACCAGCGCCTGGCTGGTCTCAAGGTAGTCCTTTTCGTTCGACAGGTCCCAGTTAGCAAAGTCAGCGATGAAGTCGAGCAGGGCGCTTCTGAGCTCCGACGGGTCACTCCAGTCGCGGACCGGACCGCCTCTACGGTCTCGTAGCGACCTCATTCGTGAGGCGGCCTCGCGCAGAAACTCTGCCGGGCAATTAGGGTCCGCAGGATCGGGCCATAGTGCCGCCAAGATGACTGCGCGACATGCTGCAAGCGGACGCCGAGCCCACCAGATATGCAGCGTCGAGATGTGGCCGTGACGGATCGACTTCTCGCGCCGTGCGTGCTCCGAGATCTTGCGGATCGGCAGGTCGACCTCGATCAGCCGCTTCGGTCCATACAAAGATACGTTGTTCATTTCTTCGACGCCGCCTCTCGGAGTAGTTCAACGAGGGGACCGAACGAGACGCTCGCGGCGTACGCGCGACATGCTTCCCCCACGAGGAACGCACGATCACGGCCGAGTCGTTCTGCCAAACGGTCGAACCACCCGTGGTGGTCACCGCCCGCGAGCTCAGCGAGGAAAGAATCCACGTCCAAGCCGTAAGTGGTCGACCAGAGCTGCTTGACCGCCGCGTTGCCGAAGACTTCTTTCTCCGGCGGCATCGTGCCCGGGAGCTTGAACACGAAGTTTGTCGGCTCCTCTTTGGAGTCGGCATCGAGTACTGCGGCGATTCGGAGACCGGCCTCCCGCAGCGTCCGCATCGCAGCCGCGATGGCGTCCTTGCCACCACCCACGCTCTGGTCCTTGTCGTCACGGTAGCCGCCAATGACGATGGCGGTGGTCTTCAACAGCTCCGGTTCCGCCTTTGCCAGCATCTCGGTGAGAATGGCTGCGGCGACATCGTCTTCGACGAGAACCCGCAGAGCCTTGTCGTGACCATCAGTTAGGACGCTTGCGACCTGCGCCGAGGCCAAGCCCGGAAGCACTCGGACGCCCGTGCCACCATCTCGCACAATCAACATACGTGACACCTGAGGCAGCGCACGAAGCAGGTGCTCGCTATGCGTGCTGAGAAGGATCTGGTGGCCCTTTCTGATCGCGAGGTCGACGAGGTACTCGCCAAAACGGAACTGCGCAGACTGGTGCAGCGAAATCTCCGGCTCCTCAAGGAGGATGAGTGACTTCGGAGGTTGCGCCTCCAACCTGTCGATCAGGTTGTGAACGCGACATTCGCCGAAACCCATGTGATTTTCGGAATAGACGACGTGCCCGCGACCGGCGGCCAGGATTGAGCCCGACCGAGTCTTGAGCGACACATCGGCGCGCTCGACACGATCATAGTGCGTGCCGAGAACCTTACCTACCGCCTTCGATACATCGACCGCACACGGGGTCCGGGTCCCCACAACCAATCGACCGGCTTGACGGAAGTAGAACCCCTGCTCCTCAGCACGGGGCGGGAATTCGGCGGCGCCGAGAAAGAGCACTTCCCGCTCATCACGCTTCCTGTAGTCAGACCAGCGGTTGGTGCGTCGCGACAACGAAAGTGCGCGCTCTTTAGCGTCGGACTGCCACGTGCTGATATTCAGACGCGCGGTCGTAGCGAACGGCGACGGGTCGAGCTGTCCAACCGCGAAGAAGTCGCGGAGCTGGTAGCCTCTCTTCCCCTGCCGGTAGCTGCACGCAGCCAACTGGAGCAAGGTCGTTTTGCCAGTTCCGTTCGGGCCGCAGAACGCCGTAACAGGGCTGCGAAACTCAAGAATCGAGTTGGCGTGGAGTCGGAAGCCACGCACCTCAAGCCGCGTGATGACGTTGCCAAAGTTCGCGTGGCGATGGTTCGACTCAAACTTCTTTTGAAGCGTGTTTCTCGGGTCAGCCACGTGCAGCCTCCAGGATCGCCTTTGCCGGCACGTGGTAGTGCTCGACCTTCACGACGGGCTCCCATCCGAGCGTCGCCGGGTTCTGAATTGTGTTGAGCTTCGGCGTGGTCGCACAGTCGAAGACGACGTAGAGCCAGAAGTCCTCGCCGAGCCGTTGCGCGGTCCGGTACTCGTTCGCGGTGAGCGCGACCTCGCCGGTGCCCGAGCGACCCTTCACCTCGATGAAGCGGGCCTGCACGAAGACGCCCGGCTCGGTCGGGTGCGGTCGCTTCGAGAGCAGATCGTAGCCTCGGTTTTCGTTCTCGACGCTCTCGACGATCCAGCCGCGAGCGCGCTCGTGTTCCATCGCGACCTGCACGGCGATCTTCTCGATCTCTGGGTCGCTCACCATCGGCGCGATGCTCGGCGCCTCGCGCTCGGGATGCGGCAGCACCCAGGCACGCCCGAGGTGCTGAACGTCGCCGATGGAGCAGTGGCGCTCCATCTCGAGCTCCTGGCGGCGGCGTTCGAGGCGCGCGTTCAACTCGTCGAGATGGTCCTCGGCCTGCTTGATGTTGCCTTCGAGGCCCGGGATGTTCGCGCCCTCGATGCGCCGGCCCTCCAGTTCGGCGAAAGTGAGCTGCTGCCGGTCGATGAGCGCGTTGAGGGAGATCTCGATGTGCTCGCGCACGATGGTGTTTTCCTTCGTGCGCTGGTCAGCAACCTCGGCGAGAAACGGGTTGAGCGCGTGCTGGACGAGGTGGACCTCGACGAGGTCGCGTTCGGGCAGCCCCGACAGGCTCGGTGCGTGCGTTCCCTTCGCGGCTGGGATGAGGTCGAGGAAGAGCGTGGGTTGGCGCAGCGTCAGCGTGCCGTCGGGATCGGCGCGCACCACGAAGAGCTTCTTGTGCAGCGTGTTGCCCCGGCCGTCCTTGATGGACGCGGCGAAGACGTCGAGTCGGTACGGCGCCTTCGCGTGCAGGTCCCAGAGCACCGCGCCCCTGCGAAGGTCGTCGCCCACACGGTCCGCGACGTCGCTCCGCACCACCTCGAAGAGCGGGTGGCCAGGCGTCACCCACTCCAGCGTCGCGTCGTCGCCCAGCAGGCGCTTGTCGAACACGACGCGCTGGTACTCGCGACCGAGCTTGCCGAAGCGGGGCTCGAGGCGCTCGCCGATGGCGTTGAGCGTCTTCGGCACCTTGCCGACGCGGTACACATGGTCCTTACCGCGCACAGGCGACGGGTGGACACCCGCGATGGGGCCCGCCGAGGTGAAGAAGTCCTCGACCACTTCGGGGACGAGGCGCCGCTCCTTGGCCTCCACCGACTTGCCGACGAGGGCCGATAGGTTCAGCTCCTTCTTCGCGAGTCCCTCGAGCGTCGCTCCCGTAATGCGCTTGAAGCGCTCCGGGTCGATGTCCTTCACGATGCGGTCGGCGATGCTGCTCTCACTGAGCCGCTTCGCGTACATCTCGCGGAACATCTTCTCGAGCGAGTTGGACGGCAGCATCTCGCCGACGACGTCGAACACCTTGTCGGTGCCGAGCTCGTCTTTGATCTCGGCGAGACGCATCAGCAGCTTCTCGAGCACGCGCCCCTCGCGCGTGTTGACCGCCGCGAAGTTGAAGATGAGGCAATCCTTCTGCTGGCCGTAGCGGTGGATGCGGCCCATGCGCTGCTCAAGGCGAACGGGATTCCACGGGATGTCGTAGTTGATCATCAACCAACAGAACTGGAGGTTGATGCCTTCTCCGGCGGCCTCGGTAGCAACGAGCACCTGGCAGTCCTCGCGGAACTCGCGCTCGGCGTAGATGCGCGTGTTCGGCGTGTCGCGGTCGCCGATCGGCATGCCGCCGTGGATCTGAGTGCAGGAGAGGCCCCACTCCCGCAGCTTGCCGAGCGGGCGTCCGTCGCGGCCGTCGCCTGCGAGGTAGTCGAGCGTGTCCTTGTGCTCGGTGAACACGAGGAGCTTCATCCTCGGGTCCTTGAAGATCTGCTGCTCGTTCAGGACCTGCTTCAGCTTGTTGAGCTTCGACTCGACCTCGCGTTTTTCGAGCGCGCGCGCCTGATCAACGAGCTTGTCGAGGCGTTGGATCTCCTCGCGAAGCGCGATGGGGTCGACGGCGAGGACCGTCTCCTCCGCGCCCTGCATGATCTTCGCCTGCTCATCCTCAGGCAGGTCGTCGAAGTCGTCGGGCAGCTTCCGGTCGATCTGCTCCTGGCGATGGCGCTCGGGGTCGTCGAGGATCTTGCGGCGCTTGTCGCGCATGCGCTCAAGGCTGCGGCGTACGGCGTAGATGCTGGAGGCGAAGCGGCGTTGCAGCATCGCCATCTGGAACGAGAGGATGTTCGCCTGCACGTTCTCGGCAGCGGCGGCCTGAATCGACTGGTCTTCGACGTAGCGCGTGAGCGCGTCATAGAAGTCGAACTCGTCGCCATCGAGCTCGAACCTGGTCGTGCGCACGTCGCGGTTGGTGAAAAGCTTTTTCACCTCGCCGGTCTCGGGATCAGGGAAGGCGACCAGAGCCTCCTTCAAGCGGCGTAGGTAGAACGGCGCCTCATGCCGGCGCATCGCCTCTTCGAGGCTCTTCACGTCGCCGTACACGTCACGGTCGAGGAGGCTCAGGAAGAGGCGGAAGTTCTCCGGGTCACCCTTGTGCGGCGTCGCCGTCATCAAGAGGAAGTGGTCGGTGCGCTGCGACAGCGCCTCGCCGATCTGGAAGGCGAGCGTCTTCTTGTCGGCGCTGTAGGCACTCATCTTGTGCGCCTCGTCGACGATGACAAGGTCCCACTGGGAGCGCAGCAGGCTCTCCTTGGCGTCCTCGACACGGGAGATCCACGAGACCGAGGTGACGACCTGGTTGTGTTCCTGCCAGGGGTTCTGGCCATATTGCGTGCGCAGCACCTCGCCGCGCATCACGTCGAACTGCTCGCGGAACTTGTCCTTCAGCTCGCGCTGCCACTGGAACGTAAGGTTCGCGGGCGCGACGATGAGCGTGCGCTTCACGAGGCCACGGATCTTCAGTTCCTTGAGGAGCAGGCCCGCCATGATCGTCTTGCCGGCGCCGGGGTCGTCGGCGAGCAGGAAGCGGATGCGCGGAAGCTTCAGGAAGTAGTCGTAGACGGCCTCGAGCTGGTGGGGCAGCGGATCGACACGCGCGATGGAGAGGGAGAAGTACGGGTCATGCTCGTAGGCAAGCCCGAGACGCGCGGCCTCGACGCCCAGCTTGAAGTGGAGCGGATTGCCGTCGAAGGGCTCGGTCTCCGGCGTTGCTTCGAGGAGCTTGAGCTGATCGGAGTGCAGGACTCGCTGGTGGACATGCCCCGTCTTTTGCCCGGCGCCCGTGAGCTTCACGACATCGCCAAGAGGCGTGACGACCAGAACCTCGACGGGTTCGGGCAGCATTGGGCCGCGGACGATGATGCCGGGCTTCAGGTCAGCGGCGTTCATTCGTTGTCCCCATCGGCGTCACGGGACGCGCCCTTCTGTTGCTCGATCCACTGGTCGAGGTCGGCGCGCTTGAACCGCCACTGCCCGCGCACCTTGAACGCCGGCAGCTCGCCCTTCTGGGCCATCGTGTAGACGGTTTTTTCGGCAACCTTCAGCAACTGGGCGATCTCGGGCAGTGTGAGAATCTCGTCCTGCATCGGGACCAGGCTCCACCTGGGTAGCGGTTGGCAGATGTTGCCAGCCGACGCCAAGGTACACCACGTGCGCTTGAGCCAGCAACGCCTCTGGCGGGGAGCTTCGTCGCCAGCTGGTGGCGAATCAGCCCAGATGCTCCGCCCTGTTCCTCCACATGTGCCGCCATCCGCAGTGCTCGCTACACTGCTCCGCCCCATCCACCACATCACGGGTCGAACTTCCGCTGCTGTAGGTCCCGTGCGCGCAACTGAAGGACCATGCGCTGCGCCCTTCGAAGCTCCACCCCTATCTGGAGTCCAGGCTGGCGGAGGGCAACTTCGATGCGCCGCCGGTTCCGCCCGCTCCACCGCAGATGCTGGAGTCGTTCACTTCAGCGGGTGACAGGCCGAGGCGTCGTTTCCGCAACGCGCGCGGGCAGACGAACGACCGGCAGCTCGTGGACGTTGGAGATTGCTGGGATGGACTCCACGGTCTTCGGTTTCATCCCAGAAATTTAGGACAAATTGCGTGGAAGCCATGCGCGGTGCTCATCCCTTCGGAAACTGCCACCCCGCCGCCCGCTCAAGCCGGAAGGGCCCACGCGCGCACGAGAGGGGATGACGTGTCACGCGGGGAAGACGCGTGCCCGCCAGAGGTAACCCAGCTATTTCCTACGAATGCTGGGGACCCGTAGGAATGCCTCGCGCGGCTCGCCGTAACGGGCTGCCCCCTACTCCTCCCCAAAGTCCTCAAGCGTGATGATGCCCCTCTGGAGCCCGTCAAGCACGACCTCGAGTTCGGATTGAAGGCGGTCGAGCTTGGCGTGGAGGTGGACGAACAATGAGCCTGCCCCGAAATGGAGTGCCGATGGCCGGACTGACCCCAGGATGATGGAGGGGGCTGACAGGCACTTACGGATCCGGATCCGGCAGCTCGCCGGGCGCCAGCTCGGGCTCGGGGGCTTCACGGGAGGCGGCGGCTCACGGACAGTCGTGTGCACGCGGGGCGCCCTCTAGAATGGGGTCACCCATATGCGCGCTGACTCGCCCCGGCCCCGGCAGGTGAACCTGCTGCTCGCTCTGGCCCTGCTGTCCACTGGATGTGTGTCGCTGACGCCACCACCCGGCCAGGGAGCGAACCTGCGTTACACGCCACGCGAGCCTGTCCCGACCGTGTCGGCGACGGGGCCCGGCTTCGAGGCTCCGGACGCCCTCCCCTCTCCGCCTGATCCCGAGGCACCGCAGCGGCTGAACCGGCGCCGGACCCTCCTTGAAAGGGTAACGGCGGCGGGCCCTGACAGCGCGGAGAGAGATGCGCGGCAGAGCGCCCTCGCAGCCCAACTGGCGCTCCGCGGTGCTCTCGGAGACGTGTCCGGTTCCACCCACCGCATCTCCGGCGAGCTCTCCAGACTCAAGGCCAGTGGGCGGGGGATCGCCAGCGGATCGGGTGTCTTCGTCCGCTTTGTCGATTATGGCGAAGGTCAACTGCGGTGGATTGACGCCCAGCTCGCCGCCGCCACCCGGCTGGCCAACACTGCCTCGAAGGTGGAGGACCCGAACATGCAGCACGCCCTGCTGCGCCTCGCCGGCCCACGGCTCGAGGCAGCCATGATGGGCTCGCTCCTGCTCGCCGTCTGGTTCGACTTCATCCACCTCACCGACGTCATGCTCAAACAGGCCCTCCACAGCGTGGAGAAGGTGTTCGTGGACATGGACCGCTGGCAGGGGATGATCGAGCCCTCCATGACGGCGCTCTCCTCGCTGGAACCCGGGCAGGTGGAGGCCACGGCGCAAGACGTTCCCGCGCTCGTAGGCCACCTCACGGGCGAGCTCGCCGCGACCCTCGGGACCGTGCGCAAAGGGGCGAAGAACGTCGAGAAGGTGCTGGTGCTCAAGGAGGCCCTCGAGGCGCTCACCCTGCTCTCGGCGTTGAAGTTCTCGCTGCCCCCGGTGTCTCCGTCCGCTCCCGCCCTGCTCGGCATTGGACTCTCAGTGGGAGGCGACGGCGTGATGATGGGCACGCGGATTGTCGTGTCCGCCGAGTGGGTGGAGATGATGCGCCAACTGGTGCTGGGCCGCACATGGCCCGGCGAATGGAACCGGATGATCATGGAGGTGTTGCAAAAAGCCGAGACCAGGGCCGGCCGGATGTTGACGCGCAACGAAGCCCTGGACATCGTCGCAAGGTACATGAAGGAGTACAAAATCCCGATGAACTTCACCCCCTGGAGAGGAAGATGAGCGGGGACCGTTCCTGGGAGGGCAACTGGAAGGTGCGCCTGTACGATCGGGTCCGCGAGCGTGGCTATGATTCACTGACCGCCTTCGCAGAAGCGCGCCCCACCGCCTCGCTGCTGGCACTGGCCGAAGAGCTTGGCAAGGATGACCTCGCTGCGGTCCAGGTGTTCAGCGGGTTGGTTGCCGAGGCGGAGCGGGGGCGTCGGGTCACACGTTTGGTGCGTGGCCAGCTCGTACGCGAGTTGGCCGAGGCACTTCCAGACGGCTGGCCAGCCATGCTGGACGATGCAAACCGCTTCAAGGTTGCCGTGGCGCTCGCGCGTTGGGGTACCTACACCCCAGAAACCCATAAGGAGCGCGTCGACCGGGCCAGTGATGTGCTCCTCGCCACGCCCCCTCCCCCCGGCTGGTGCCCGCTCGGCCCCGATGACGAAGTACTGCGCTCGCTCCTGCCCGACGAGGAAGTCTGACCCCAACAAGCATGGGTCGAGCCGAGCCACTGCACTGGCAGCGGGGACTGGCCCCAGGATGACGGAGGGGGCTGACAGGCACTTACGGATCCGGCAGCTCGCCGGGCGCCAGCTCGGGCTCGGGGGGCTTCGCGGGTGGCGGCGGCTCACGGCCCGTCGTGTGCGTGCTGTCCGGACCTTCGCCCTCGACCAGCGGTGCGCTTCCCTTGCGATCCTTCGGGCTCAGATCCTGGGCGAACTGCCCCGCGAGCACGTCCAGCATCTCCGTGATCTGCTGCCGGAACAGCGTGGGCTCCTTGCCCACCTTGAAGGGATCCAGCGGCTCCGCTCCCTCCGCCACCCGGTCCACCCGGAACGGACGGCGCCAGAACTCCGCTCTCCCCTCGAGCTTGAACATCCGCGCATAGCCCTGGATGTACGGGCCCGCCCGCCCCTTCTCGCTCCGCATCCCGTAGTCCTGGATGACGAACTCCACCACCGTGTCCACGCCCAGCCGTGACAGCAAGTCGTAGTCCGGGGCGTTCGCCGGCACCTCCTCCACCAGGAAGCTCTCCAGCACCGTCGCCACCCGCGCCGGATCCACCGTGTTCATCCACGGCCTCTCCTCCAGCGGCAGCTGCCGGAACGTGTTCACCCGCAGCCGCTCGGAGACCTCGAAGCGTGTCACCGCCGCGGCCAGCTTCGCCTGCAGCCGGCGATCCGCCTCCTTCGGCTCCAGCTTCTTCAGCTTCTGCTTGTACGCGTCGTCCTCCTGGAACACGAGGCTCCGCGGGCCGGCCTCGATCTCGATGCGTGAGATGAAGGCGGGCCTCCTCACCTGATCCAGGTCCGCGCCGGCCAGACGCTGCGAGGCGCAACCCGCCGTCAACAGCGCCAGGAATACGAGGAATGAGTTTCGCGCCATTCCCCACACATACAGCAGTTTTCCGCTTCCACCCAACGGATGGAGTCTCCTGGAGCACACTCTCTTCCTGGGGGAGCAGGCTTCAGAACAGCACGAGCTCCTCGTGCGGCTCCACCGTCTCCCCGGCGACTTTCCGCGCCCCTCCACCCAACAGCGCCTCCGTGCTGCGTTGCCGCGCATCCGACAGATCCGACACCAGGGCGAGGATCTGCGGATGGGTGAGGATGAGCGTGTCGAAGTCCTCGCGAGGCAGCCGCAGCAGCGACGTGTTCCGCGCCGCCGTCACGGTGGCGGTGGCGGGCGTCTTCTGCAGCAGGGACATCTCGCCGAACAGCTCGCCCTCGCGCAGCTGCGCCAGGGGCTTGCCGCCCTTGCTCACGCCCACCTCCCCCGAGAGCACCACGTACAGGCCGTCCACCTGGTGGCCCTCGTGGATGATGACGTCGCCCCGGCGCACCTCGCGGGCCCGGAAGCGCTCCACCAGCTCGCGCCGATCCTTCCGGCCGAAGGGCTGGAAGAGCGCCGAGGTGTTCACCACGTCCGACAGCAGCCGCTGCCGGCAGAACCGCCTCAGCGCCTTCGCCACCGGCGGGAAGCGGCGGGCCAGGTCCGCGAGCACTGGCGCCGACAGCTCCAGCACCTGCGTCTCCTCCGACGCGCTCACCACCGAGGCCGAGCGGGGCGAGCCGGACAGCAGCGCCATCTCGCCGAAGAAGGCCCCCTCGCCCAGCGTGGCCAGCTCCCGCTGCTCCGCGCCGATCCGGCGCAGGACGCGCACCCGGCCCGCGCAGAGGACGTAGAAGGCATCGCCCCGGGTGCCCTGCTCGATGATCGTCGCGCCCTCGGGGACGCGGCGCAGCGGGCAGCGCTCGAACAGCGCGATGAAGGCGTCCCTCGGCAGGTCCGAGAAGAGCGGGATTTGCGGCAGTGTCCCCTCGGTCGCGGGCGGCTCGGTGACGTGCTCCTCGGCCGAGGCCGGCTCCGCGTGCTGCTCGGCTCCCGCGAGCGCCGCCAGCTCCACGGCGTGCAGGAGTGAATGGGCCTCGATCGTGAGCTCCGTGAAGGGCGTGCTGCCCGGCACGGGAGGCTGGAAGTCCACCCCCTCCCGGGGCGTGAAACGCTCGACGCGCGGGGGGCCGGCGGGTCTCACCGGGGCGGGTTGGGGCTTGGGCTCAGGCGCGGAGGGCGTGGGCTCCGCCGGTGTCGCGGGCTGGACCGCCCGGAATTCGCCCGTACGGCGGGGGCGCAGGCCCGGAGGAGCGGCTTGCGCCACCGTGGGCGGTGGGGACGGCGCTGTCGCCTCGGCGCCCTTCTCCGCGTCGCTGAGATCCAGCTCCACCTCGATGGAGGCGTCGGAGGCCTCCTCCCGAGCCAGCGTCTCGTCAATCTCCGGAGGCAGCTCGATGTGCAGCGCGGCCCGGGGAGCCGGCGCCTCGGCGGCCACGGCCTGCTTCACGGGCACGGGGGCCGGTTTCGGCGTCAGCGCGCGAGACGCTCCTCCTGGCCCACTCCGGCGGGCGTAGAGGTTGGCCAGCATCTGCTGGACGCCCTGGTGCGACGGGTCCAGCTCCAGGACCAGCTTGCTAGCGGCGATGGCGCGCGGAAGGAACCCCTCGCGCGCGAAGCCCTCGGCGGCGGCCTGGTAGGCGACGACGGCCCGGGCGCCGTTGCCCGCCTTCGCCCACGCATCCCCCAGCCGCAGCCGCGACTGGAAGTCCTTCGGGTCCAGCTGACAGTACTCCTCGAAGAGTTCGGCGGCTCGGGAGAAGCGGCCCTTGAGGAGGGCTTCGTTGGCTTTGTCCCTGAGCTGCCGTGGCTCCATGTCAGCGTGCCCCCTCCGCTGCTGTCGTCGTCTTCGCCAACGCCGACACGGCGGCTTCCCGGACACGACGGTAATAGTCACTCTTGAGCGCGTCCAGTGCGTCGGCCTGGGAACCCGCGCCGATCCTCGCCAGCGCCCCCGCCGCCGCCGCCCGGATCTCCGGGAGATCATGGTACAGGTCGCGCGCCACCACCTCCGCCGCCGAGCTGTCGCCAATCTCCGCCAGGGCGTTGAGCAGCTCGCGCCGGCCCAGGCTCGAGGAGTCCTCCAGCGCCTTCACCAGCGTGGGCACCGCCTCCTTCGCCTTCATCCGGCCCAGCAGGGAAATGGCCAGTACCGACTCGGGGCCGCCCTCGGACACCACCTTGCGCAGCGGCTCCACCGCGGAGGCCGGCGCGCCCGTCCGGCTCAGCGCATCCAGCAGCACCAGCTTCTCGCTGCTGATCTGTGGCAGCACCTCCATCAACGCGGACTGTCCGGCCTCGCCCTGCTCGGCGAGCGCCTGCGCCAGGGCCTTGACCAGATCCCTCTCGGCCTCGAACAGGCCCGCCTTGGCGATGGCCACTCCCTCGGGCCCCAGCCGCGTCAGGCCCACCAGGGCGGCCGTGCGCAGCGTCACGCTGGAGTCCCCGGCGAACCCCTTGAGCAACTCCAGCGCTCCGGGCGCCTTCACCGCCGCGAGCGCGCGCAGCAGCCCGGCCAGCGGCTCGAACTGGGCGGAGTCCACGTCGTCGAAGAGCTCGGTGGGCACGCGCTGCTGCACCACGGGCCGGCCCAGGCCGCGCGCCTTGGCCGCGTTGAGCGCCTTCACGCGCGCCAGGAGGCTGGTGTGCTTCTCGCCCTTCTGCCGCTCCTTCTCCACGTCCGGCTTGGAGGGATCGAACCCCGGCCCGTAGCGCTCGGGCAGCGCCTGGGCGACCCAGTCCTGGCGGAGCGACTTCACGGTGGCCAGCTCCTGCTCGAAGGCCTTCTGCAGCACCGGGGCCGCGGAGACATCCCCGATGGCCGCCGCCGCGTCCACCGCGAGCGCGCGCAGCGTGGCGTCGCCCTGGGTGATGTAGGGCAGCACCTTGGGCAGTGTATCCTTGGCCGCCGGGCCGAGGCCGATCACCGCCTGCAGCCCACCCGCGGCGGTGGCGGGCCGCGACAGACGATCGACGATGGGCTCGAGCGGGCAGCCGCCGCGCTCGCGCATCGCCCGGGCCACGGGGATGGCCTCAGAGCTCACGGCATCGAGCACGATGGCGCACAGCACGGCATCCGTCTGCGGCTGGCGCGGCATGTCGAGGAGGGCGTCGATGGCCAGGGGGCTCACGGAGCTCTTCTCCACGGCCACGGCCTGCAGCCGGGGAATGGCCTGCGGCTCCTGCAGCCGGACGAGCGCGGTGATGGCGGACTCGCGCAGCTCGGGGAAGCTCTCGTCCAGCAGCGGGAGGATGGCGGGCACGGCGCGCTTGTCGCCCAGGTCTCCCAGACCCCGCACCGCCGCGGCGGCGAGGATGACCTGGCTGTCACGCACCAGCGGCAGCAGCCGGTTGAAGGCCTCGGGCCGGCCGCTCTTGCCCAGCTCCTCGGCGGCGCCCACGCGCTCGGGCAGCGCGCCCTCGGTGAGCGCCAGCAGGTTGCGATCCCAGATGCCCTTGGACTCGGCGGCGACGACCTCGGCCATGGCGCCCGGCACGTTGGCCTGCTTGAGCGCCTGGACGATGACCTGCCGCGTCTGGCGGCCCCTCCGGCCGTACTGGAGGGTCAGGTAGGCCTTGGCCTTGTCGTTCTTCACCTGCGACAGGGCCATGGCGGCCTTGCCCTGGACGTCCACGTCGGAGTCCTCGAGCAGCTCGCCGAGCAGGTCCACGATACGGGCATCCTGACTCTTGCCGAGCGCCACGGCGGCCTCGCCGCGGACGATGGCGGCCATGTCCTTGGCCGCGCGGGTGAAGAGGGCGAGATCGTCGGGGCGGGCCTCTTCGGCCAGCTTCTTCACGGCGAGAGCCCTCACCTCCGGGCGAGGGCTCTGCAGATCCGCGAGGAGCTGATCCCGACTGCCACTGCACCCGGCATTGACGAGGAGGGCCAGGACGACGAGGAATTTACGCGCGCCGGTTCGCATCGTTCTCCGGGGAAGAGAAAGCGTGAGACGCGGGCGGTTATATCAGCGGCGCGCGTGACCGCCCACGACTCAGCGGCCCTTACGGGGCCCTCGTCCCCTCGGCGGCCCACCAGCGCCCCGAGGACCACCCGCACCGCGAGGCCCACCCGCGCCACGGGGTCCACCGGCGCCACGAGGCCCACCCGCCCCACGAGGAGGACGCGCGGTCCACTCGGGCTTGGGCTCCTGGCGCTTCCTGGAGCGCCAGTCCACGAAGGAGCCGGACTCCTTGCCCGCCTCCTCGCCCGCCGGCCGTGCCGCGCCGCGGCGTGCCGGGCGTCCCTCGTCTCCGCCCCACGTCTTGCGCGCCGGACGGCCCTCGGCACCACCGGCCGCGCCCCACGTCTTGCGCGCCGGACGAGCACCCGCCTCGCCCCGAGGCCCGGGACGAGCACCGCGCTCGCCGCGCTCCTCACCGCGCGGAGCCCACTCGCGACGCTCCGGACGAGGACTCCTCGCGGGAACACGACGCTCGGCGCTCCCGCCCGCGAACGGCGTGCGCTCGGCACGGTCACCGCCACGCGCCTCACCGCGCGGGGCCCACTCGCGACGCTCCGGGCGAGCACCGCGCTCGCCGCGCTCCTCACCCCGAGGCTTCCACTCGCGACGCTCAGGACCCGCACCACGCGCGGGACCACGACGCTCGGGACGCGCACCAGCGCCGAACGGCTTGCGCTCGGGACGCGCACCAGCGCCGAACGGCTTGCGCTCGGGACGGTCACCGCCACGCGCCTCACCGCGCGGGGCCCACTCGCGACGCTCCGGGCGAGCACCGCGCTCGCCGCGCTCCTCACCCCGAGGCTTCCACTCGCGACGCTCGGGACCCGCACCACGCGCCGGTGCACGACGCTCGGCACCCGCGCCAGCGCCAAACGGCTTGCGCTCGGGACGACCACCGCGCGCCGGCGCACGACGCTCGGCGCTCGCGCCGAAGGGCTTGCGCTCGGGACGGCTGCTCCGCTCCTCACGCTCCTCACCGCCGGACAGGCTCTCCTCCTGCTCGTCCTCGCGAGGCGTCCACGTGCGGCGCTCGGCACGGCCACCCGCGGCCCCACGGAACGCGGGCCTCGAGCCACCCTCCCCGCGCGGCGCCGACTCCCTGCGCTCGGGCCGGGCAGCGGCGCGTGCCGGACGCTCCGCCTTCGCGCCCTTGCGCTCGGGACGCTCCGTCCGGGCGGCCCGCTCGGGCTTCGCCGCCGCACGCGACTTCACGGGCTCGGGAGCCTCCTCGCCGAAATCCTCGTCGTCCATGTCCGACTCGAAGCCCGGTGCCGCGCGCCCATGGCGCCGAGGCGGCAGCTTCAGCTCGCGCTCCGGCGGCGTGGCCTTCCCGTCGGCCACTTCCTGCAGCATGCGCACCTGGTTCTCGCTGAGCGGCCGCAGTTCACCCGGGCGCAGGCCCTCGACGGTGATTCCCGCGTAGGACGGCCGGTACAGACGCACCACCGGGTAGCCCACCGCGGCGCACAGCCGCTTGATGAGGTGCGGGCGGCCCTCGGCCACCACCAGCTTCAGCCAGGTGTTGCGCTCGGCCTGCTCGAAGACGTCCACGGACAGCGGCGTGGCCATGCCGTCCTCCAGCCGCACGCCGCCGCGCAGCTTCTCCAGCGAGGCCGCGTCCGGGGTGCCCTTCACCTTCGCCAGGTACGTGCGCGGCACCTGGAAGCTGGGGTGCGTCAGCTTGTGCGCCAGCGCCCCGTCGTCCGTGACGAGCAGCGCCCCTTCCGCGTCGTAGTCCAGCCGGCCCACCGGGAAGAGCCGCTTGCCGGTCTCCTCGAGGTAGTTGGCCACCGTGGGGCGGCCCTGCGGATCCGACAGCGTCGTCACCACGCCCACCGGCTTGTAGAGGAGGTAGTAGGAGGACTCCTCCGGGGGCGAGACCAGCTCGCCGTCCACCGTCACGAGGTCCCCCGGCTCCACCTTGCTGCCGAGCTCCGTGACCTTCTGGTTGTTCACCGTCACGCGGCCCCCGGTGATGAGGTCCTCCGCGTGCCTGCGCGAGGCCACGCCTGCGCGGGCCAGGTACTTCTGTAAACGTTCAGCCGCCATTTCCGCCACCTTCCACTTCTTCGCCCACCCGTCAAGCAGGCTCTGGTCCCTTTTCGCCCTCTTCGGAGGGCGGCGGGGTCGGGTTCAGGACACTGGAAGCGGCCTTCTGGGTCTTGTCCGCCTCGGACATGGCCGCCTCCAGCTCCTCGAGCGCGGCCTCGGACGCCGCCACGCTCTTCTCCATGCGTTTCTGGAATTCCGGATCCGCCAGCGTCTCCACGGTGCCACTGGCACCCGGCGCCGACGGCCGTTCCTTCTCGACGATCTCCTGGTGCTCCTGTGTCAGCTCGTGGAACTCCCGCAGCGTGGGCAGGGCGGAGAGATCCTTCAGGGCGAAGAACTCGAGGAACTCGCGGGTCGTCCCGTACAGCATGGGCCGGCCCACCTCCTCCTTCTTGCCGAGGATCTTGATGAGCTTGCGATCCAACAAGGCCTTGATGACGGCACCGCAGTCCACGCCGCGGATGTCCTCGACCTCCGGGCGGGTGACGGGCTGCCGGTAGGCGATGATGGCCAGCGTCTCCACGGCGGCGCGGGTGAGGCGCTGGGGCTTCACGCGCAGGTAGCGCCGCACGTACTCGCCCGAGTGCGGATCCGTGCGGAACTGCCAGCCGCCGGCCACCTCGTACAGGACGATGCCGCTGATGCCGTCGCGGTGGAGGCCGGAGATCTGGTTGAGCGCCTCCTGGATCTTCTCGCGATCGATGCCCGTGGCCTCGAAGAGCTGATCCAGATCCAACGGCTTCTCCGCCACGAAGAGCACGCTCTCCACCACGGTGCGGACGCGCTCCGGGGAGAGGTTGCGGCTCTTCTGGACGAGCTTCTCGAAGGACGACTGGAGATCGGGGACCTCGTCGGACTCGATGGTGGCGACGTCCGAGTCCTCCAGCTCGTCCTCGTCACCGGGGCCGGTGACGGCGGCGATCTCCTCCTCGGTGAAGGGGCTGGGGCCGCCGGAGCCGCGCGGCGGCCTGCCGCCGGGGTTCTCGGGGCCTTCGTTACCGGTACTCACTCTCGTCCACCTCCGTGGGGACCAGCCGCTCCAGGGCATCCCCGTTGGGCGTGAGCAGGATGTCCGCCAGGGGGGCCTCCTGGCTGACCTTGATGAGCCGCCGCTTCACCATCTCCAGGATGGCCAGGAAGGTGATGACCACCTCCTGACGGGTACGTTGCTCATCGAAGAGGCTCTCGAACGTACACGGCGCCTGGGCGCGCAGGCGCTCGGCGATGCGCAGGATGGCCTCCGAGAGGCTCACCTTCTCGCGCACCACCTCGTGTTGCAGCTTGGGGGCCAGGCGCTCCAACACCCGATCGAGCGCCTCGATCAACTTGAGGACGGAGAACTCCTGCAGGCCCACCTCCTCCTCGGGGATGGGCACGGCCTCCACGGGCACCCGGCGCGGGAAGACGTCGCGGTCCAGGATGTCCTGCATGGCCAGCTGCTCGGCGGCGTCCTTGTACTTCTGGTACTCGAGCAGGCGGCGCACCAGCTCGGCGCGCGGGTCGCCCGCGTCCTCCTGCTGCAGCTCCGTCACCGCGTCCGTCGTGGCCTGCTCCGCGGTGTCCTGGCGCGGCAGCAACATGCGGCTCTTGAGGTGCGCCAGGGTGGCGGCCATCACCAGGAACTCGCCGGCGATGTCGAGGTTGATCTCCCGCATGCGCTCGAGGTGCTCGAGGTACTTCTCGGTGACGAGCGCGAGCGGGATGTCGAAGATGTCGAGCCGGTGCTCCTTGATGAGGTGGAGCAGCAGGTCGAGCGGGCCCTCGAAATTGGGCAAGGCGACCCTGAAGGCGTCGCCCGGACTCCGGGGGACGTCCGCCTCGAGGGTCTCCTCGGTGGGAGGGGCGCTGCGACGGCCTGCGCTCACCAGACGTCCTTCACGGGCTCAGGGAATGCCCACGGCGCGGCGCACCCGCTGCATGAGCCGGGACGCCTCGGCACGGGCCCGCTCGGCGCCATCCTGGAGGATGCGCTCGAGTTCGGCCGGGTCGCTCAACAGTTCCTGGCGGCGCTGGCGCGCTGGCCCGAACGTCTCGTGGAACGCCTCGAGGAGCTGCTTCTTGTAGTCGCCGTACCCCTTGCCACCCGCGCGCCAGGAGGCATCGACCTCCTTGAAGCGGGACTCGGGCAGCATGACCTTGAGCAGGTCGTACAGGGGGGCATTCTCGGTGGGCTTGGGCGCCTCGACGGGGGTGGAGTCCGTCTTGACGCTCATGATGCGCTTCTTGATCTCCTTCTCGTCGCCGAAGAGCTCGATGGTGTTGCCGTAGGACTTGGACATCTTCTGTCCGTCCACGCCGGGCACCACGGCGGTGCTCTCCTGGATGCGCGCGGCCGGCAGCTTGAGGATGCCGGGGGCGTGCCCCTTCTCCTTGCCCTCGGGATCCTGCGGATCGTACCCGGGCACGTAGGTGACGTTGAACTTCACCGCCCAGTCGCGGGCGAACTCGATGTGCTGGATCTGATCCTTGCCCACCGGCACGGCATCCGCGCTGTAGAGCAGGATGTCGGCGGCCATGAGCACCGGGTAGGCGAAGAGGCCGAAGTCGGGGCTGATGCCCTTGGCCACCTTGTCCTTGTAGCTGTGGGCGCGCTCCAGGTGGGCGTGGGGCACCACGGTGCCGAGGATCCAGTTGAGCTCGAGCACCTCCTTCACGTCGCTCTGCCGGAAGAGGACGGCCTTCTTGGGATCCAACCCGAGCGACAGGTAGGCGACGGCGGCCTCGCGCGTGAGCTCCTCGGCCTGCTTGGGATCGCGCACGGTGGTGAGCGCGTGCAGGTTGGCGATGAAGAAGTAGGCCTCGCCCTCATCCTGGAGCTGAACGAACTGACGCAGGGCACCGTAGTAGTTGCCGATGTGCAACCGGCCCGACGATTGAACTCCCGAGAGAATCCGCATGACTCCGACGCCTATACACGAAGGGGGTGACAGCCCTGGTTCGCACACCCAGCGCTGCCCTGCAACTTTCCTGCGACCCCACCCCACCTTTCGCAACCGCCCGCCTGCTCCCCGGTCAGCCTGATTACTGGGAAGTTCTCGCGACGCGAGACAAAGGTGTGTGAAATCAAAGGGTTGCGGTGCGATATGGGGTCCGGTACCGTGTGCTTCCCCCCGCGAGAAGGAAGTCGTCGAATGGAGCGCTTCAAGGGCAACCTGGCCACGTACCGGCTGCAGTTACTGATGCCCGCGTTCTTCGAGGCTCCAGCGCTGGACGGGATGCTGAAGGTGGAGCGGGCGGCGGTGCGCAGACACTTCTTCCTCCGGCACGGACGGCTGGTGGGAGAGAGCTCGAGCGAGCCGATGGAGCACCTGGGGCAGGTGCTGGTGCGGCTGGGCATCCTGGACGCGACGCGGGCGGCGGCGGCTTTCGGCGCGGCGGAGACGGCGGGCAAGCCCTTCGGCACCCTGCTGGTGGAGCGGGGATGGGTGTCGAAGGCGCGGCTGGTGGAGGCGCTGGAGCACAAGACGCGCGAGGCGCTCTTCGACTGCTACGGCTGGGAGTCGGGCGAAGTGGAGTTCCGCCCGGGGTTGCCGCCCCTGGGGCCCGCGGTGGAGCTGCAACTGGGCCTGAAGGAGCTGCACCGGGACGCGCTGGCGCGGCTGCGCGAGTGGAAGGTGTTCTGGGAGCTGTTTCCGGGGCCGGACACCACGTTCCAGGTGTACCGGGAGTTCGCGGTGGAGATGGTGTCGGCGGTGGAGGAGCACCTGCTGAACCTGGCGGCGAAGGGCGCGACGCTGAGCGAGCTGCTGGCGGCGGCGCCGGAAGGTCCGCTGCACGGGGCGCGGTGGGTGCTGCGCCTGTACCGGCGCGGGGCGCTGACGCCGCGGAGGCCCGAGGGGCCGAAGGTGGGCGAGGCGACGCGGCTGGCGGATCTGCTGGCGCTGGCGAGGGGGCTGGTGGAAGCGGGCCGGTACGAGGAGGCGGTGGGAGTCGCGGCGCAGGTGCTGGAGCGGGCGCCGGTGCCGGAGGCCCACGCGCTGTACCGGGAGGCGGAGGTACGGCTGACGGTGGCGCTGGCGGACGAAGTGCTGGAGCTGGACGGGCGGCTGTACTTCGAGCCGTTGCCGCGTCCCACGCCGGCGTCACTGACAGCGGACGATCTGTACCTGTACGCGAAGCTACGAGGCAGCCGGAGCGTGCGCGAGGTGCTGCACAACGCGGCGATGGGAGAGCTGGCGGCGTACCGGTCGCTGAGAAGACTGATGGACGCGGGGATCGCGCGGGTGTTGCCAGACAACAGCGGGACCCCCCGGAAGAGAACGAAAACAGACCCCTACGGCATCCCCGTGTACATCCCCTCTCCCTCTGGGAGAGGGCTAGGGTGAGGGTATAGGAGCCCGTGTGGCTCCAGCCCGTGGCAACCACAGCGAGCCCAGATTCAACGGAACCGCGTCGAACGGCTCCGCGCGTACCTCTCCATCGCCGCTATAGCAGTCAACGAGCAACCAATCCCGATCCCGTCGACGGCGGATCTCCAGGGTGCGAGTCAGCGGATCGATGAACCAGACATGGCCTACGCCCTCGCGGTGGTAGAGCGGTAGCTTGCGCTCCCTGTCGACGTGGACGGTGGAGGGCGAGAGGATCTCGCACACCCAATCCGGAGCCACCGTCGCGAAGGGCTCGTCCATGAAGGAGGGGTCAGGCATCCGCTCGCGGCGCCACCCCGCGAGGTCTGGCACCAGAACATTCCTCCCGAAATGCAGCTCGGGCTCATAGAGCAACCACCATCCCCTGCCCGGCTCTTGCTGACCCAGATCGAAGGTCGTGGCCAACAGAGCGCTGAGAGCCACTCCCACCCGCGCATGAGGCATGGCCGGTCGCGGCGAGGCCACCAGCTCATCGCCCAGGAGCTCCCCCACCCACCCGACCGGCAGTGCCTCGATGTCCTCGTAGGTCGCCGGCTTCTTCCCCTTCCCCATCTTGGCCTCCTGACTTCCGTGGTCAGAACCCGCGAAGCGGCCCTCCGCTTCCGCGTCCACTCCGATACTATACCGGATTCTGACTTCTCCGGTAGGATCGGCCCCTGGCTCCCATATCTTTCAAATTGTTTCAGGACCCTGTTGGTCCTTGGGGTTGGCATGGATTCGTGACACAGAAGGGCCCTTGGAGGCCGGGGAGAGCCGGACCCGGTGCGCTCCACCTGCGAGGGCCCGTGCGCGTTCATCTGGATCCCACTCGAGGAATCGAGCGTTTCGCATCGTTGTCGTACCGGCGACCTGGCGTGGTGCTCACGTGTGTACTGGCCGTGGCGCTCGTGGCGGGGCTGCTCGCCTCACGGCTCGTCTTTCACGGCTCGTTCGTGGAGTTGCTCCCGGCGCACACCCAGGAAGTGCGCGAGCTGGAGGCGGTGTCGCACAAGGCCGGAGGTGACGGCTACCTGGTCCTGCGGGCCCGGGGAGCGAGCCAGGAGACCCTGCGCCGCTTCGCCCACGTGCTGGCCCCCCGCCTGGAGGCGCTGGAGGAGGTCCGCTACGTCGAGTTCCGCTACGACACGCGCTTCTTCGAGGATCGCGCCCTGCTGCTCCTGTCCGCGCAGCAACTGCGGGCCCTGCGCGAGGATCTCGAGGCGGCGGTCCAGCAGCAGAAGCTCGCGGCCAACCCGCTCTTCGTACCGCTCGACGAGGAGCCCACCCCGCCGCTCTCGCTCGAGGAGATCGCCCGCCGCCATGCGCCTCGCGCGATGGTGCGCGAGTACCTGAGCCCGGAGGACGGCAGCGAGCTGTACCTGTTCGTGAAGCCCTCGGGGCTGGCGGGAGACCTCGTCTTTGCCCAGCGCCTGTTGACGCGGGTGCAGGCCACGAGCACCGAGGTGGCACGGGACTTCCCGGGCGTGGAGACGGACGCCACGGGCGCGCACGCGCTGCGGCTCGAGGAGGACCGGAGGATGAGAGCGGATCTCACGCGCTCCTCGGTGCTCTCCTGTGCCATCGCCGCGCTCATCGTCGTGCTGTCCTGCCGGCGCCCCACCGCGCTCCTCGTGGTGGGAGCCCCCGTGGGCGTGGGCCTGCTCGTCACCTTCGCGGTGGCACAGCAGACCATCGGCTACCTCAACATCATCACCGGCTTCCTCGTCGCCATCCTCATCGGACTGGGCATCGAGTACGGCCTGCACCTGGTGATGCGCTACGCCGAGGAGCGGCGCCAGCTGGCCGCCGGCGAGGCGCTGCGCGAGGCCGTGCTGGGCACCTGGAAGGGCGCGCTGACGTCCGCCTGCACCAACGCCGCGGCCTTCGCCACGCTCATGCTCGCCCAGTTCCAGGCCTTCGCCCAGTTCGGGTGGATCGCCGCCGCGGGCGTGCTGTTCACCGTGCTGGCCACGTACCTGATCGGCCCCGCGCTCATCGCCCTGACCGAGCGGCTCCGGCCGGCCCGCGCGGAGGCCCCGCTGCCGGCCCGGCCGCCCCGCGGCCCCAGGTGGTCCCTGCCCCGGGGCGCGCTGGTGGGCATCGTCGTGGGAGTCGGCGCGCTGGTCGCCTACTCCGCCACGGTGATGAACGCGGTCGGCTTCGAGCCCGACATGCGCAAGCTGCGCGGGGAGTTCGCCGCCACCCGGCTCGACGATCGCATCATCGCCCAGCTGGGCCGGCGCCACTCGCCCACCGTCTTCCTCACCCAGGACGCGTCACAGGCGGGCCAGCTCGCCGCCACGTTGCGTGAGCTCGAGGCCCGCCACGGTGAGAAGCGCGCCTTCGCGGAGGTGGTCTCCCTCAGCGACTTCCTGCCGCGCACCGGCGCCGACGTCGAGGCGGAGCGCGCCGCGTTGCGCGCGTTCGCCGAGCGCCTGCCCGAGAGCGTCCGGAGCTCGGAGCGCTCGGGCCCCGCGGTGCGCCGCCTGGAGGCCCTGCTGGATGCACGGCCCTTCGGCGTGGAGGAGCTGCCCGCCGAGGTGCGCCGCCGCTTCACCGCGCTGGATGGCGAGGGCAGCTTCGTGCTCGCCTTCAAGCGCGAGTCGCTCTCCGACACGGACGCGCTGCACCGCTTCGGCGAGCAGATGGGCGAGCTGCGGGTGGCTGCCGCGGCCCGGGGCCTCCAGTTCCAGGTGCTCGACTCCAACCTCATCGCCTACCGCATCTTCGATCTGGTGCGGCAGGATGGACCCTGGCTGCTGCTCGCCGCCGGGCTCGCGGTGTTCGCGATGATGGTGGTGAGCCTGCGCGGCATCCGCCGGGCGGCGCTGGTGACGGGTCCCCTCTACATCGGGCTCGCCTGCCTGCCGGCGGCGATGCACCTGTACGGCCTCAAGCTCAACTTCATCAACGCGGTGGTGCTGCCCAACCTGCTGGCGATCGCCGTGGACAACGCGGTGCACCTCTACCACCGCTACCGCGAGGAGGGGCCGGGCTCGCTCCCCCACGTGGTGCGCACCACGGGTGTCGCGGCGGTGGTGGCCACGCTGTCCAATGCCGCGGGCTACGGCGCGCTGCTCACGGCGCGCCACCCGGGGTTGCGCTCCATCGGGGAGCTCGCGCTGCTGGGGGTCCTCTGCGCGTTCCTCGGTACGACAGTGCTGTTCCCGGCCGTGCTCGCGCTGCTCGAGCGCCGCGATTCCCGCTTCCAGGAGCCGGACGGAGACGACCTCATGCCCCTGCCGGCCGAAGTGGAGACCGACGAGGAGATCCGTCCCTCCGTGTGACGGTGGCACCCCAGCCCCGAGGCGGCTCAGGGGCTCCCGGTGCCAAAGCCGTCGTCGGACATGTAGCTCAGGTTCAGGTGCAGGCCGCTTCCACCGATGGCATGGCGGCTGTCCGGGCCGAAGTCCGAGACCCGCAGGGCCATGGGCAGCTCGAGCCCCACCGCGAGCCGGGGCGCGACCCGGAGACGGCCCTCCCAGGTGATGTAGGTGATGGACTCGAAGCCCTGCCTGGGCTCCGTGTACGCACCGCTCACCCACCAGCTCCTGGCCTGGACCCGGAGCAGGCCCAGGCCCCGGCGCACGAGCTTCGCCTCCAGGAGGGACTGCACGCCCGGACCGATGTGGTAGTCACGGACGAGCTCCGACTGCGACTCCAGGTCGAGGCTTCCCGCCGCGGCGAAGCCCAGCCCCGCCAGGATGGCCGTCCCCTGCAGCGACGTGTTCTGGCCGAGGCGCGCCTGAAGGGTCGTCCCGAGCCCCACTCCCACGGACGACACCCGCATGATGTCGTTCGCTCCGAAGTCGTAGAGGCCGTACATACCCCAGAGCCCGCGCGCCGAGCTCGTCTCCCCCCCGTACTGGGAGCCCACCACCAGTCCCCGGATGTAGAGATTGCCCATCGAGACCCCGGGGAAGGTCACCCCCGCACGCGCCTCGAAGTAGGAGAAGGGATGGCGGTAACGCCATTGGGGATCACCCGGTGCGCCGTAGACGAGCTCCCCCGCCAGGGAGACCTGGGGCCCCTGGCTCAGCAGGAGCCGGGGTGTGTCTCCCGCCCTCTCCAGGAAACGGGTCCTCAGGCTCACGCCCGGGTTGAGCTCGGCGTACAGGGGCGGAGACCGATCGATGTCCCCCGGGGACATCTCGCCCCCGAAGATCCAGTCGTTCAAGGAGGACGCCGGGCTGACGAGCACTCCCGCGAGCCTCCGGGGGATACTCACCTGCCCTCCGGCATCATCCATCAGGAAGCGGTACGTCCGGTGGAGGACCTCGCCCAGGAAGACGCCGCCCAGGGTCGTGGTGATCTGATCGTTGATGGAGGGCGGCTCGTTCTCCGCGAAGTACTCCCACGAGAGACTGGCGAGGAAGGTGTAGAGGCTCGCCTGCCAGAAGGGCACTCCCGACGACCGCGCCCCGGCGAAGGTGAAGGAGCCATGGTACGGGTGCCCGAACTGGTTCGTGACGAAGTGATCGACATCGAAGGTCCAACCATCCGAGCCATTGAGATGGTTGCGCACCGAGTCCCAGGAGATGAGCGCGAACTGCTCACCCGAGATGAGGTTGTGGAAGGCGAAGATGCCGAGGTTCAACGCCGTCGCCTCGAGGGCCGGAACGACGTAGTTCCTGCGCACGGGCGCATCCGCGGGCAGCCCGGTCCTCGGTGATTCCGGCTCGGGGGCCGGAGGGGCGGCCTCGGCGTGCGCGAGCGTTCCACAGAGGCACAGCACCCCCAGCAGCCCGCCCCCTCTCACGGGAACGTCCCCGTCAGGGAGACTCCGCCGCCGTGCGGAGCGACCATGACGGACGCGGACACCGCGCCCGGACGCTCCGGAGTCCAGCTCCACATGACCGCCGCGACCCCCACGGCGCACGCCCCGACGAGCGTCAACGCCATCCCGCCCAACTGGTACTGCTGGGCAGCCCGCATCGACGGATGGATCTCGGCGGGGATCTGGCTGGTCGGGGCGGCGGTTCCCTGCTGAACGTTGCCGATGATCCAGAACACCGTGCCGGTCAGCGCCATGGAGGCGCCGATACCGGCCATGAGCGGGGCTCGGGCCCGCATGGGAGAGGCCGACGCAATCTGGACAGTGGGAGCGGACCCGGTCTCTTGCGAGGAAGTGGACACCGGGGCCGTGCCCAACAGGGTGGCGTACAGGAGGGTGGTGAGCATGTACTTCGATCCGAGGTGATGAAAACGCCACGGATGTATGTACCCTCGGGTGGCATTGCCACTGGATCGCCCACTCCAGGACCCTTTTTCGACAGTTCCTACTCGCCCCCTGCCCTCTTCCTGGCGGCGCGACCTCCCATGGGGCCGCCCCGGCCGCGGACGTCGTCTCCGCGCGGGTGGGCACTGTCGTACACGGCCCGCAGCCGCGCGCCGTTCACGTGCGTGTAGATCTGCGTGGTGGCCAGGTCCGCGTGGCCCAGCATGGCCTGCACCGCGCGCAGATCCGCCCCGCGCTCCACCAGGTGCGTGGCGAACGAGTGCCTCAGCTTGTGCGGCGACAGCGGCTTGCGGATGCCGGCCTTGAGCGCGTAGCGCTTGAGCAGCTTCCAGAAGCCCTGCCGCGTGAAGCCGTCCCCTCGCGGGGTGACGAAGAGCGCCTTCGACTCGCGCTCGCCCAGCAGCGCCTGCCGGGGGCCCTCCAGGTACGCTTGCACCTTCTCCGCCGCGATGCTGCCCACCGGGACGATGCGCTCCTTGGCGCCCTTCCCCTTCGCCACCAGGTAGCCCGCCCCCAGTTGGATGTCGTTGATGCCCAGGCCCACCAGCTCGCTCACGCGCAGGCCGGTGGCGTACAGCACCTCCAGCATGGCCTTGTCCCGGAGACCCACGGGCGTGCGCTCGTCCGGCGAGGCGAGCAGCTGCTCCACCTCCTCGAGCGTGAGGAAGACGGGCAGCTTGCGCGCCGAACGCGGCGTGTCGAGGTCCTCGGTGGGATCCTTCTCCACGTACTTCTCCGCCACGAGGAAGCGGTGGAAGCCGCGGATCGCCGCCAGGTGCCGCGCCTGGCTGCGCCGGGACAGCTTGCGCGAGTTCAGCGTCGTCAGGTGCCCGGAGATGTCATCCGGCTTGACGCGCGCCACGTCGGTGATGCCCTTGCGCTTCAGGTCCGCGAAGTACACCGACAGGTCCGCGGCGTAGGCGTCCACCGTCTTGCCGGACAGCCCGCGCTCGGCACGGATGAAGGCGATGAATGCGTCGAGGTAACCTTCCATCGTACGTGCAGGGTAGCCCAGAGACGGGATCCGGCAATCTTCCGGAAGACCCTCACCCCCCGCCCTCTCCCAGAGGGAGAGGGAGCATGCGAAACCTCAGTCCAGCTGGCCCTTGCCCTGCCGCAGCACCTCGATCTGATCGCCGATCAGCGACACCACCGTCGAGGGCTCCATCAGCCTCACCCCTCCATCCAGGATGAGATCCAACCCGTGCCCCAGGACGTCCTTGATGTCCCTGGCGTCGATGAGCGGCTCGCCCTCTTCGTTCGTGGCCGAGGTCGTCACGATGGGCCGCCCCAGGGCCGCCGCCAGCGCCCTCGCCAGCCCCGAGTCCGGCACGCGGATGCCCACCTGCTTCTGCTTCGACATCATCACCTCGGGCACCAGCCGCGTGGCCTCGAGCACGAACGTGAAGGCCCCAGGCGTCAGGCTCTTCATCGTCCGGTATGCGAAGTTGCTCACGTGCGCGTACTTCGCCACGTCCGACAGGTCCGGGCACAGGAAGGACAGCGGCTTCTTCCGGTCCCGCCCCTTGAGCTGGTACAGCCGCTCGACACCCTTCTTCGACCCCAGGTCGCACCCCAGGCCGTAGTAGGTGTCCGTCGGGTAGGCGATCACCCCTCCGCTGGAGAGCACCTCCACCGCGCGCTGCAGGTGCCTCGGCTGCGGGTGATCCGCGTTCACCTCGATGATGGGCGCTGCCGCCATGGTGTGACTCCGTCAGGCCGTTCCCTGCGCCTCATCGGAGTGTATCTCCCCACTCCGCTGGAGGGCACGCCGGGTGAGGACGGGGCCGATCAGCTCGTGGGCGGTGATCATCGCCACGATGAGCACCTCCACCTGCGGCCCGAAGTCCGGGAAGGTTCGAGAGATGAGCGCCGCCAGCCCGAAGGTGACGCCCGCCTGCGAGATGAGCCCCATCCACAGGTAGCGGCGCAAACGGGGATCCTCTGGAGGGGCGAAGCGCCGGCACGAGCCGTAGATGGCCAGCGCGCGCAGCGCCACCAGCAGCAGGGCCGCCGGCCCCACCGTCACGAGCGCGTCCAGCTTGAGCCCCGCCCCCGCCGCGGCGAAGAAGAGCGCGAAGACGGGCAGCCCCGCGCGCTGGATGGCGTGGTGGATGCGCTCGCCCTCGCGCTCGTCCAGGTTGGCGATCAGCGCCCCGGCCGCCAGCGACACCAGCAGCGGTGACAGGTGCAGGTGCGCGCCGGCCTCGGCCGACACGAAGCCCAGCGCCACCAGGAAGAGCGGCAGCTCGTGCTTCACCCGCCGCATGTACAGCAGCATCACCAGCGCCAGCACGCTCCCCACCAGCACCGAGCCGAACAGCTCCCACACCACCCCGCCCAGCAGCCCTCCCACGTCCAGCCCACCACCGAAGCTCGCCCGCGTGAAGCCCGCCGCCACGGCGAAGCCCACCATCACGAGCAGATCCCCGATGATGACCAGGGCCATGAGGAACTCGGTGAAGCTGCCGCGCGCGCTCGTCTCCTGCACGATGGCGATCGTCACCGTGGGCGAGAAGGACACCACCACCGTGGACACCAGCGCGCTGACCGCCAGGGCCTGTGACACCGTCATGGGCGTGAGGAAGGGCAGCAGCGGCTTGAGCGCGAAGAGCACCCCGAAGATGGCCAGGAAGGTCACCCCGCACACCGCGGTGCACAGGGCCGCCACCCGGGTCCCCACCCGGCGGATGAGCCCCAGTTGCAGCTCCGTGCCCGCCACCAGCGCGATGAGGCTCACCGCCAGCCCCTTCACCAGCTCCAACCCCTTCACGCCCGCGCCGGGGATGAAGCCCAACGCGTAGGGCCCCACCGCCACGCCCACCAGCAGGTACCCCGTGAGGCGGGGCAGCCCCAGCCCCTTGGCCACCTTCCCCGCGAACAGGCCGCACAACAGCAGTGCCCCCGCGGCGAGCGTCACCGACGTGCCCGTGTCCACGCGCCACGTCTGGGCCCGGCCGATGGCCGCCAGCACCACCACCAGCAGCAACAGCCGCAGGAGCGCGCCCTTCATGGCCCGCCTCCCCGCGTCGACACTGCCGCTGGCTCCAGCACGTAGCGGAACGCACGGCTGCCGAGCAGCTCGTTGAAGACGGCCCCCGCCACCACCACGTCGAAGACGCGCTGGGACAGCGGTCCAGGCACCAGCGACAGGTACTCCACCACCAGGCACAGCGCGAGCCCTCCCTGGGCGATGAGGGCGTAGCCGAGCCGCGGCGGCAGCGCCAGCGTGCCCCCGGCGATGCGCTGCGCGAACGAACCGCCCAGCACCTTGCCCAGGAAGCGCAGGCCCAGGAAGCCCGGCAACAGCGCCCAGGCCATCATGTCGCGCGCCTGGACGTGGGCCCCCACCAGGAAGACCAGGAGCAGGTACGACGGACGCTCGAAGCGGCCCAGCACGCGCGCCGCCCGCTCCACGGACCGGCCGCCCACCAGCGCCAGCGTCGCCCCGCAGGCCACGCCCGCCAGCAGCGCCGACACGCGCAGGTACGCCGCCGCCCCGGACACCAGCGCCACCCCGCCCAGCAGCACCGCCATCAGCTCGCCCTGGTCGTTCAGCCCGTGCATGAGGAAGGACAACAGGCCCCCACACGCCATGCCCAGCAGCAGCGCGAGCGCCACCAGGCCCAACCCCTCCAGCGGGTGGGCCGCCGCGCCGAAGACGAGCGCCAGCGCGAGCACCCCCAGGCCCACCACGTCATCCAGCATGGTGAGCAGCGCCACGGACAGCCCTCGCCGCCGCTCCATGCGTCCGCTGCGGTAGCCCAGCACCGCGAAGTGGCCCGAGGACAGGCTCGCCGCCGCTCCCAACAGCGCCGCCGCCCCCACCGCCGCCTCGGGGGCCAGGTTCATGGTGAAGAGCAGCGGACCCGCCAGGGGCAGCGCCACCCACAGGAAGGCCGTCCCGGCGTGGGCCAGTGCCGCCGCGTACACCTCCCGGGGCAGCAGCCGCAGCAGCCGGGGCTCCAGGTTGAGCCCGATGATGACGCCCGCCACGCCGACCCCCAGGGCGAGCACCGGCCGCAAGGCCGTCAGGTCGCCCGAGGACAGCACGCCCAGCGAGCCAGGCCCCAACACCGCGCCACAGGCGAGGAAGAGCAAGCCGCTGGCGGCCAGCTGGGCGAAGGCCGGAAAACGGCCCGGATCCAGCACCGTCCGGCTCGAGGCCAGCAGCGAGAGCGCCGCGATGGAGAGAAAGACGAACAGCGCCTGCACGGATACGGTGCTTACACCGCTCCGCGAGCGCCGTCACTCCCGGCGATGCATGGGGGCGCCGATCACCGGCAGGGCCACCAACCGGCCCATCGGAGGGTCGTCCGCATCCATCTCCAGTTGGACGCGCTGGACGAGCCGCTCCACCTCCTCGGCGGGGAGGGTAGGCATCAGGCTCACCAGGATGAGCCGGTCCTCATCCGCCCCGAGCGCGAGACCGCGCAGGCCGGCGAAGATGGGCACCTCGGCCGACAGGGTGGCCATGGCGCTGCGAGCCCGTAAGACCAGCGGCTCCGGGATACCGAACTCCCGAAGCCGCCGGATGGCCCGTTCTGGTTGGTCCGCGTGGTCGAGGAACGCGAGGAAGAGGTACACGACCCGTGTCTATCCGGTCCGCGGCCCTTTCGTCACGTTACTCGCTACGGCCTGGGCTCGACGACTCATCTGGAGGCGCCGCCGAAGATGACGCCGGCTCCTCCTGCTGCGCGCCCGCGCCTTCCTGCTGCTTCTCCATGGCCGCGCGAGCCGCCCGCTTGCCCTCCTCGATGAGCTTCTTGACCTTCTGACCGCCCTTGCGGCCGATCTCCTCGTAGAAGTTCGGACCCCGGGTGGCCTTCACCCGGTCTCCCCCCTTCTTGCCGATCTCCTCGTAGAACTTCGCGCCGCGCTCGGCCTTCACGGTCTCGCCGCCCTTGCGGCCGATCTCCTCGTAGAAGGAGCGGCCCCGTTCGGCTTTCACCGTCGCACCACCCTTGCGGCCGATCGTCTCGTAGAACTCCCGGCCGCGCTCGTTGCGCACGGTCTCTCCGCCTTTTCGGCCCGCCTCGGCCACCGTCATGCTGCCCTTGTTGTCCTTGTCCTGCTGCATGTCTTGCCTCCTCCTACTGACTCCCCCTTCCCCGCGAGGGTGCCCCTTGCCTGAAAACTTGGGACGGAAGCGCCCCGATGCAAGCAAGCTCCGTACACCGCCAGCCGTTCACGCCGGACAGAGCACATCCAAAACCCCAATGGTTTCAGGGGGTTGGGGGTACACGCTGTCCCGGCGGGCGTGACTACGGCCTGCCCGCCCGGACGCTTCAGTGTCAAGAACACACCAGTTCGCATTGCCGATTCCCGTTAGCTGTCCCACCTTTCCCGCCGATCCAGCCAGGGAGGCATGGCGTGACGGGTGGTGGTAGCGGTCTGAAAATGTGGCTCCGGATGCTGGCACCCGTGCTGGCCTCGATCGCGGGGCTCACGATGCTGCGGCTGCTGGGCCCGGACTTCATCAACCAGAAGGATTTGCACGCCTTCCTCGCGCCGATGGGGAAATGGGCGCCGGTGGCGTTCATCCTCTTCCTGGCCGTGAGGCCGGTGACACTGCTGCCCGGGCAGGTGTTCACCGCCGTGGGTGGGATGATTTTCGGCACCCGGGCGGCCACGCTCTATTCACTTGCGGGCAGTTTCCTCGCCACGTTGCTGATCTTCGCGTTGTCTCGCTGGTTGGGAACGCGGTTGATGAAGCGCATGGCGGGCAGCCGTTATCCGGTCATCACCCGGGTGGCGAAGCGGCACGGCTTCAAGTTCGCGCTGCTCTCGTGCATCAACCCGCTGCTGCCCACGGACGTGATGATCGCGGCGGCGGCATCGGCCAGGGCGCGCTTCTGGCCGCTGACGCTGGGTGTGCTGCTGGGAACCGTCCCCGGCACCCTCCTCACCGCGCAGTTCGGCAGCGGCCTGGCGCAGGGCCATACGCTGGCGACGGTGGTATCCGGCGTGGGGATGGTGGTGTCGCTGGTGCTGGGCGCGTTGCTCGGCCGCCGCATCTTCCGCGAGCTCAACGAGGAGGCGCCACCGGAGGGCCAGGACGAGAAGTCCCGGCCCCAGGCGCCCCAGGAGCCTCAGCACCACCCGCCGCTCGCGGTGAAGGGGCGGATCGGCCGGCCGGCGTTATCGACCTTCCAGGAGCTCCCGCCCGCCGGTCCGTGACGGCCCCGGGGGCGTCTCACGCCCGGGTCTCCGCGCCCTCGCGCTCCAGGGACTCCAGGGCCTCGGTGATCGCCGCCACCAGCGCGGCCTCGCCCGGAGCGCCCTCGACCTTGGCGCCCTGGCGGGTGACGTAGAACGAGTCCATCGCGCGATGGGCCTCGGTGGCCACCTTGGCGACGGCGATCTGCGCGCCCGTGCGGGTGAGGGCCGAGGAGATGGCGTGCAGCAGGCCCACCCGGTCCTGCGTCACCACGTCCACCACGGTGAAGTCCCGGGAGGCGCGGTTGTCCACCGTCACCTTGGGAGCCACGGGTGGCAGGGGCCGCTGCAGGAGCGAGCCCGAGCGGCGCCGCCGCAGCACGTCCTCGATGGAGGCCTGGCCCGTGAGGACACGGAGGAGGTCCGTCCGGGCCATGCGCCAGCGCGAGCGCTCGAGCAGGAGCCCATGGGGAGGCCGCACGTCGAAGACGTCCAGCGCGAGCCCGTCGGAGGTGGAGACGATGCGCGCGGAGAGGATGTCGATGCGGTGGGCGGACAGCACACCCGCGAGCAACGAGAGCAGACCGGGCCTGTCGCGGGCCGCGAGGGACAGCTCGCTGTAGCCGGCCTCGGGGTGGTGGCGCAGGGCGGCGGCCAGGGGACGCCTCCGGGCACACGCGAGCAGCCGCTCGTGGAGCGTGGCGCGCGCTGGATCCGTCCCGAGGAAGTACCGCTCGGGGAGCACCTGCCCGAGCTCGCGCGCCCGCGGCTCGCCGGACACGCGGGCCCAGCGCGCATGGAAGTGCTCGCGGACACGCTCGGAGGGAGACGAGCCCGAGAGCGCCGCCGTACCGACGAGGTGGGCCCGGGCCTTGTCGTACAGCTCGCGCAGGAGCTGGGCCTTCCAGCCCGTCCACATGCGAGGCCCCACCGAGCTGATGTCCGCCCAGGTGAGGAGGTAGAGACAGGTGAGCTTCTCCACGTCGCCCACCTGGCGCGCGAAGTCGGCGATGAGGGCCGGGTCGCTCAAGTCCCGGCGCTGGGCGGTGTGGCTCATCGCGAGATGGTCCTTCACGAGGAACTCGGCCACCTCGCGCTGGCGGGGCGAGAGGCCCAGGCGCTCGCCGAGGGCCACCATCAACAGCCGGCCCTTCTCCGAGTGGTTGCCACCCATCCCCTTCCCCGCGTCGTGCAGGAGCATGCCGAGGTAGAGCGGGAGTGGATCCTTCAGGTCGCGCATCTCGCGGGACAGCTCGGGCTCCTGCTCCACCAGGTCTCCGGCGCGCAGGGCGTAGAGGCGGCGCACGGCGAAGAGCGTGTGAACGTCGACGGTGTACACGTGGTACAGGTCGTGCTGGTGGTGGGCGGTGACGCGGCCGAACTCGGGCACCACGGCGCCGAGCACCCCCGCGTCATGCAGCTCGAAGAGGAGCTCGCCGCGGGTACCTGGCCGCGAGAAGAGGGCCTTGAAGGCGGCGGACACGGCGGGCGTGGCGCGAGCGGCCTCCAGCGCCGGGAGGGCCTGCGCCACCTGCGCGCGGGCCCACGAGTAGAGCGGCAGTCCGTGCTCCTCGGCGGTGCGGAAGAAGTCGAGGATGGAGGCGGGCTCGCGGGTGAAGAGGCTCGGGTCCGAGAGGGTGAGCTTGCCGCGGAACACCTTGAAGGCGCCGATCCGGCGCTCGGACGGGAGGGAGAGCTTCCGGCCGGTGCTGAGCTCCTCGCAGCGGGAGATGAGCGCATCGGCTGTCTGCCGGATGGCGTTGGCGGCCAGGTAGTAGTCGCGCATGAAGGCCTCGACGGGCAGCACGGGGCCCTGCTGGTAGCCGAGGAAGCGCGCCACCTCCTCCTGGAGGTCGAAGGTGAGCCGGTCCTCCTTGCGTGCGCGGAGGAAGTGGAGGTGGTGACGGATGCGCAGGAGGAAGTCGCGGGCGGCCTTGAGGCGCGTCACCTGCGAGCCGGGGAGGATGGATTGCTGCAGGAGCCCGGTGAGGCCCCGGGTGCGGAAGCGCACGCGGGCGATCCACAGGGCCGTCTCGAGATCGCGCAGGCCGCCGTCGCCCTGCTTGAGGTTGGGCTCGAGGAGGAAGACGGAGTCGCCATAGCGCTCGCGGCGGGAGCGCAGCTCCTGGACCTTGTCCTGGATGTAGGCGTCGGCGTGGAGGGTGAGTATTTCGGGGAGGACGTCCTCGGAGAAGAGCGAGAAGACGGTGGCGTCGCCGGTGAGGAAGCGCGAGTCGAGCAGCGCGGTGCGGACGGTGTGGTCGGCCTCGGCGGCGCGGAGACACTCCTCGGGGGCGCGGGCGCTCCAGCCGACGGCGCGCTTGAGATCCCACAAGAGCGTGGGGAACGCACGGGCCAGCGGAGCCACGGCCTCCTCGGAGACGCCGGGCCCGCGCAGGAGGAGCAGGTCCAGATCCGAGTGGGGAGACAGCTCGCGGCGCCCGTAGGAGCCGAGCGCGACGAGGGCGAGATCGGGAGGCGCGTGGAGCTCGGCGGCGATCTCGGTGAAGAGGCCGTGGATGAGCCGGTCGGTGGCGGCGGAGAGGAGCCGGCAGGTGGACAGGCCGGCGGCGCCGTCGCGGTGGAAGGCCTCGACGCGGACGAGGGCGTCGCGGAAGTAGTCGCGGGCACGAGCCAGACGGTCCTCGGGACCGCCGTGGGGGAGCTCGGGGAGCGAGCCGAGGGCCTCGCGATGGTTCTGCGGCGGCGGCGACGGGATGGACGGGACGCTCATGACGGAAGTTCTAGCGCAGTGGCGGCGGAGGGGCCGTCACGAGTTGTCCCCGGGTGTGAGCTTGACCGCATCGGGACCGCCACATAAGGAGGCCACCGCCGTGACGTCTCCCCTCCGCATCCAGCTCACCGATTCCGCGGATGAACACTGGGCCCAGGTGCGCCGGCTGCAGGCGGAGACCGCCATGGGTGGCCCGCTGCCGCTCGTCATCCAGCGTGGCGAACGACGCGCCAGCGCCTGGCTCTCACTGGGCGGGAGCGGCTTCGACGTGCTCGCCTGGCGGGGAGAGCGGCTGGTGGGCTTCGCACACGCGCGCATCGAGCGGCGCATGGTGGAGGACGGAGGACGGCTGCGGCCCGCCGAGCTGTTCCATGGCGGAGACCTGCGCGTGGCCACCGAGGCGAGGGGAACCGGCGTGGTGCGGGCCCTGTTCGACGCCGTACGCGAGCACTGTGCCTCACGCGGCGTGCACCAGGGGTGGGGCCTCATCAACCAGGGCAACGACAAGTCACTGTCCGTCATGATGGCGGGCCAGCACGGGCAGCGCGCCGCCGTGCAGCGCACCTTCGTCACCGCGAGCCGGCTGCTCCTGGCACGCCCCTCGGCCCCCAGGGTGCCCGTGCTCGAGGCCTGGGAGCCCACGGACGCGGAGCTGGAGACGCTGCCCGGGGAGTGGAGCCACCGCTTCCTCGCGCCCGTGCCTCCACCGGGTGCCGTGGCCGCCGCGCGCGCCATGTTCCCCGAGCTGCGCTTCTTCCGCCGCCGCGCCGACGGCCGCTTCGTCGCCGCCCTGTGGAACCCCTCCCGAGCCCGCCAGTTGCGGTTGGGCGGAACGACTCCCGCCCTGCGAGCCCTGGCCGCCGCCTGGACGCTGCTGCGGCCCCTCACCCGGGCCAACCCCTTCCCCTACCCGGGCCAGCCCATCGAGACGGTGGAGCTGGCCTTCGCCGTCCGCGAGCGGCTCGACGCCCCCGCCCTCCAGCAGCTGCTCCACGAGGCGCACCGGCTGGGAGGGCACATCGTCAACGTCATCGAGGACGGGCTGGAGAACCAGGGCTCACCGCGCGTGCGAGGCCCGGCGAACCGGATGCGCACGCACGTCCTGACCTTCGCCATCGGCGGCGCCCCGGTGCCCACCTGTCCGCCCGAGGTACCGGTGTACGTCGACCTCGCCTTCCTCTGAGGGCTCCGGGACTACAGCCGGTAGGCGACGCGGCGCCGACGCTCCACCTGCTGGGACGAGCGCTCGCCGGTGAGCTGCCGGTGGACCTCGTGCACCCAGAGACAGGGGAGATCCGCGGGAGTGGAGGCCAGCGGGCGATCCGGGTAGCGCTCCAACTGGCGCGCCTGGTCCTCGAGGATGAGCACGTCCTGGGCCAGAATGCGCGCGGTGAGGGGCCGCAGGGCCGCCAGCACCACGCGGTTGAGGAGACCGAAGCGCACACCCAGCCGTGTGTAGATGCGGGTCCTCCGCTCGTCGAGCGGCGTGCACACCGAGGTGGTGACGAAGTGCTGCTCGCCCCACCAGTAGTTCACCTCCACGGTGTGCGGAGCCCGGTAGGTGTCCGTGTGGCGGATGGCCCCGGAGCCCCGGGAGAGCAGCCAGGCGCCCAGTGAACCGGGGTTCGTCTCTCCGAGGTTCTCCACGTGGACACCGTCCGGCCGGCGCTCGACGAGGGCCTCGATGTCGCGCGAGGGCTCACCCCGGAAGAGACCGCGATGGAGGATGCCCGTGTGCGCGCAGTCGACGAAGTTCTGGACGACCCATGGCAGCGGACACTCCACGTCCGTCACCAGCGCATCGAAGGAGTACCCCCGCTCGCCCCAGAGAGGCCAGCGCGGAGGAGCGGCCTCGCCCTCCTGGGCCAGCCGGACCCAGACCACGCCGTCCTGCTCCACCGTGGCGAAGGATGGGACACGGCACCGGGCGGGAGGCGTGGAGGCGGTGGCACTGGGGACATGGACACAGGCGCCATCGGAGGCGAAGCGCCAGCCGTGGTAGGCGCACGCCAGCGTGCCGTCGCGAACCGTTCCCAGGGACAACGACACACCCCGGTGGGGACAGAAATCCTCCAACGCCGCCGCCCTGCCCTGCCGATCCCTGAAGAGGACGAGCCGCCTGCCGAGAAGGCTCACTCCCATCGGGCTCCGGCCCAGCTCGCCACTCCACGCGAGCGGAAACCAGTGCGCCTCCAGTCCCGTCGAAACCAACTTCACGTACCTCCATGCTCCGAGCCAGCGGAAGGGCACGGACGGCGCGGAGTGTGGACTACAGTGTCCGCATCGTCCATCGCCGCTTCTGGGCCGACTCCATGCACGCTCCTGACAGCTATCACGCGCGCACGGCCTTCTGGGCCGCGCAATCCTGGCACTCGGGTTACCTGCGACGCTGCTACCGCTGGGCCCTGGCCCGGGTGCTCGCCGATCCGAAGGCCCCCCTGCATGCCCCGGGTGCGAGGGTGCTCCTGTGCGGCACCGGCTCGGCGAGGACGACGCGCACCTTCCTGGACACACTGGCGGAGCATGGCCTGCGACCCGAGGTGTACGTGGTGGACATCGCCGAGGAGGCGCTGGCGCGCTCACGCGAGGTGGTCCGGGAAGACGAGCGCGTGCGCTTCCTCCAGGCGGACGCGCGCCAGTTGCCCCTGCCCGACGCCTCCTTCGCGCTGGTGGAGACGGACTTCTTGCTGCAACTCATTCCGCCTCGTGACCGGGCCGCGGTGGTGGGAGGCTGGGCGCGAGTGCTCACTCCCGGCGGCGCCGTGACGACGCGGGACTGGGTCCACGAGGACATGAGCCCCACCGCGCTGGAGCGTGGCATGGACACGCTGCGGCTGGCGCTGCTGCGGCGCTCACTCGGAGTGCCCGTCCACGCACTGGCGCGCACGGAGGTGGAGACGCTCTTCTCGGAGGCGGGGCTGCGGATGGAGCTGCACCCGCTGCGGCTGCCCGGCACTCCGGTGCATCTGCCGCTACTCAACGCCATCCTCGGCTGGCGATGAGGTCCTGGGGGAACACCAGCCCGCTCTCGTGCTTTGCCCACGTCTGGCTCTGACTCCCCTGGTGCATGTCTCGAGCCAGTCGTCACGAATACGGTGGGCTACTAAAGAACGTGCAGATCATCCACTTCGACTGTGTAGGTTTCGCCCTGCTTGATCGCCGTCAACGAAAGAGTCAGATCACTGCGGCCTTCCTCCTGGGTCCACAGAGGTACATCGAGGGTGACCGCATCTGGGTGAGACGGTTGCTCATAGACATCTACAATCATGTCGACGTCATCTGGCAAGGGAACAAGAGTCCGCCCATACTCCTCGACAGCAGCTCTCAACTCTGCTTCGCTCAAGCGTCCTGCGCGACCATCTGCTGCGATCTCCGCATACCGTCCCGCCGCCAGATCCTTTATCAGGCGCCGAACTTGAGCCATCAGTTTCATGTCCACAGTGCGGCCTCCTATCGATTGCCGGGGATTCTGGTCGGTGTCGATGGCGTGACGCCGATCGATTTGAAGTAGTCATCCGCGCGGCCAATCAGCGATTGCGTCTCTTCATGAGACAGCCCTGCGCGTCGCAAGGCCTCATAGGCGATCCTGCGCTCGTCAGCATAGGTCCCCCCTCCGGCCTGACGCTGAACCTGAGTCGCCTCATAGTGTGCAGTGCCAACGCGTGTCGCTGGGCCCTTCAGTTCAACAGCAGGGGCTGCACGACTATCATATCCAGGCAGATCTCGAACGGCGGCATCTTGAATCACATGGTGAGCGTCCTTGATGCCAGCATTCTTGAGTTCACCGTAAGTCCCGGCTCTGAATCTTTCTATGGCGCCGCTGCTTGAGCTGTCGCGAGCCGCCATGGCCACGGCGTTGGGAGCCAGCACGAAGGTGACGCCCTCGGCGCCAAGAGCAACCGACTCCACCTGAGCCAGTGCAGGGGCTGTCAAGCGAATGTTCAATTGCGCCTCTGCCACCACCGCCGCCTGTCCAGCTCCAGGCAACTTCGGCAGCGTCGCTACCATGCCCGTCGCCGTGTTCCCCATGGCCACCGTGGCCAGCATCACGAACGCTCGAGCAGCCTTCTCCCCCATGGTGCCTCCGAACTTCTCTCCAGACACGTGGAGTTCGTCGAAGGTCGTGGCTCGATCCACTTCCTTCATCAGCACCAGCCAGCCATCAATCGCTCGCACCACAGCAGGTAGCAGCGCTTCAGTTCCTCGTCCTCGGGCAACAGGCGCAGGTCCTGGGCGTTCCCCGGCTCCGAGGGAATGAGTCGCCGGCTCCTCCCTTCGTACCGCAACCAGCCGCTGCGCTCGGGCACTCCAAACAGCTGCCGGGCGTACACCAGGGGACGCTCCACAACTGGCACGAAGGGGGCGTGCTCCGCCACAGCCTCCTTGAACCCCTCTTGGCTCAGTTCCATCGGCTTCACGTCTCGGCGAGGGATGTAGACGCCAGGCTCGCCTGATCCTGTGTCCAGGCGGACGACCTTCGTTGGCGTACTGCACCCCACGAAGAAGGAGAACAGCAGGAGAACCGCCCAGCGTGCCATGGAGAGCCTCTTGGCCATGCTTCCCGTTCTCAGGAGCACCCCAAGATTAACAGGTAATATCCTGAGATGAGGTCGCTGAAAAGCACGGCGTGCTGACCCTCCCTATGGGAACATCATGCGTGGAAAGGTAACGACGCGCAGGCCCTCATCCCAGAGCTTCAGCTTCAAATAGCCTCGCGCCTGGGTCCTCTTGGCATTGGCTTCCACGATGACCACGCTGGCCCGGTCGGACACAATCGCCTCCTCCTGACGAATCTTCAAACCCGTCAGTTCCTCTCCATCGGAGTCAATCAGGGTTCCCCCCACCGTCGTCCAAGGCTCCGAGCCGGAATTTCTCAGCCAGATCTCCGCGGCGATCGTCGACTCGCCGCGATAGCTGAGGCCCCTGTCGAAGTAAAGAATCCCCCCCAACTCCGAGAACGCTTTCGGGTCGAGTTCCTTGGCTTGGATTCCATGGATCCCCACCGCCTCGTTGGCAACGAGGCTCCCGAGCTCCCTTATCCGCTCGAACCGAGCCCGCAGCCGCCGGTTATCCTCGCGGAGTTGCCGATTCTTCGCACGCTCCTGCTCCACCTCTTGCTGAAAGGATTCCCGGGTGCGCTTGTCCCGAAAGACCTCCACCTGATGGGTGGCCCTCCCTGAGTGAGCCACCAATGTGAAAGCGATGGACCCCTGGGCCACTCCGCCCCCGAAATGAACGACGAACCGCAGCCGCTCCCCAGACACCATATCTTGGGGTGGTAACAGCGTGAGAAGCTGGCGTCCACGCACCACCTCCTCGAAACGGACTTCGTCCTGCAGTTCCACGACGACAGGAGCATCGAAGAGGAATCCCGTCATGAGCCCTGGGCTGATGCATACCTCGCGTGTCGCCTCGGACGAAAGTGATAGCTCGATACGCTGCACCTCCGCACATGAGCCAACAGTGGATGGCTCCACGACGGGCGAGCCCCGAAGAAGCACCAGAGCCAGCATGGCAGTAAAGGATGTAGGGAGCACGGCTGCGGTCTCCGGTGCGTGGCTACTCGAAGCGCCTCACCGACATGACATGGAGGTTGTTGATGACGCGGACCTTCCTACCCATGCGCTCGGGCTGCATCGCGATACCCGTTCCGCTGGACGAGGTCACCTCCAAGCAGACCGGAGCAACCTCCCCACCCGGCAGGCGAATCCGCGTAAAGCGGCCATAGACACGACCGTTCCCGAAAAGCACCTTGCCATACATGGGGGTCCCCTCCGGGAGTCCCTTCCAGCCCCTGTCGACAATGGCGGTGACGTCGCCCTCCGCCAGATACAAATCAACAGGAGGACGGAAGAACTCGATGAACACGGGACCATAATCCCCCTCTTCGATACCGAATGGCTCGAGGGTATCCGCGGAGCCAGCCGGGCACGCCTCGGGCGGAGGGGGCGGACGCTGCTGCGGGCTGCTCACGCAGGCGGAGGTGGAGACGCAGAAGGAAACAGCCAGGGAACGGACCGTCTTGGACTTGAGCACCGGGTCTTCCTCGCTTGACGTCGCACTGGCGACGGGCGCGGGGGTGAATGACTTCGGAAGTTCCGCGCCGTGCTCAACCTCTCCCGTCATGCCGGTGGGCGCCAATTCCTGGCAGGAGTTGGCCTCTGACGTCGGCTGAGAGGGGGTCGACTCCTCGCGTGGGGTAGGCTCGGGGGAGTCGTGCCACGGGACGAGCGCGGAGAGAGCGAGACCGACAGCCCAGGGCCATCTCATCGAACGAGAACGAGCCGCCGTTGACGGACGAGGAACGAGGCGCTTCTCTCGTTTGCCTCCAGGGAAGAGCGGCGCGTGCCATGCACCATCCGCGCGGGCCAGTACCTCCTCCAGCGCCTGCCCGAGCGCTGTGGCGTCCGCATACCGGGACTCGGGCTGTTTCTCCAGCATCCGCAGGCACAGCTCGCCCAGCGCCGGGGGAACGCGCGGGTTGAGCACATGAGGCGCCACCGGATTCTCATGGAGGATGGCGTGCATCATCCGCGCGTCGTTCCGATCACCGAAGGGCAGCTCGCGCGTGAGGAGGAAGTAGAGCGTAACGCCCAGCGCCCACAGGTCGTCCCGTGGCCCGGACGGGTACCACTCGCCCTCCCACTCCCGGGCGAAGCGCCATGCCTCGGGGCTGCGGTACTCCCGGGTACCTGGCGGCAGCCGCATCGTCAGGCGTTGCGCGCCCTCGTATGCGGCAGCGCCGAAGTCCACCAGCACCGGCTGCCCGTCCGACTCGCGCATGACGATGTTGGCTTCCTTCACATCCCGGTGCACCACGCCCTCGGCATGCACCGCCGCGAGAGTGCGCGCGAGCGGCAACAACACCTGACGCACCAGCTCGAGCGCGGAGGGGTTCTCGTTCCTGGCCCACACGTCCAGCGGGTCACCCTTGACCAGCTCCAGCACCAGCACGAGGAAGTGCGGCTCGTCTTCCGGCCAGAGGCAGTACCCGCGGAAGCCGACGACATTGGGGAGCCGCGCGCGGCGCAACGCATCCACCTCGCGGTCCCCCCGTTCCCCCATGGGCACCAGCTTGAGGGCGAAGGGCTTCCCGTCCCGGGTGGCCTCGTAGACGATGCCGAAGCTACCGCTGGCGATCTTCCCCTCGATGGTAAAGCCCGCCACGCGCTCGCCAGGGGCGAATTCCAGCCAGGGCCCCTCGCCCGCGCCAATCGAATCCTTCATCCAGCCCACCTCCATCCGAAATCCGTGGAGGAGACCGCTCCGGTGAGGCGCCCGTCCAGAACCTGTGGGAGAGGGCCAGGGCACACGCCCTACCCTACATCCTGTCCGCCTGGTGCTCATGTCCGCCTGGCGTCAAACCCACGACGCGGGAGCCTGATGGAGACGGGGGCGCCCCCTCGCATTCGTGGTAGGAGGAGCGAGTCCCCCTGGAGGTGCACTCTGTCGGAGCCCCGCAACCGCTCTCCCGCCCTGCGAGCCCTGGCCGCCGCTTGGACGCTGAGGACGGGCTGGAGAACCAGGGCTCACCGCGCGTGCGAGGCCCGGCGAACCGGATGTGCACGCACGTGCTGGCCTTCGCCATCGGCGGCGCCCCGGTGCCCACCTGCCCGCCCGAGGTACCGGTGTACGTCGACCTCGCCTTCCTCTGAGGGCCCCGCGACTACAACCGGTAGGCGACGCGGCGCCGCCGCTCCACCTGCTGGGGAGAGCGCTCTCCGGTGAGCCGCCGATGGGAACTGCACTCGCTGCGGCTGCCTGGCACTGAGGTGCGCCTGTCGCTGCTCAACGCCATCCTCGGCTGGCGATGAAATCCGCCCGTGAAATCAAGGCAAGGATGCAGGCTCGCTCGTGAAAAATGCATGGAACAAAGTGGTATTGGGCGGCTCGATCGGCTCGACATAGAGCGGGATGGGGGTATCGGCGATCTCACGAGGAAGCGCACTCACCCCGAAAGTTGCTTCGATTTTCCTGGAAACAACATCCGCGGGGTGGCGCATTTCGGCTGGGAGAGGCTCGAAAAATGCTCTGGGATTGTGTCGCTTCTTTTCAATCCGTGAGTACTCCACCCCGTAAACAGTGTAAACGGGCGCGAGAATGCTGACACAGCCAACGACAGCGAAGCGGCGCGTGTTGGACAGGTCGCCCACGGGCGAGTATGCGGCGCAACGAAAGCAGGCATCGGGAGTCGCGGTCGCATCGCCAATCGTGAACCCGGGAAGCTCCTTCTTGAGCTCATCCAGGAACGCCCACCACCGCTCAATCTTCTTCAGCTCTTCTTCCCAGAGGCCGCAGAGCCGCTCATGCTCTGGGCTGCTGTCGGATCTGAAATGATAAATCTTGTCAGCGCGCCAGTAGTTCCGTGCAATAGCCAGCAGCTGCTCTGATGTGAAGGACATGGAGATTAGCGGCCGGTCCTCGCGGATTCAGCCTTGGGATGGCATGCCGTCTTCACGCGCGATCCAGCGATTGCGGCATTTAGCATCAAATGGAATGAGTTCTTGAAGCTTTCGCACGCGACACCAAGAGGCGTCTCAAGGGTTGTGGCCGTCAAGGCATGTTGCGCTGCACTGTTTGCGCAGTTCGCGGCGATGCGCTGGGCCAGTGAGAGGGAAATGAACCCATCCTCCTCGGTCTTTATCGGCATATCGACCCCCATCCGGCAGATGATTGCGTCCCCCGTATCGCTCTGGATTGGCAAGTGGAGACAGGCGGCACGCCACCCACCCGGGTCATTGCCGCGCTGCTCAACGATCGTGACAAACCGAAAGTGCCTCGGCTCGAGTTGCCCCTCGACCAGGGTAACGGACCTCGGTGCCGCACACCCCGACAGAAGCAAGAGCAACAAGGGGAGATTGCAAATAGACATTGGCACGCCTCACCATGCGAGCAGCCCGAGCCTGAAACCCCTCCCGTCGATTACAAAAACTGCTTACAACCATGTCAAGCCGTCGAGCCCAGCAAGGTGCTGGAAACGAATGGAAAGGTTGGGTTCCCTTTCAAGGCCGATTGCAAGGCGGGCGCTATCGTTCATGATCCGACGAAACTCCCGCTCCCAGTACGTCGGGCACGGGGGTTCAACACGAGGCTCGGGAGCCTGACGAAGGCGAGGGCGCTCCCTCTCATTCGTGATAGGAGGAGCGAGTCCCCCTGGAGGTGCGCCCTGTCGGAGTCCCACAACCGCTTCCTCGAGAAGATGCTCGATCGGCTGTACGCCTCGCTCGCCTCGGGCCCGAGCATCAACTGCCGTCCCCACAACAGCCGCCAGCGCGTGGACCTCACGCTGCTGAGCCGCCTGGATGGAACCTCGCCCCAGGCCGTGCTGGCCGGACTCCTCGGAGAAAAGGGCGCGGCGAAGCTCTCCGTGCGCGCCACGCCTCCCGCGAAGGATGCCGCGGACGCTCCCTCCAAGCGTGAGGACGACGAGCGGCAGGCACTGCTGCGCAAGCTGTCCACCATCGCCGAGGATGCCCGCACCTTCGAGCAGGACACCGGCGCCCAGGTGCTGCACGTGGGCTATCCCCTGCTCCACCTGCCTCCCGACGCCAAGGACAAGCGGGGCTTCGCCAACACCCGGCGCATCCTCGCCCCCATCGCCTTCATCCCCGTGCGTCTCACCCTCAAGAAGGGCCGCACGCCGGGCGTGGAGCTGGAGGCCGCCGCCGACGGCGTGGAGCGCGTCATGCCCAACACCGCCCTCATCGCCTGGGTGGAACGGCAGACGGGCAAATCCCTCGGGGCGCTCTTCGCCGATGAGCAGGGCGTCGAGCCCTGGCGCGAGATCAACGAACTGGCCGCCGCCGTGGCCAGGGCCCTGGAGCTGCCCGCTCCCGCTCCCTTCACACCGGAGACGCCCCTCTCCCCCACCCCGCGCTCCGAGGACGAGTCCACCACTGGAGCCTCCATCCTCCCGTGCGCCGTGCTCGGCCTCTACCCGCTGTCCAACCAGAGCCTCGTGGACGACATGCGGGCCCTCGTGGACGGCGAGCCCGTCCAGGGTCCCATCGAGAGCTTCCTGCGCGTGGGCGTCTCCCTCGGGGGCACGGGCACTCCCAGGCCGGAAGCGGCGTCCCAGGGCACCTGGCGCGCGGGGGAGGACCGGCTCGTCTCCCATGCGGATCCCTGCCAGGCGCGAGCGGTGCGGCTCGCGCGCAGCACCCGGGGCCTCGTGGTCCACGGGCCTCCGGGCACGGGCAAGTCCCAGACGATCGCCAATGCCATCGGAGACCACCTGGCGCGCGGCGAGCGCGTCCTGCTCGTCTGTGACAAGCGCACCGCGCTGGACGTGGTGAAGCACCGGCTGGAGCACCTCGGCCTGGGCTCCCTCTGCGCGGTGGTGCACGACGCGCAGCGCGACCAGCGCGAGCTCTACCTCGGCATCCGCGAGCAACTCGACAACCTGCCCGAGACCCGGGGCAACCCCGCCGCCCAGGCCGAGCTCTCGCGCGTGGACACCGAGCTGCAGACGCTCCACGACGAGCTGTCCTCGGCCGAGCGCGCCCTCTCCGAGCGTCCCGCCGGAGGCACCGAGCCCTCCTTCCACGAGCTGGTGGGCCAGTGGCTCGGCCAGGAGGCGCCCGAGTCCCTGGCGCGTGCGACGGAGAGCCTCGGCACCTTCCGCCTCGCCGATGCGCGCCCGCACGAGCGCGAGGTGCGCGAGGTGCTGGATCGCGCCGTGAAGGAGGGCTACCCGGACAACCCCTGGCGCACCGCGCTGGGCGCCGAGCTGAAGGACTACCTCTCCACGCCGCTCGCCACGTACCGCGAGCGGATGGCGTCCACCGTGGAGGCCGCGCGCGAGGCGGATGCGCGGTCCTCACCGGACGTACCGGCCTTCTCTCCCTCGGGAGACGTGGTGGCCGAGGGCCGGGCCCGCGCCGCGCTCGCCGACAAGCTGGAGCCGGTGCTGAAGGACGCGGCCCCCGAGACGCTGGCGCGGTGGATCTCCGCCACGCCCGAGGCCGTGCAGGCGGCGAAGACCCAGCTGGAGGGACTGGCGCCGCAGGTGCGGGTGTTGAGCGAGGGGCCGCTGGACGCGGAGCTGGCGCTCGTGCACCGCTCGGAGCCGCAGGGCCTGGGTGTGCTGGGACAGTGGATGGCGTTCCTCGCGGCCTGGATGGAGGTAGCGCGCAAGTGGTACCGCTTCCTCTTCTTCTTCACCCGGAGATCGAAGGCCGTTGAGGTGCTGCGGCGCTTCGGGCTCACCCTGGGGATCGAGGCCGTCGAGCGCGTCTCCCGCTTCCTCAACGGCGTGCGCGCGCGAGCCCTGCTCACCGACTATCACCAATCGGTCCTCTCTCCGGGCGCCACCGGGACGCTCGCGGACGACGCGCTGGCCCGTGGCCTGCGGACCCATGCCGCGCTGTTCGAGGTGTTGCTGACATTGGAGAGCGAGCCGACGCTCGCCTCCTGCCGGCAGATGGTGCGCGAGTCCCTGCGCGGCGATGAAGCGGCACGGGCACGCCTGCTCGCGGGCCTGCGCCAGTCGGCCGCGCGCGCCGAGGACGTGGCCGGGCTGGAGACGCGGCTGGCCGAGGTGGGCCTCTTCTCGTCCGCCTGGTGCGTGGCACAGGGCCGGGCGTTGCGAGCGGGCGCGCAGGCGCAGCCGCTGCTCTCGTCGCTCGCGGCGCGGCTGTCCAGCGTGGAGGGACTGCTGAGGATCCAGTCGGTGGTGGCCGGCCTGCCCGCGTCGCTCGGCGCGGCGGCCGAGAAGCTGGCCCTGGCTGGCGCGGACCCCGAGGACGGCTGGCGCGCGGTGCGCAAGACGGTGCTGGCCTCGGAGATCTCCGCGCGGGTGCGGGAGAATCCAGTGCTGCAGCACATCGACGCGGATCGCCACCACGCGAGCCAGACGCGCCACCGCGCCCTGGAGGCGAGGAAGCGCGAGCTGGTGCGCGACGTCATCCTGCACCGCTGGACGGAGCGCCAGCGCGAGCGCCTGCTGGCCTCCACGGGCGGGCGGCTCAACGGGCTCGGGGCGGAGCTGCGCCGCCGCCTGCTGCTGCGGGGCGAGCGCGCGTTGCGGGTGCGTCAGGTCATCGCCGCGGGCGCGGGAGCCGAGGGAGGCGATCCGCTCTTCGACATGCGGCCGGTGTGGATGGCGAGCCCGCAGACGGTGGCGCAGATCTTCTCCCGCCGCGAGCTCTTCGACGTGGTCATCTTCGACGAGTCCTCGCAGTGCCGTCTGGAGGAGGCGCTGCCGGTGCTGACGCGGGCGAAGCGGGTGGTGATCGCTGGAGACCCCAAGCAGCTGCCGCCCACGCGCTTCTTCGAGTCCGCCGTGGTCCAGAGCCAGGAGGAGCTGGACGCCGAGGACGAGCAGGGCCTCTTCGAGGATCAGCAGTCCGAGGTGGAGGATCTGCTCGGCGCGGCGCTGAACCTGGAGATCGACCAGTGCTACCTGGACGTGCACTACCGCTCGCGCAACGCGGATCTCATCGGGTTCAGCAACGAGCACTTCTATGACTCGCGGCTGCAGGCGATTCCGGGGCACCCGTCCAACCGGGTGGAGCACGCGCCGCTGCGGCTCGTCCATGCGGGAGGCCTGTACGAGAAGCGGGTGAACGTCGTGGAGGCGCGCGCCGTGGGAGCGCTGGTGAAGGAGCTGCTCTCGCGGCCGGAGCCGCCGTCCATCGGCGTGGCGTGCTTCAACCTGTCGCAGCGCGACGCCATCACCGAGGTGCTGGAGGAGCTGGCGGCGGCGGACGCGGACTTCGCGGCGAAGCTGGCGGCGGCGCGGACGCGGCGTGGCGAGGGCTCGTTCGAGGGCCTCTTCGTGAAGAACCTGGAGAACGTCCAGGGAGACGAGAGGGATCACATCATCATCAGCACCACGTATGGCCCGGACGCGAAGGGGCGCTTCTACCGGCGCTTCGGTCCGTTGGGGAGCGCGGGCGGAGGGCGGAGGCTCAACGTGCTGGTGACGCGGGCGCGGCAGATGGTGCACCTGGTCACGTCGATTCCTCGCGAGGTGTACACGGCGCTGCCTCCCGTGGAGAGCGGCCGGAAGCCGAACGGAGGCTGGCTGCTCTTCGCCTACCTCCAGTACGCCGAGCGGCTCGCGGAGGAGTACGCGCGCGAGTCCGGACAACCCGAGGAGGCCACCCAGGAGCGGCCGGAGCCGGTGGTGCGCGAGCGGGAGACGGAGGCGGGCTCGGTGTTCGCGCGGGCGCTGGCGGAGGGCCTGGCGCGCACGCACGGCGTGTCCTCGGACGTGCACTGGGGCAACGACGGCTTCTGCGTGGACGTGGCGCTGCACCACCCCCGCCGGGCCGGGGACGTGACGGTGGGCGTGCTGTGCGACGGCGCGCGCTACCCGAAGGCGGCGGATCCGGTGGAGTGGGATCTGTTCCGCACGGCCATGCTGGAGGGCCAGGGCTGGAAGCTGGTGCGGCTGTGGTCGCCGCACTTCTTCCGCGATCCCGAGGGCGCGACGGCCAGGGTGCTCCAGGCGGCCAGCGAGCAGATCGCCCGCCAGCCTCCGGTGACGGCGTCCGCCGCGAGCCAGGGAGAGCCGGCCCGCCGCGTCATCAACTGAGGCTCAATTCACCTGCACCTTGGCGACCTGACGGCCGCCGAGGAAGTCCTCCACGCCGTGGGCGATGGCCTGGGCCACGTCGTCCTGGTACTTCTCCGAGGCCAGCCGCTGCTCCTCCTCGGAGTTGGACAGGAAGGAGGCCTCCACGAGGATGGCCGGCATCTTCGCGCCGAGCAGCACGTAGAAGAGCGCCTCCTTGGTGCCCAGATCCTTCACGCCGGAGTAGCTGCTGGACAGGTGGCTCACGAGGTTCTTCTGCACCCGGGTGGCCAGCCGCGTGGACTCCTCGGTGTTGGCCTTGGTGGCCAGGTCCGCGAGGATGAACTGCAGGTCGCTGATGCCCTTCTCCGAGGAGGCGTTCTCGCGCGCCGCCAGGCGGATGGAGTAGCGGTCCGCCGAGGTGTTGAGCGTGTACGTCTCGATGCCCCGCAGCTTCGAGGTGTGCGCCGAGTTGCAGTGGATGGAGATGAACAGGTCGCCCTTCATCTCGTTGGCCATGCGCGCGCGCTCCTCCAGCTTCAGGTAGTGGTCGTCCTCGCGGGTGAGCATCACCTCCAGGCCCCGGTTGCGCAGCTCGTTCGCCAGCTTGCGCGCGATGGCCAGCGTCACGTCCTTCTCCCGGGTGCCCTTGCGGCCGATGGCGCCGGTGTCGTGTCCGCCGTGGCCCGCGTCGATGACCACCCGGCGCACCTTCAGCCCGAGCTGCTCCGCCAGCGTCAGCTCGGTGCCGTTGGACGCCTTCGCCACGGCCTTGAGGCGGGCCTGCGCCATCTTCTCGTCCACCGGGGCCGTCACCGGCTTCGCGGGCTCCACCACCGGCTTCGACTCCGGAACGGGAGCCGGCTGCGGAGCCTGGGCCACCTTGGTGGGCTCCGGCTCGGCTGGCTTGGACAGCTCGACGTGGATCACCGGCACCTGCTCCGCGGGGGCCTGCTTGTCGACCGGCTGCTTCTCGACCGGGGGCTGCTTCTCGGCCGGGGCCGGCTTGGGGGGCTCGGCCGAGGCGACGGCGGGCCTGGGCTCGGGAGCGGGCGGCGGCTCCGGAGCGCGAGCCGGTGCCTTGCGCACGGGCGCGGGAGTCTTCGGCGCGGGCAGCAGGGCCAGCAGCGCCTTCAAGTCCTTGGCGCGATCTCCCTTCGGGTTGGCCGCGAGGATGCCGTTGAGGACGCGGCGCGCGGACTCGGGCTGATCCAACTGCTCGAAGTAGATGCGCGCGAGCATGTAGGCCGCGTCGTCCGCGAGCCGGTGCCTCGGGTGGGACTCCACCACGCGCGAGTAGTCGGCGATCGCCGCCTGCTGATCCTCGGGGACGAAGGAGATGCGGCTCAGATCGTTGAGCAGCTCCGCGGCCGTGTAGAGGGCCTCCGGAGCCCGCTGGCTCTTGGGAAAGCGGCTGTACACGGACTCGAACTGGTGCGCCACCTTGAGCCAGTGGTGGCGCAGCTTGCGCCGGGCCGCGTCGTCCTTGAGGGTGTAGTAGGATCGACGCGCCTCCTGGTAGGCGGCCTCGGCCGGATCGCGCTTCGCCTGGGCGGCGAGCGGCAGCAGCAGGGCCAGCAGCAGCGGGGCGAGGCGTGGGCTCATGGGTCGAGTCCTCCAGACAAGGGCGAGGGCTACAGACGTGTGTCACGGCCCACCTACACCGGCAACTTTTCGCCCCACCGGGGTTTGAAGCCCCACCCCGCGCGCGAGTACACTCCGTGTTTTCACGGATTCTGGGGAGCTCCCATGTCGCAACCCCCCTCGGGACAGGGCAAGGGTCAGGGCGGTTCGGGTTCGGGTCAGCGCACTTCCACCAGTGGCTCCACCCCGGCGGTCCGGACGAGCACGGGCACCGGCATACCCCGGACGGCCACCAACGGCGCGGTGCCCGTGGCGAGGAGCCCCACTGGGGAGCAACCCGCCATACGCCGCAGCCCCACCCTGTCGGGGCTGCCCAACGTGCGCGCCGGCGTCAATGCCTTCGAGCTGGCCTCCACCCAGGACTCCAAGTCCTACAAGAAGCGCCTCGACCAGTCCGCCTTCGACGGCGAGGGGGAGCACACCCAGGTGGACGCCCTCCTGGGCGCGCGCCGCCAGCCCGCGGCGCCCCCCACGGAGGAGAATTCCGCGGCGGCGGGGAAGACCTTCGACGGCACCACGCCTCCCCCGGAGGTCATCAGCCGCGACGTGTGGAAGGCCATCCACGCGCCCCTGCAGAGCCGCCAGGGCCGGCGCTCCCCGGACCTCTACAAGCAGGTCATCAACCAGTTCGCCGCGGGCCACAACCCGCGCTACGAGTCGGCCGACCCCAAGCAGCTCCGCGCCCACATCTTCGTCTGGGACGTCACCCGCGCGATGAACGCGGAGATCCCCCACTTCGTCGGGCCGCGCGAGCTCACCCTCGTGCAGACGTGCGACTGGCTGCGCCACGAGGGCACCATGCGGGGCTGGCGCCGGGCGGACGTCGAGAGCGCCGCGGCCGCCGCGAACGAGGGCAAGCCGGTGGTGGCCGTGCCCAGGGACTCCAGCGTCCGAGCCATGGGCATGGTGCGGCCGGGAGGGCTGGGGCAGGACGGCCGCCCCCGCTTCGCCGCGGCGGGCCTCCAGCGGGGCAACGATCTGGGCACGAAGGAAGCCTTCGGCGTGATGGCGCTGGAGTACTTCGTCCACGACTGAGGGGGCGCCTCAGCGCACCCACCCCAGCGCCCGGGCCAGCGCCTCGTCGATGACACGGGCCTCGCCGGGCAGCGAGGACAGCACCGCCGCCAGCACCTTCTCCCCGTTGCGCACCGGAGCCCCGCCCGGGCGCAGGCGCGCGCGCACCGCGTGCTTCTGGTCCTGCTTCCAGTAGCTGGCTGGGAAGAGCACCTCCCGGCGGGCCTCGGGCAGCGGGCCCTCCGGGGTCAACCACACCAACATCCCCTTGCGCAGTGGCTCCAGCTCCGCGCGCAGCGTCCGCCGCAGCTCCCGGCCGAAGAGGCCCACCGCCACGAGCCCTCCGAGCGCGAGCCCCCACGGCACCAGCCCCAGCGTCCTCGCCCGCGAGCGCACGTAATCCGCCTCGCGCGGCCTGTCCGGCACCTGGGGATCCACCAGCAACCGCACGCGGGCCCCGGGGCCCAGGCCCTCGGCATACTCGGCCCGGGTACGCACCCCGCTGGCCGAGTACTGCACCTTCCCCACGGCGTAGATGACCTCGAGCCTCGCCTCGGCGCCCTCGCGCTCGTCCCGAGGCGGGAGCGTCATCGCCGCCACCTGGCCCTCCAGCTCCTCGGCCCGCGAGAGGAAGGCCTGCTCCTCCACCACGAAGCGGCCCAGGAGCGACGCCCCCACGCCGAGCGCCGCCATCACCGCGAGCCCCACCCCCCCCACCCGGACGAGCCGGGGGATGGCACCGGGCACTTTCGACAGGGGGACACTCCGGGGGGCCTGGGGGATGGCGAGCTGCATGCCCCCATCCTACCCCCAGGTCACCGTGTACTCGATGGAGAGTGGCCCCGTCGGCCGTCCCCGAACCCGCGGCTCACGCGTCCCCACCACCTCGAGCGCCGTCGCCAGTGCCCCCTCCACGTACTCGCGGGGGAGGAAGTCGCGATCCAGGACGACGAGCGCATTGTCCCGCGCCCCGAGCGTCACCGAGCACCGCCCGCCATTGGCCGAGGCCACCGCGTACGCCATGGGCAGGCTCTCCAGCAGCCGCTTCGGGTTGCCCATCAGCAACGCCTGCAACGGCCTGCCCGTCGAGGAGGACAGGAAGTCCGTCGCGCCCCGGCGTCCCAGCGCCCGCAGGGCTCCCTCGAAGCTCCCGTACCCGTCCCTCAGCAGATCCGCCGCCGACCACAGCAGCCGCAGGAAGGAAGCCGTCGGGTAGCAGGTGAAGTCCACGAACCGGCGCCCGCCGCACGCCTCCGCGCAGCGCTCCACGGCTGCTTCGTCTCCCAGCGCCCGCACCACCTCCAACACGCTGCGGAAGAACATGCCCCGCACGCTGTCCGCCGGGGTGGCCAGCGCCAGACTCCGCTTCAGCTCCGGTTCGGCTCCAAGCCCTACCGGTTGCTTTCCGGCGACACCACGCTTCATGTGCTCTCCGCCACTCCCCACCTGAGGTCAGCGCATACCCAATATCGGTGGGGATGACCCCTTCCGCCGCAACCTGGCCGCCTGGATTTTTGGATCCGAAACATCTGGGACGGTGGGGGACTGTCACATGTCCGACACAACCCCTCCCCGCAGGTGCCGAAGACGCCCCGGGGCCGGGCGGCAACCCCGGGGCAATCGGGCCAGGACTACTTCTTCAGATCGCGCTCGCCGAGGTTCACGGCGCCGAGCCACCGCCGGCGGTTGAAGCCATCGAGGTTCTTGTTGGCGACGACCTGGAAGCAGGTCGACGAGCCCTGGGCGGCGATCTCCACGGACCAGCCGAGGAACATCTGCCAGAGGCGGAACCACCACTCGCCGTAGACCTTCACGATCTCCTCGCGGTGGGTCATCCAGTTGTCGTACCAGCGGGAGATGGTGAGCGAGTAGTGGATGCCCACGTTCTCCACGCTGTGGATTTCGAAGCCCGCGGCCTCCATGTTGCTGACCACGAAGGAGAGCGGCATCGAGGCGTCGGCGCCCGGGAAGATGTACTTGTTCATGAACAGGCCCCACACGAGATCCTCGAAGTGGAAGCCCAGGGTGCCCTTCTTGGCGCGCAGCCCGGCGATCTGCAGGTAGAAGAGGCCGTCATCGGCGAGCATGCCGTAGACCTGCTCCATGAAGGACTGGAACTTCCTCACGCCGACGTGCTCGGCCATCTCCAGGCAGGAGATCTTGTCGTAGGGGCCGGGGGGGATGTCGCGATAATCCAGGGTGAGGATGCGGGCGCGATCGGCCACGCCCATGCGGGCGATCTGCTCCGTGCCGTACGCGGCCCCCTTCTGCGCGATGGTGATGCCCGTCGCGTCGACACCGTAGTCCCTGGCGGCGGTGGCCACGAGCGTTCCCCAGCCGCAGCCGATGTCCAGGTAGCGCTCCCCCTTCTTCATCTGCAGCTTCTCGCAGACCAGGCGCATCTTCTGGTCCTGCGCGTCCTCGAGACTCTGGTTGGTGTCGGTGAAGAAGCCCGACGTGTAGATCATCCTCGGCCCGAGGAACCAGCCGAAGAAGTCGTTGCCGCGATCGTAGTGCTCGCGGCCGATGCGGACATCCTGCTCCTGCGAGTGGACCAGCACCTCGGGCAGGAAGTTGGTGATGAGGAACTTGAAGTGGTCCGCGACGAACTTGTAGTCGGCCACGGTGTGGCGCTCGCGGATGAAGGTGCGGAAGTCCCCTTCGATGTCAAGGCGCTCGTGGATGTAGTCCTCGATGAGCGTGGTCATCGGGACCTTTCCAGCGGCATAGCGCGCGTTCAGGGACGGGTCTTTCGGCTTGAGACGGAACGAAACAGGTGCATCCATGTAATTCCTCCAGCAAAAAACTCTGTTCCACGGAGGAAGGCAGCCCGACGGTCCGGGCCATCCCCCGCGGAGCAGAGGGCCGGCACTGTAGATAAGCACGCTGGAGACCGTGAGACTTTCTGACGGACACGCATGCGATAGTTGGTGGTGCCGGGCACGCGGGTGAAGCCCGAGCAAGGGAGAGCCATGCACACGCTTCAGCGGAAGTCGCTCCATGCGGTACTGCTCCTGAGCCTGGGATGGATCGGATGCGATCTGTTCGACCCCGACCCCACGGACCCCAGCCCCAATCACGCCCCCACCCTCTCCAAGGTGACCGCCACGCCTGCCTCGGTCGACGAGGGAGCGAGCACAACCCTGGCGGTGACCGCCGCCGACAGGGACGAGGACGCGCTCACCTATACATGGACGCAGACCCCGGCAACTCCCGCTGGCACCTTCGGCCAGGAGACCGGGGAGAACCGCACGTGGACGGCGCCCGCGGTGCCGGCCAACACGACGTTCACCCTGCAGGTGACGGTCTCGGATGGGAAGGGAGGCACGGCCGAGGGCACGGTGGACGTGGCGGTGACGAACGTTCCCACCGTCAACCGGGCCCCCACGGTGGACGCGGCCATCCCCCCGCCCTCCCCGGCGATCGCGGGAGACACCATCAACCTCTCCATCGGCGCCACCGATCCGGACGGGGACACGCTCACCTACTCCTGGACGGTGAGCCCCGCGGGCGCGGGCACCTTCACGAACCAGACCGCCGCCGCCGCGCAGTGGCGCTCCGGCGACATCGCCACGGCCACCTCCTATACCTTCCAGGTGACGGTGTCCGACGGGCACGACTCGGTGACGCGCTCGGTGGACGTGCAGGTCGCCATTCCCTCCTACGCCAACGACATCCAGCCCATCTGGAATGCGCAGTGCACGAGCTGCCACAACAGCAGCAGCGGCACCCGGGGAGGACTCAACCTGGATGCGGGTAAGTCCTACGCCTCCATCGTCAACACGAACGGTGCCGGCGGGTTCCCCGCCGGCTGCGGCGCGACCGTGCGTGTCGTACCGAACCAGCCCGACAACTCCCTGGTGGTGAAGAAGATCAACGGCACCGCCTGCGGCAGCAGGATGCCACCGAGCAACCCGGCCTACTTCGATGAGCACCCCGGCGAGCTCACCCGTATCCGCTCCTGGATTCTCGCTGGCGCGCCCAACAACTGAGTGACTGGCACGCACTTCCCGGGCGCCTCCGTGTCCGGGAAGTGCGCGCTGGCTATGGCTCCTGCTCCGGCGCCCCCAAGACGGTCTCGTCCCACTGCCCCCCGCCATAGCCCGGTTGCAGGAGGTAGTAGTAAGCCGCTGGCGGTTGCAGGAGGTAGTAGCCAGCCGCGGGGGGCCGCTGAAGGGAGTCACCAGCCGCTGGCGGCTGCTGAAGCTGATAGCTGCCGATGAGGGGCTGCTGGAGGTAGTAGTTCCCCACCATTGGCTGCTGAAGCTGATAGCTGCCAACGAGGGGCTGCTGAAGGTAGTAGCTTCCCGCCATCGGCTGCTGGAGCTGATGGCTCCCTGCCATCGACTGCGCATGGGCCAGCCCCACGGCTCCCCAGGACACCGCCACGGCCGCGGTCGTCAGAAGGCTCTTGAGCATGTCCAACCCCTTCCTCCAAGGGTCCAGGCTCAATGTAGCCGTGGAGCCCCCGCCAGGCGCACTGCCCCTCCTCGGCCGTGGCTGCTCGCCTGAGGAGCATCTCGAGCACCCGAATCCACCTTCATTCCCCGCCGGGAGCGCGCACCTCCGTCGCTTTCCCCTGGAGGAGACAGGCATGCCGCGCTTCGGCGGCATTAAGCTGGGGACATGCGACTGCTCTTGAACCTCCTGTGGGCCATCCTCGGCGGTGGAATCGTCATCTGCCTCGAGTACCTGATCGGTGGCCTCCTGCTGTGCCTCACGATCGTCGGCATTCCCTTCGGGGTGCAGTGCTTCAAGCTCGCCGGGCTGGCGCTGTTTCCCTTCGGAAAGGAGATCGTCGAAGCGCCGGGGAGCAACCCCATCGGCTGCGTGCTGAACGTCTTCTGGCTCGTGGTCGCCGGAGTGTGGATCTTCCTGAGCCACCTCGCGCTCGCCCTGCCACTCGCCGTGTCGATCATCGGTATCCCTTTCGCCATCCAGCACGTGAAGCTGGCGATGATGGCCCTCACGCCCTTCGGAAAGAGCACGCGCGAGACGTGAGCGTACGGGCCGTCCCCACGCGGCCTCTTGCGCGCACCGAGCTTGGTGTGTAAATTACACCAAGCTTGTTCCGCAGGGGGATCGCCATGGGTACACCCGCGCAGGTGCTGTCGAAGCGGCCATTCATCCAGACGATGTCGGCCGTGCTCTCCGAAACGGAGTGCGAGGAGATGAGACAGCGCATCGAGTCACTGGGACCGGCCCCGGCGCCGATCACCACGCTCCGGGGCTTCGTGATGCGCCCGGACATCCGCAACAACGAGCGGGTGATGTTCGACGACGTGGCGCTGGCGGCGGAGCTCTTCGAGCGCGTGCGCCACTGCGTACCGCCGGTGCTGGGCCGCTGGAGGGCGGTGGGAACCAACGAGCGTTTCCGCTGCTACCGCTACCAACCGGGGCAGTTCTTCGCGCCGCACTTCGATGGGGCCTTCATCCGCTCGCCCGTGGAGCGGAGCATGCTCACCCTGCTCGTCTACCTCAATGGGGACTGCGAGGGCGGAGAGACGCGGTTCCTCGACCTGGAGCAGGAGGTCATCCCGGCCCGGGGCATGGGACTGCTGTTCGACCACGCGGTCCTGCACGAGGGCGCGGTGGTTCGAGGCGGAACCAAGTACGTGCTACGGACCGACGTGATGTACCAGCGCGACCCGTGAGCAGCTGCCGGGCTCACGCGCGGGAATGCCCCATCCCCACCTTCTCGAGCTCGGACACGAGGAGCTCCGAGACCCGGCGCACGCGGGGGATGTCGAGCGCCGACTTCGCGCACACCAGATGGAGCGAGCTGCGCGCGAAGGGGCCGAGCTCGATGGACAGTGGCACGAGCGACGATGGGCGGGCGAAGCGGTGCGGGAAGCGGGCCATTACCACGGCGCCGAGCCCGGCCTCGGCCGCGGCGATCTGGACGAGGTAGTTGTCCGAGGCGAACACCGGGGAGAACCCGGGAATGAGCTCCTCGAGCTGCGGATTGGGCGGCAGCATATCGAGCGGTGGCGCCCAGGCGATCCACGGGAGGTCGGCGAGGCGCGGTTCACGCGGCAGCTTCGCGGCGAGCGACTTCGAGACGAAGACGGCGTTCTCGAACTCGAGCGTCAGCACCCCCTTGAGGCCTTCCTGGGTGGGGGCCCTGTTGCGCAGCGCGAGGTCCGCCTCTCCCCGGTTGAGGTCGAGGTACTGGATGCTCGAGAGCACCTCGAGACGAAGGCCGGGGTGTGTCCGCGAGAGCCACGCCGCGAAGGGCGCGAGGAAGTCGGCGCACAGGTAGGGACTCGCCGTGATGCGGACGAGCCCCCGGGGCGACGTGTCCGAGGACTCCACGGCGCGACCCACCTCACCGGCCCACTCCGCCATCTTCCTCGCGGGCGCGAGCAGCCGCTCACCAGCGCTGGTGAGCGAGGCCCCATCGACACTGCGCCGGAAGAGCGCCGCGCCGAGCGAGTACTCCAACGCGGCCAGGCGGCGGCTCACGGTGGGCTGACCGATGCGGAGCTTCCGCGCCGCGCCGCTCAAGCTGCCTGTCTCCGCCACCGCCAGGAACAGCCGCACGTCTTCCCAGGGGATATCCATGAATGGATGGCATCATGACGAAACAGCCGGTTCCAATCCATGGGCGTATGGGTAGGGTTGGCGCATGCCCATGAGAATCCTGCGCGACTGGAAGGTGGACCGGAGCGGCCTCATCAACCTCGCTCACCCGCGAGCGAAGGAGGCGGGCCTCGCCGACGGTCCGGAGGACATCCAGGTGTACTTCCACGTGCTGAGGCACCCGGAGCACGGCACGTTCATCGTCGACACCGGCGTGGAGAAGGCGCTGCGCGACGAGCCCGGGAAGGCCGCTGTGAGTGGCATGGTGGCCTCGGTCATGAAGACCGAAACGATGAAGATCCACGAGCCCCTCGGGGACTGGCTGGCGAAGCAGGAGAAGCCGCTCCAGGGCGTGTTCCTCACGCACCTGCACACGGATCACATCATGGGGATGGCGGACGTCCCCGCGGGTACCGCTGTCTACGCGGGCCCGGGTGAGACCTCCGCCCGAGCGCTCCTCAACGCCTTCACGCAAGGCAGCACGGACCGTGCGCTCCAGGGGAAGGCGGCCCTCAACGAGTGGGCCTACCAGGCCGATGAGGCCGGCCGCTTCGCCGGAGTGCTCGACATCTTCGGGGACGGCTCGGTCTGGGCGCTCTGGGTGCCCGGGCCATACGCCGGGCAGCACCGCGTACGTCGTGCGCACGACGAAGGGCCCGGTGCTGCTCACGGGTGACGCGAGCCACACCCGCTGGGGCTGGGAGCACGACGTGGAGCCGGGCACCTTCTCCGCCGACATCCCCAGGAGCGCCGAGAGCTTCAAGCGCCTGCGCCAGCTCGCCACCGAGCACCCGGCCCTCGACGTGCGCTTCGGCCACCAGCACTGAGGCACACGGTGACGGGCGGGCCGTGGACCCCCATCAATGGGTGGGGACGCGCCCATAGAACTGGCCGAAGATGTCCCTGCCAACCCCCCACTCCCGCCCGTGGAGGGCCATGTTGAACACCACATCGGTCTCCATGTGAGCCCAGGTGCGGCCGCCGTCCTCGCTCTGGTGATACCAGACATCCAATCCATCCTTGAATGGATCCATGGAGTCAGTGATGACGCGAATGGTGTCACCCGAGACGGCGAAGGCCTCCACGTGGTGATTCCGAAAGTTGAAGGGTATCCATGGAGCCCCCGGAGCGTCGTGGCGGATGGCCAGGGTTCCGGCCACACGCCCGACGAGAATGCCATCGCTACCGTCCAGCAGCTCGACGCCCGGCATGACCTCGTGGGTCCAGCGCTCTCCCTGGTCCGAGATGCGGAAGAGTCCCTCGGGCTCGAGTAGCCACACGGTCCCGTTCGGACCGCGCGCGAGCCGATCTTTACTGTAATTGCGCTTCCCCGGTAGGGACACGATGGTGACCGTCCGGCCCCCATCCTTGCTGACGTAGAGTTCTTCTCGCCCGAGACCCCAAATCTCCTGCTCGGACACGGCAAGCAGCATCAACGGGCCGGGAACCTCGCCGAGTTCGTCCCAGGTGCGACCCTCGTCACGCGAGCGGATGAGCTTGCTACTCCACTCGTCCTTCCTGCCCACAGGGCCCGGCAGAGCCATGACGCCAAACCACACCCCCCCAGTACTTGCCAACGAGGAGATCCTGCCTGGGAATGAGGACCAGCGGCGCGGCCCGGTGGGGGTGATGCGCCAGAGCGTGGTGCTATCGTCGGGGTAATGGCTCTGCGTGTAGAACGCGGAGTGATCACCGATGAAGATCTTCTCCCAGATTTGCGGCCGATTGTGCTCGAGCCGTGGACCCAGGGGCTTCCACACGCTGGTGCCGGTTCCGATGCCCTGATCGCGAAGAGTGTCTTGAACCCAGGCGAATGCGCTGACACCGATACACAGGAAGCAGGGGCTGAAGAGGAGGACGAGAAGGAACTTGCGCATGGGCCCACCCAGCATCAATAGCCGCTCTGAAGCCAACCCTGCGCCATGCGCGCCTTCATCTCGCGCTGGATCTGATCCACCGTGGGCTGGACGTTGCGGCGTAGCGCCTCGTCAGGGGTCGCGGCCAGGATGGCCGCAACGTCGCTGCGATGCATTCTGTTGATGGCGACTTCTTTGATCTGCGCGCGCCCATCCGGATCCAAGAGATCTTTGAAATCCGGCGTCAAAAGGATGGTCTTCAAGTCCTGAATGGGAAGCTTGAAGAGACCCGCGTTGATGTAGGCATCCACGTGCGTGTCATAGGCGAACTCCTTGAACTTCTGCGGGTCGCGCTCGAGCTCGGCGAAGGAAGGCTCGGAAGGAGCAGGAGACGCCTTGCGCCGGTTTTCCATCGCATCCTGCAGGCCCTTCAGCGCCCGGTCGCGCCACGCGAGACCTTCGGGGGACAGCTTGTCGGAGCCCAACGCCTTGAAGGCCTGGACGTACTTGTCTCCATACTGGAGGTAGTACGGCGGGGGCGGCACCCCGGGATTCCGGTCAACGAAGTCGAAGTGGCGCTTGCGGTAGTAGTCCATCGTCCCGGTGGGGAACTCGCGCGGCGCGTCGGGCACCGCCGTAGACGCGGGCGCCCGGGTGACGGTGTTGGACTCCCACGAGGCCGCCGTCCTGGATTCCTTCGTGGACCCGGAAGACGGGGCGGTGCCCTGGGCGGCGGCGAGCTCGTCCAGTGAGGGGTGCACTTCACCGGCACGGCTGCCGGAAACGGGCGTCGTCATGGGTCAACTCCTGGTTGGGATGGACCCGACCCGGAGCAAGACGCCTGCCAGGGATGCTCCCCTCTGAACCGCTGCCATCACGCGCCTGCGGCCATCCACACTCGTGGATGACCCCTCCAAGCACGTGGACGGTCTACCGCCTCCCCTACTTCAGCTCGCGCTGCAGCTGGGCCAGGAGGTTGAGGGCCTCCAGCGGCGTCATCTCCTCCAGCTTCATCGCCCGGAGCGACTCCAGCACCTTCTGCTGGGCCGGATCCACCTTCGGCCCGGGCTCGGCCGCGCCACCGAACAAACCGAGCTGCCCCGGGGCCGGCGCGCGCGAGGTCTTCCGCGCCACCACCCGCGGCCGACCGCTGTCGTCGAACTCGCCCGACTCCAGGTTCTGCAGGATGTCCCGGGCCCGCGTCACCACCTCGGGCGGCAGGCCCGCGAGCCTCGCCACCTCGATGCCGTAGGAGCGGTTGGCCCCACCCGGCACCAGCTTGCGCAGGAAGAGCACCTTGCCGCCCTGCTCCTTCACCGCGATGCACATGTTCCTCACCCGGGGCTTCTCCCGGGCCAGGTCCACCAGCTCGTGGTAGTGCGTGGCGAACAGCGTGCGCGCCCCCACCTTGTCGTGGATGTGCTCGGCCACCGCCCACGCGATGGAGAGGCCGTCATACGTGGACGTGCCTCGCCCAATCTCGTCCAGCACCACCAGGCTGCGCCGCGTGGCGTGGTGGAGGATGTGGCTCGTCTCCGTCATCTCCACCATGAAGGTGGACTGTCCGCGCGCCAGGTTGTCCGCCGCTCCCACGCGCGTGAAGATGCGATCGCACACGCCGATGCGCGCCGCCCCCGCCGGTACGAAGCTCCCCGCCTGCGCCATCAGCACCGTGAGCGCCACCTGCCTCATGACGGTGCTCTTGCCCGCCATGTTGGGGCCGGTGATGACCAGGATCTGCCCGTCCCCCGAGTCCATCTTCACGTCGTTGGGAACGAAGGCCTCCCCCGCCCCCAGCACGCGCTCCACCACCGGGTGGCGCCCGGCGGTGATGGACAGCACCTCGGACTCGTCCACCACCGGCCGCACGTAGCCGTATTCGGCCGCGCACCGCGCGAAGGACAACAACGCGTCACTGGTGGCCACCGCCTCCGCCGCCGAGCGCAGCCGGGGCGCCTCCTTCACCACCTGGGCCCGTAGCTGCTCGAAGAGCTCCAGCTCCAGCGCGCTGCGCCGCTCCTCCGCCGTGAGCACCTTCTCCTCGTACTCCTTGAGCTCCGGGGTGACGAAGCGCTCGGCGCCCACCATCGTCTGCTTGCGGATGTAGTCCGAGGGCACCAGGTGCAGGTTGGCCTTCGTCACCTCCAGGTAGTACCCGAAGACCTTGTTGTAGCGGACCTTCAGCGAGCCGATGCCCGTCCGCTCCCGCTCGCGCGTCTCGATCTTCAGCAGGAAGTCCTTGCCGTCGGTGGACAGCGCCACCAGCTTGTCCAGCTCGGCATGGAAGCCCGGACGGATGAAGCCGCCTTCCTTGAGGCTGGTGGGCGGCTCGTCCACCACCGCCCGCAGCAGCAGATCCGCCAGCTCCGGCAGCGACCCGAGCGGCCCCGCCAGGGACTTGAGCAGCGGGGACTCGCAGCGCGCCAGCACCGCCGCCAGCCGGGGCAGCTGCGCCAGCGACAACCCGAGCGCCCTCAAGTCCCTCGCGTTGCCCGCGCCCAGCGACAGCCGGCCGCACAGCCGCTCGATGTCACCCACTTCCTTGAGGAGGCCCGTCATCTCCTCGCGCCACACGCTGCGCTGGGACAGCTCGTCCACCGAGTCCAGCCGGGCGTTGATCTCCGGCAGCGAGCACAGGGGCGCGGCCAGCCACCGGGCCAGCTTGCGCGCGCCCAGGCCCGTCGCCGTCCTGTCCAGCACGCCCAGGAGCGAGCCCCGGCGCCCTCCGTCCCGCAAGGTGCGCAGCACCTCCAGGTTGGAGCGGGACGCCTCGTCCATGAGGAGGTGTCCTCCGCGCTGCTGGCGGCTGATCCTGTCCACGTGGGCGGCGGGCGTCTTCTGGGTGTCCTTCAGGTAGCGCAGCGCCGCGGCGGCGGCCCCGGTGGCCAGGGGCGCGTCCTGCAACCCGAAGGCCTCCAGTGACTGCACCGCGAAGTGACTCCGCAGGTACACCGTGGCCCGCGCCGGCTCGAAGGCCGCCTTCTCCAGCTCCGCCACCGCCGGGGGCTTCGCCAGCCGCGACACCACCCACGCCGTGTCCTGGGAGTCCCGCTCGCCCTCGGGCACCAGCAGCTCCCTCGGCTCCACCCGGGACAGCGCCTCCACCAGTTCCTGAAGTGTCTCCGCCTCCAGACTGAAGAACTCGCCCGTGGAGGCCTCCAGCAGCGCCGCCCCGTAGCCCTGGGCCCCCGGATACACCGCCGCCAGGAAGTTGCTCGCCCTGGGCTCGAGCGCCTCCTCGTCCAGCACCATTCCAGGGGTGATGATGCGCGTCACCTCTCGCTTGACGATCCCCGGCCCGCTGCCCGCCTCCTCCACCTGCTCGCAGATGGCGACCTTCAGCCCGTGCTCCACCAGCTTGGCGATGTACCGGCGCGCCGAGTGGTACGGCACTCCGGCCATCGGCACCTTCTCCGCGTTCTTCGCCCGTGCGGTGAGGGTGATCTGGAGGATCTCCGAGGCGCGCACCGCGTCCTCGAAGAACATCTCGTAGAAGTCCCCGAGCCGGAAGAAGAGGATGGCGTCCGGGTTGAGCGCCTTCGTCTCGAGGTACTGCCGCATCATCGGGGTGAGCGCACCGATCTCCCGCGCCCCGGCCGGCTCGCCCGCCGCCTCCACCCGCGCCTCGGCCTCGTCCCCGTGTCCCTTGCCTGCCTTCGCTTGCGTCGCGCCCATCGCCGCCCCTTGTGTCATGCGTCCGGTCCTGGATCAACAGAACACATGACCTCCGCCGTCCACTCGTCCGCTCCTACTCCGCCGATGGCTAGCACGCTCCCCTGACGGCCAGCCGGATCGCCCCTGGAAAATCGTTGGAGGTCCGACCGAAAACGGTGGCCGGAACGGAATCCAGAGGGCAACCTGAGTCCCGCCATGGAGACCCGTACCGTCCCTCCCGTCCCCCGAATCTTCGAGGTCGCCGTCGCGCCCGTCCAAGCCTTCTTCCGGCTCGAGGCGAGCAGCGGCATCCTCCTGGCCCTGTGCGCCGTCGCGGCCATGATCTGGGCCAACTCCCCCTGGGCCGACAGCTACGTCTCGCTCTTCGAGGCCCGTCTGGCGCTCGGACAGGGGGACACCCTCCTCCACTTCACCTTCCGGGAGCTCATCAACGACGGGTTGATGACGATCTTCTTCTTCCTGGTGGGAATGGAGATCAAGCGCGAGCTTGCCGCGGGCGAGCTGCGCACCTTGTCCAAGGCGATGCTGCCGCTCATCGCGGCGTTGGGCGGCATGCTGGTGCCAGCGGCCGTCTACGCGGCCCTCAACGCGGGCACCCCGGCGCTGAAGGGGTGGGCCATTCCCATGGCCACGGACATCGCCTTCGCCATCGGCTGCCTCACCCTGCTCAAGGGGCGGGTGAGCCACGGGCTGGTGGTGTTCCTCACCGCCCTGGCCATCTTCGACGACATCGGCGGCATCCTGGTCATCGCCATGTTCTATGGCACGGGGCTGCACGTGGAGTGGCTGCTGGGAGCGGCGGCGCTCACCGGCGCGCTGTGGGTGTGCAACATCTACTACGTGCGCAACGGGGTGGTGTACGTGGTCCTGGGCGCGGCGCTCTGGTACGCCATGCACCATGGCGGTGTGCACGCCACCATCGCGGGCGTGGTGGTGGGAATGATGATCCCCGCCAAACCCACGCGCCGCGGCCGTGATGTGCTGGAGGAGCTGCACGGCTACATCGGTCAGATCCTGAAGGAGCCCGAGGACGAGTCCGTGCGCAGCGGGCAGTTGCTGCACATCGAGGAGCAGCTGGAGGACATCGAGCCGCCGCTCAACCGCTTCGTGCACCTGTGGCACGGGTGGGTGGCGTACGGAATCGTCCCGCTGTTCGCGCTGGCCAACTCGGGCATCTCCGTGAGCGGAATGCGCCTGTCGGATCTGCTGGAGCCGTTGCCGCTGGGCGTGATGCTGGGCCTGTTCGTGGGCAAGCAGGTGGGCATCTTCCTGTTCACCTGGGTGGCGGTGAAGGCGGGGCTGGCGCAGATGCCGGGGCGCGCCACGGTCCTGCAACTGCACGGGGTGTCGGTGGTGGCGGGCATCGGCTTCACGGTGGCGCTGTTCGTGGCGGGGCTGGCCTTCAGCAACGAGCCGAACCTGCTGGCGGAGGCGAAGCTGGGCATCCTGCTCGGCTCGCTGCTGGCGGCGGTGGTGGGCTACCTGCTGCTGCGCTTCGGCCCGACCCCCCGGCCCCAGGCCAGGCCGGACTCCGAGCCCGCCACCGGGGCGGCCTGAGGGAGCGTCGGCTGGACGACGCTAGGGTTTGCGGGGCGCGGGCGCTCGTGGAAAGGTGCGCGCCACCGTGCTCCTCCAGGATTTGAACCGCGTCCGGCAGATTGGGGTCATCGCAGCGCGCCACGGCTTCGGCGAGTGGCTCGAGCGCGCGGGGGTGTGGCGCCTTCTCGGGCGGCGGGAGAAGGTGGAGGTGTCGCCCGAGTCCCAGCGCGCCTCCACCGCGCGCCGCTTCCGGATGCTGCTCAATGATCTCGGCCCCACCTTCGTGAAGCTGGGGCAGATCCTCTCCACGCGCGCGGACCTGCTACCGGGCGAGTTCATCGAGGAGCTGGCCTCGCTGCAGGATCACGTGGAGCCCTTCCCGCTGGAGGACGTGTACGCGCAGATCCGCGGGTCGCTGGGCCGGGACGCCAAGGAGATCTTCAAGGAGATCGATCCCGAGCCGCTGGCGGCGGCCTCCATCGCACAGGTGCACCGGGCGGTGACGCTGGAGGGCGAGGAGGTGGTAGTGAAGGTACAGCGGCCGGGGATCGCCGAGCAGATCGACTCGGACCTGGTGGTGCTGCGCTCGCTGGCGAGGCTGCTGGAGGCGGTGGTGGAGGAGACGGGCATCTACACGCCCACGGGCATCGTCGACGAGTTCGATCGGGCCATCCACGAGGAGCTGGACTTCGTGCACGAGGCCTCGAACATCCGGGCCTTCCTGGAGAACCACCGCAACCGGCCGTACATGAAGATTCCGCGGGTGTATGCCGGGCTCAGCAGCCGGACGGTGCTGACGATGGAGTTCATCCGGGGGGTGAAGATCAGCCAGGCGGAGCTGTCGCCGGAGGACAAGCGGGAGGTGGCGGGCCACATCCTGGATGCGAGCTTCCGGCAGCTCTTCGAGGACGGGCTGTTCCACGGAGATCCGCACCCGGGGAACATCCTGGTGCTGGAGGGCAACCGGCTGGCGCTGCTGGACTTCGGGGTGGTGGGCCGGCTGTCGCGCGCCATGCAGGAGACGCTGGTGATGCTGGTGCTGGCGGTGGCGCTCAAGGACAGCGACTCGGTGGCGCGCATCCTCTACCGGGTGGGCGTGCCGGACGCGCGGGCCAACCTGGTGGGCTTCCGCAACGACATCGAGGGCCTGCTCGGCAGGCACCTGCCGACGACGCTGGGCGAGGTGGACGCGCGCAGCCTGATGAGGGACCTGCTGGACCTGGCGGTGAAGTACCGGATCCGGATCCCGAAGGAGTACGCGCTGCTGAGCCGGGCGTCGGTGTCGACGGAGGGGATGATGCGCACCCTGTACCCGGACCTGAACATCCTCGAGGTGGCGATGCCGTACGCCAAGGAGCTGCTGGCGGACCGGTATGACCCCTCCCAGCTCCAGGGCGGGCTGATGCGCACGCTGCTGCGCTTCCAGTCGCTGGCGGCGGACCTGCCCACGCAGCTGTCGCAGATCCTGTTGGATCTGGAGTCGGGGAAGTTCAGCGTGACGGTGCGGGCGGATCAGTTCGACAAGCTGAACGAGAACCTGCGAAGCGCGGCGATCGTGATGTTCATGGGCCTGTGCGCGTGCGGGTTCATCGTGGGGGCGTTCATCTCGTTCGCGCAGACACCGGTGATGTACCAGGGCGTGCCCGTGCTGGGGCTCCTGGGCATCGCCATGTCCGCGGCGCTCTTCGGCGCGACCTTCACCTGGTACGTGTTCGGCAAACGCTTCGGAAAGGTGCGCGTGAGCCGCTGGCTGGCGAAGAAGCGCGGCCGGTGAACGGAGCCCGGTTCACGGGGTTCGATTCGGGCCAGCGGCTCCACCCGCGACGGGCAGCTTCGCGTAGAAGGTCGAGCCCCTCCCTGGCTCACTCTGGACCTCCAGCGAGCCGCCATGTGCCGCCACGATCTTCCGCGCCACCGCCAACCCGAGCCCCACGCCAGGGATGACCCCTCGGGTGGAGGAGCTGCGGCGGAAGGGCTCGAAGATGCTCTCCTGCTCCGCGGAGGGGATGCCGACTCCGCTGTCCGTCACCGCGATGCGGTATCCATCCTCCAACGGCGCGACCTGGATGCGCACCGTTCCTCCTTCGGGCGAATACTTGATGGCATTGCTCAACAGGTTGTTGAGCACCTGGGAGATCCGCGTGGGATCGCAGCGCACGGGGGCCGGCTGCTCGGGAACCTGAAGCTCGAGGGTATGCAGCGGGGAGACGGGCCGGTGCAGCTCCACGGACTCCCGCACGAGCTCGATCAGATCATGCTCTCCCAGATGGAGCTCCAGCTGGCCGGCCTCGATCCGGGTCGTATCGAGCAGGTCGTTCACCATCCGCCCCAACCGCTCCACCTGCCGCTCGACCATGGCCAGGCGCTGCTGGGCCCGCTCGGGTGGAAGCTCGCCAGCGCTGGCCCCCCTCGTGGCCAATTGCAGCACCGAGAGCGGGTTGCGCAGATCGTGGGCCACCCCCGCCAGGAAGCTCACCTGTGCCTCCCGCTGCCGCTCCAGACGGGCGACCATCTCGTTGAAGGCCCGGGCGATGTCACGCAACTCCGTGGCCCCGCGCTCGGGTGCCGGCAGCCAGGGAGCCCCGAGCCGGAAGCTCACGAGTGCCCGTTGGATGACGTCCACCGGTTGATAGACGAGGCGCCGCTCGGTCCAGATGACCCCTCCAATGCCCGTCAGCAGCACCAGGACCGCGAGGATGCCGAGGATGTTGGCCCGCTGGTCCCAGGCCTGCGCCTCCTCCATGCGGTCGCGTGCATCGGCGACGTTGAGGTTCACGAGACGCTCGGTCAGCTCCAGGATGACCGCGAGGTCCGGGTCGTGCGCTCCGGCCGGGAGTGGGGCGCCCGTTCCGGTTCGCGCCCGGGTCAGGTACGCCTCGATCTTCCGCCGCACCTCCTCCATGAGCAAAGCCTCTGCCTCCCCACCCACGTGGCCGCGGGCCTGCTCCAACCAGTGGTGGACCTGGGACTCGGCCTCCCGCATCGCCCGCGCGTGCTCGGACGAGCCCGTCACATCCAGGAGCCGCCGCTCCCGGCCGTACAACAGGAGCGCGACCTCCAGCTCCTCCGCCACACGAACGCTCTCGCCGGACTCCCACAGGCGCCCGATGTCGCGCCCCATCCAGGAGGTGATGGCGATGAGCGCGCCCGCCGAGACGAGCGTCACCAGGCCCAGCAGCACGGCACTTCCGATACGTTGTCCCCGCAGGCTTGGTGTCATCTCGCTCCTTCGTGACCTGACGGCATTTCCCCCGTGTGCCAGGCCTCCGGGCAGTCTGGCATCCAGTTGGGAGAGATGCCCTGGTTTCCTCGGCAGTGGGTGGGAGATACCTCATCGCCGGGCTGGCGGGCGGGCTAGCCCAGGGATGAAAAGGACCCCTCCCCGCTGACTGGCGAGGGAGGGAGCAGCAGCTCTGATACGGGCCGACTCTCCCCCTAGCTTCATCCCAAAGGGGCAATAGGAGGGTCGGCAATGCGCAAAGTCCTCATCTATTCCGTCCTCCTTCTCGGAGGACTGCTGGCTTCGCAGGCGCTTCCAGCGCTCGGGGCAGGCGTCTACGAACCGCTGACGCACGTCATCCGGCTGCTCACCATGGTGGGGCTGGCCTTCATCATGATCCACGTCGGGCAGGAGTTCGACCTGGATAAGTCGAACCTGCGCCAGTACGGCTGGGATTACGTGGTGGCCGCCACCGCGGCCACCTTCCCGTGGATCTTCGTCACGCTCTACTTCGTCTTCGTCCTGGCGCCACCCGAGTTCTGGGGACAGTTCGACTTGTGGAAGGAGGCGCTGCTCCAGGGGCGGTTCGCCGCGCCGACGAGCGCCGGGGTGCTCTTCTCCATGCTGGCCGCGGCGGGCCTGGGCGCGACGTGGATGTTCCGCAAGGCCCGCGTCCTCGCCATCTTCGACGACCTCGACACCATCCTCCTCATGGTGCCGCTCACGGTCCTGCTCGTCGGCTTCCGCTGGCAGCTCGCGGGCGTCATCGTCCTCATCGCCCTTCTCCTCTGGGCTGGCTGGAAGTACCTGCATCGCTGGCACATCCCGTACACCTGGCCCTGGGTGCTCGGTTACTCGGTGCTGCTCGCGCTCGTCTCCGAGCTCATCTATCTGGGGACGGGGTACCTGGACCCCGACGCGGCGGTCCACTTCGAGGTCCTCCTGCCCGCCTTCATCCTGGGCTGCGTGATCGCCAATCCCGAGCACGGCCTGCACGAGCAGGACGCGTTGGAGGGTGAGCTCCCCGGGCTCGATACGCCCAACGAGCAGCGCGTCACCACGATCATCTCCGGCTGCTTCATGGTCCTCGTGGGCCTGTCGATGCCCGCCCTGGGTGGCGTGGAGGCGGCACAGGAGACGGAGCAGCGCGTCAGCGCCGCCGCGGGTGGCAGCCCGGGCTGGGGCCTCATCGCCCTGCACGTCCTGGCGGTGACCCTCCTGTCCAATCTGGGAAAGATGTTCCCAGCGCTGTGTTACCGCCGGGAGGCGAGCTTGCGCGAGCGGCTCGCACTCGCGGTCGGTCTCTTTCCACGAGGAGAGGTCGGCGCCGGCGTGCTCGTCGTGGCACTGGGATATGGCATCAGTGGCACGGCGGCGACCGTGGCCCTGCTGTCCCTGACACTCAACCTGTTCCTCACGGGCCTCTTCATCCTGGGGGTGAAGCGGCTGCTGGCCGGTCCTCGCCCCCGGACAACCGCGGTGCCGGCCCAGGAGCCGCCACGTCCTTCTCGGGACAAGGCGCCTCGGCCCCACGGGAACATCCCCATCCAAGAGGGAGGGCACTGACATGATGACGCACGAACCTATCCCCCACCCTGGCCACGCCGGTACCGGGCCGTCGGAGACGATGGGCCTGGCGCGCGTCCTGGTGGCCACGGACTTCTCCCCCCGCTCCGCCTGTGCGCTCGTGAGAGCGCTCCAGCTTCCCCTCCGGGAGGGAGCGGAAATCCTCCTCGTCCATGCACTGCCAGCGGGTAGCGCCGTGGGCGCCAGGCACGACGAGGAGGAAGCGCTCATCCGTCACGCCCTCCAGGAGGCCGTGCACCAGCATGAACGGGCCACGTACACGGTGCGCGGCGTGCTGGTGAAGGGACGGCCGGCGGAGGCCATCCTCCAGGCGACGCGGGACTTCGGCGCGGACCTGGTCGTCCTGGGGAGACCCCGCCGCCCCGGCTCGCTCCTGGCGCGGATCCGGGAGCGGGTGGCCGGAGGGATCATCCCGAGCATCCCCACCTCGCTCCTCGTCGTCGGGCCGCCCCCGGTGTGTCCGTACCGGCGCCCCCTGGTGGCCGTGGACTTCACGGCGGCATCCCGGCACGCGTTGGAGGCGACGTTCCGCCTGTGCCCGGACGCGAGCCGCGCGGTCGTGCTGCACGACTACGACACTTCCTACGAGCTCGTCCTCCACCAGTCGGGGGCGCCCTCCTCCCGGATCCTCGAGTACCAGCGTGAAGCCAAGGCATGGGCACGCGCCGAGCTGCACCGGTTCCTGGCGCCGTACCGTGAGACCGGGATGCACTTCGACGAGCTCGTCCGCTCCGGCGAGGCCTGCGAATCCATCCTGGAGATCGCACAGGAGGAACAAGCCGATCTGGTCGTCGTTGGACGGCACATGCGCGCGGGTCTGAGCCGGATCGTGCGCCCCCACCTCGCGGAGCAGGTCGTCAGGGAGAGCACCTGCGACGTGCTCATCCTCGAGCAGGAGCCTGGGGCTGATAGTCCATGACCGTCTTGGAAGCGCGACTGATAGGCATTGCCCCGAGAGTTCTCGAAGCCGAAGAAGGCCCGTTCGAGCAGTAGCAGCGTAATGTATCGAGGCGGCTGGAAGCCTCCCGCTCCAGTACCGGTTAACGCTTTGCGTCGAAAAATGAAAGCGCTTGCGAAGCGGAGAATCCGCGTATTGTTGACGCATCTTCACGGAGGGGATTGATCCATGTCACGTCGGCTGCTGATGCTCTGTATGTCCCTGCTGTCGCTCGGGGGCCTCACTCACTGTTCGAAGAGCCCGAAGGAGGGCGGCACCCAGCAAGCTGCCGCGCCGACCGCCAAGACCGAGGCCGCCGCGAAGGCCACGGCGCTCACGATCATCCAGGAGCAGCAGGCCTCCTGGATCCGGAACTTCAATCCCCTGATCGCGCCCAGCAACGCGCGCTGGCCGACCCGCTCCGGCATCTACGAGCCGCTCATGATCTACAACACGATCAAGGGCGAGATGGTGCCCTGGCTGGCGTTGAAGCATGAGTGGAGCCCGGACAACAAGACGCTCACCCTGACCCTGCGCCCCGGCGTGAAGTGGTCCGACGGCCAGCCCTTCACCGCCAAGGACGTGGCCTTCACCTTCGAGCTCCTCAAGAAGCACAAGGCCCTGGATTTCTCGGCGGTATGGGCCTTCCTGGAGGGTGTCCAGGCCAAGGATGACGCGACGGTCGAGTTCACCCTGGCGCGCCCGTTCGTGCCCGGCCTGCTCTACATCGCGCACCAGCCGATCGTGCCGGAGCACAAGTGGAAGGACATCGCCGACCCGGTCATCTTCAAGAACGAGACGCCCGTGGCGACGGGCCCGTTCACCGAGGTGAAGGTCTTCCAGAACCAGATCTTCGAGCTCGGGCGCAACCCGCACTACTGGCAGCAGGGCAAGCCCGCCGTCGAGAGCCTGCGCTTCCCGGCGTACCCGGGCAACGATCAGGCCAACCTCGCCCTGCTCACCGGTGAGCTGGACTGGGCGGGCAGCTTCGTGCCCGACATCGAGCGCGTCTTCGTCAGCAAGGACAAGGAGAACAACCACTACTGGTTCCCGCTCGTCGGCAACACGACGACGCTCTACGTCAACACCACCAAGAAGCCCTTCGACGACGTGCGCGTGCGCAAGGCGATCAGCATGGCGATCGACCGCGATCAGATCGTCAAGGTGGCGATGTATGGCTACACGAAGCCTTCCGACGCGACGTGCCTGAGCGAGACGCACGACAAGTGGCGCAACCCCGAGGCCGTGGCGGCGGGTGATTGGACGAAGCTGGACGTGGCCAAGGCCAACGCGCTGCTCGACGAGGCGGGCTTCAAGCGGGGCGAGGGCGGTGTGCGCGTGGGCCCGGACAAGAAGCCCCTGCGCTTCGAGGTCAACGTCGTCACCGGCTGGTCGGACTGGGTGCGCGCCGCGCAGATCATCACCCAGAACCTCAAGCAGATCGGCATCGACGCCACCCTGAAGACCTACGACTTCAGCCCCTACTTCGAGCGCATCCAGAAGGGCGAGTACGACATGAGCATGGGGTGGACGTCGGATGAGCCGACCCCGTACTACGTCTACCGCGATCTCATGTCGAGCGAGACGCTCAAGCCCACGGGAGAGATCGCCCTGCGCAACTGGAACCGCTTCTCGAACAAGGAGGCCGACGAGCTGCTGAAGGCCTTCGAGGCCACGAATGATGCCGAGGAGCAGAAGAAGATCGCCCACCAGCTGCAGATGATCTTCGTCAAGTACGCGCCGGTGATCCCCCTCTTTCCGGGCCCGTCCTGGGGCGAGTACAGTACGCGCCGCTTCACGAACTTCCCGAACAAAGACAACCCCTACGCGAAGCTCACGCCGAACAGCCTCCCCGAGAACCTGTTCGTGCTCGTCGAAGTGAAGCCCAAGTGACGGCAACGCGTTGAAGAAAGGCCCACCCGGTCCTCCCGTGAGACATCTCCTGCGAAATCTGGGCTTGTACGCGTTCGCCGCGTGGGCCTCTCTGACGCTGAATTTCCTGATCCCGCGCCTCATGCCGGGCGATCCCGCCTCGGCCATGTTCGCGCGCTTCGCGGGGCAGCTCCAACCGGAGGCCATCGACGCCCTGCGCGTGGCCTTCGGCTTCACCAACGAGCCGCTCCACCAGCAGTACTTCACCTACGTGGCCCACCTGTTCCAGGGCGATCTCGGCCTCTCCGTCGCGTACTTCCCCTCGAAGGTGACGGACGTGATCGCCACGGGACTGGGCTGGACGCTCCTGCTCTCGGGCATCGCGGTGGTCATCAGCTTCGTGCTCGGCACGACGCTCGGCGTGGTCGCCACGTGGAGGCGTGGCGGCTGGCTGGATTCGGTGATGCCGCCGGTGCTGATCTTCCTGGGCGCGTTCCCCTACTTCTGGCTCGCGATGGTGCTGCTCTACACCTTCGGGTTCGTGCTCGGCGCCTTCCCCGCCCGGCATGCCTACAGCGACACGCTCGCGCCCGCGTTGAGCGCCGAGTTCATCCTCAGCGTCATCCAGCACATGGTGATGCCCGTGACGGCGATCGTGATCGCCTCGCTCGGCGGCTGGATGCTCAGCATGCGCAGCACCATGGTGGGTGTGCTCGCCGAGGACTACATCACCATGGCGAACGCCAAGGGCCTGTCCCAGAAGCGGATCATGTTCCACTACGCCGCCCGCAACGCGCTGCTGCCCAACATCACGGGCTTCGGGATGGCGCTGGGGTTCGTCCTCTCCGGCTCGCTGCTGACGGAGATCGTCTTCTCGTACCCGGGACAGGGCTACCTGCTCATCCAGGCGGTGCGCAACCAGGACTACCCGCTCATGCAGGGCATCTTCCTGACCATCACGCTGGCCGTGCTGGGCGCGAACCTGCTCGTGGACATCCTTTACGTTTGGTTGGACCCCCGGACGCGGGCGCGTTGACGGGCGGGAAGCAGGGGGCCTGAAATGTCATCGTCGAAGCAAGCAAGCAAGCAACGCTCGGGTTTCATCTGGCAGTTGCTCGAGAACCGCAAGGCGTCGTTCGGAGCCGCGCTCATCCTCTTCTTCGTGCTGATCGGTCTCTTCGGACCGATGATCGTGCCGGGGGATCCGTCCGCCTTCGTGGGACCGCCGCACCAGCCACCCTCCTCCGAGTATTTCTTCGGAACCACCGGCCAGGGGCAGGACGTGCTCGCGCAGACGGTCGCGGGAGCCCGCACGTCGCTGGCGGTGGGCTTCCTCACGGGCTTCGCCGTCATGGCGATTGGCGCGCTCGTCGGGATGACCGCCGGTTTCTTCGGTGGGTGGGTCGACAGTGTCCTGTCGTTCATCACCAACGTGTTCCTGATCATCCCCGGGCTGCCCATGGCCGTGGTGATCGCGGCGTACCTTCAACCCGGACCCGTCACCATCGGGCTCGTGCTGGTCATCACCGGGTGGGCGTGGAACGCACGCATGCTGCGCTCGCAGCTCCTGTCGCTGCGGGAGAAGGACTTCGTCCTGGCGGCGATCGTGAGTGGCGAGGGACGCCTGCGGATCATCTTCCGGGAGATCCTCCCCAACATGACGTCGCTGCTGATGAGCGGCTTCATCTCGGCGACGGTCTACGCGATCGGCGCGCAGGTGGGGCTCGAGTTCCTGGGGATCGGCGACGTGAGCACGGTCACCTGGGGCACGAACCTGTACTGGGCCTCCAACGACGCGGCCCTGCTGACGGGCGCCTGGTGGACCGTCATCCCCACGGGCGTGTGTGTCGCGCTCATCGGCTTCGCGCTCGTGCTCGTCAACTTCGCGATCGATGAGATCACCAACCCGCGGCTGCGGGCCGAGCGGACGTGGACGAAGCTCCTCAAGAGTCATGACCTGGAAGGGGGGCTGTCGACCCCCGTGGTGAGGCACAGTGGAAACTAAGCCTTCGACGTTACTCTCCGTGCGGGATCTCCGGGTCGAATACCTGACGCCCACGGGTCCCGTGTGCGCCGTCGATGGCGTGTCGTTCGACATCGGCCGGGGCGAGGTGCTCGGGCTCGCCGGCGAGTCGGGCAGCGGCAAGTCGACCGTGGCGCAGGCCCTGCTGCGGATCCTCCGCCCTCCCGCGGTCATCACCGGCGGACAGGTGCTCTTCGAGGGCGAGGACGTGCTGGCGATGAGCGAGGCGCGGCTTCGGGAGCTGCGCTGGCGCAAGGTGTCGCTCGTCTTCCAGAGCGCGATGAACTCGCTCAACCCCATCCTCACGATCGGCGATCAGATCGTGGACGCCATCCAGGCGCACCAGCCGGTGAAGCGCGCCGAGGCCGTCGACAGGGCCGTCTCGCTGCTCAAGCTCGTGGGGATCGACAGCTCGCGGCTCACGAGCTACCCGCACCAGCTCTCGGGCGGAATGAGACAGCGCGTGGTGATCGCCATCGCCCTCGCGCTCGAGCCGCCGCTGATGCTCATGGACGAGCCGACGACGGCGCTCGACGTGGTGGTGCAGAAGGAGATCCTCCATCAGGTCGCGGAGCTCAAGGACAAGCTCGGGTTCTCCATCCTGTTCATCACGCATGATCTCTCGCTGATCCTCGAGTTCTCCACGCGCATCGCGGTCCTCTACGCGGGCAGGCTCATGGAGATGGCGCCCTCCCAGGAGCTGTTCCACGCGCCCAGGCACCCGTACACGAAGGGGCTGCTGGGCTCGGTCCCCTCGGTCCGAGGGCCCCGCCGGAAGCTCGTGGGCATCCCTGGCTCACCTCCGGACATGCGAAAGCTGCCCGTGGGGTGCCGCTTCCACCCGCGCTGCCCGTCGGCGACGGAGCTCTGCCGGACGGATGCGCCCGTATTGCGCGAGCTTGGCCCCGCCCACATCGAGGCCTGTCACCTGGACGCCCCATGACGATCATCGACCGGAAGAGCCAGGCAATCCTCGAGGCGAAAGGCCTCGGCAAATACTTCCAGGTGGGTGGGGGCTTCAAGCCGAAGCAGCTGCGCGCCCTCCACGATGTGTCCTTCTCCCTCGGGCAACGGCAGGTCGTCGCGCTCGTCGGCGAATCGGGCAGCGGCAAGAGCACCATCGCGCGGTTGCTCGTACGGCTGATGGAGCCGTCCTCCGGGAAGATCCTCTTCCATGGCAAGGACATGCTTCAGGAAGAGCCGCGGCAGGCCTCGCTCGCCTACCGGGCGCAGGTGCAGATGATCTTCCAGGATCCGTTCGGCTCGCTGAACCCGGTCCATACGATCGGCGAGCACCTGGAGAGGCCCCTCCTCCTCCACGGAAAGGCGAAAGGCGACGCCGAGCTCAGGGAGCGCGTGAACGAGCTGCTGTCGACCGTGGACCTGAACCCGGCGGCGGAGATCGCGGCCCGCTATCCGCATCAGCTCTCGGGCGGGCAACGACAGCGCGTGGCGATCGCGCGGGCCCTGGCACCGGGCCCCTCGGTGATCCTGGCCGACGAGCCGATCTCCATGCTCGATGTGTCCATCCGTGTCGGCGTCCTGAACCTGATGGAGCGCCTCAAGGAGGAACGGGGAATCGCGTACCTGTACATCACGCATGACATCGCGAGCGCCCGCTACTTCGCGGACCGGACGATGGTGATGTACGCGGGGAACATCGTGGAGGGCGCGCCGAGCGAGGAGCTGATGCAGCGGCCCGCGCACCCCTACACGCAGCTCCTGCTGTCCGCGGTGCCGGATCCGAATGGCTCGATGAAGAGCGCGCTGAAGGCGAAGTCGGGTGCGCCCAAGCTGATCGATCCGCCTCCCGGCTGCTCGTTCGCCGACCGGTGCCCGAACGTCATGGCGGTGTGCCGCCAGGAGACGCCGGGCATCACGCAGCTCGAGCAGGATCGCTGGGTGCGGTGCCACCTGTTCGGACAGGGCTCCAAGTCCGGTACGGTGGGCTCGCAGCCGGTGAACGCCGCTGACCCGCAGAGCGAGCTGCCTGGAGTCGCGGCGCGGCGTCTCGAGGAAGCGCGCTGAATCGAGGTCCCAAGTCCCTGAGGAACCCCCCGCGTTCTCCGCGTCATCGCGGAGAACGCCTTGCCATGCCCTGAACCCGAGGCCCCCTGACATGTCCAGACAATCCAAAGACTACAAGGCAAGAGCGCAGGAACTGGTGTCCCAGATGACGCTGGAGGAGAAGGCCCTGCTCTTGTCTGGCAATGGCGCGTGGACGACGCATCCCATCGAGCGCCTGGGTATCCCCTCCATCTTCATGACGGATGGCCCGCATGGGCTCAGGAAGGCGCAGGGGCTGAACATCTCTGAAAGCGTTCCCGCGACCTGTTTCCCCACGGCTTGCGCCCTGGCCTCCACCTGGGACACGGAGCTCATCCAACAGGTGGGCGCCGCCATGGCCCGGGAATGCCAGGCGAACGACGTCCAGGTGCTGCTGGGGCCGGGCATCAACATGAAGCGCTCTCCCCTGGGCGGGCGCAACTTCGAGTACTTCTCCGAGGACCCCGTCCTGGCCGGTCAGCTGGCGGCGTCCTACATCCAGGGAGTCCAGAGCGAGGGCGTGGGGACCTCGTTGAAGCACTTCGCGGTGAACAACCAGGAGTTCGAGCGGATGGTGAACGACTCGATCCTGGATGAGAGGACCCTGCGCGAGATCTACCTGCCAGCGTTCGAGATCGCGATCACCCAGGCCCAGCCGTGGTCGGTGATGTGCGCCTACAACAAGGTGAATGGTGTCTACGCCTCCGAGAACCCCTTCCTGCTCGATCAGCTCCTGCGGAAGGAGTGGGAGTTCGAGGGGTTCGTGGTGTCGGACTGGGGCGCCGTCCACGAGCGCGCCAAGGCCGTGATGGCCGGGCTGAACCTGGAGATGCCCGGCAGCGGCGACGTGAATCGCAAGAAGATCATCGAGGCCGTCAACGCGGGACAGCTGCCAGTCTCACGCCTGGACGAGGTGGTCGGCGCTCTGCTCGCCGTCATCCTCAAGGCCGCGGAGAGCCGCCGGACCGGAGTCCGCGTCGACGCGGAGCAGCACCATGCCCTGGCGAGGCAGGTGGCGGGTGAGAGCATCGTCCTGCTGAAGAACGACGACCAGCTCCTGCCTCTGGACGCGGGCGGGAAGAAGAAGATCGCCCTGATTGGCGCCTTCGCGAAGGAGCCCCGCTACCAGGGCGCTGGAAGCTCGCAGGTGAATCCGACCCGCATCTCCAACGCGTATGACGAGCTGCTGGCGATCCTGGGCGGGAGCGAGCGCATCGGTTACGCGAGCGGCTACGACGCGGAGGGGGTCACCACCGCCCAGCTGCTCGACGAGGCGCGGCAGCAGGCGAGGAACGCGGACGTGGCCATCGTCTTCGCCGGCCTGCCGGACAGCCACGAGTCCGAGGGCTTCGACCGCGCCAGCCTGGAGATCCCCGAGGGACACAACCGGTTGATCGACGCGGTCAGCCAGGTCCAGCCCAACACGGTGGTGGTGTTGATGAACGGCGCCGCCATCACCATGCCCTGGGTGGGCCGGGTGAAGGCCATCCTGGAGGGCTGGCTGACGGGACAGGCGGGCGGAGGCGCCATCGCCGATGTGCTGACCGGCAGGGTGAACCCCTCGGCGAAACTGCCGGAGACCTTCCCGATGCGGCTCGAGGACACGCCGACCGCCACCGAGTTCCCCGGACTGAATCAGAAGGCCCACTACGGCGAAGGCGTCTTCATCGGCTACCGGTACTACGACAAGAAGAACCTCACGCCGCTGTTCCCGTTTGGTTTCGGGCTGAGCTACACCACCTTCGCCTACTCGGACCTGACCCTCAGCGCGCAGTCCATCCAGGACACCGGGAGCCTGACGGTGCAGCTGAAGGTCAAGAACACCGGCAACGTGGCTGGAAAGGAGATCGTCCAGCTCTACATCCGTGAAGACAGGCCCGTGGTGAGCCGTCCGGACAAGGAGCTCAAGGCCTTCACCAAGGTGGCGCTCGAGCCCGGTCAGGAGAAGACGGTGAGCTTCACGCTGAAGCGGCGGGATTTCGCCTACTACGACGCCGCCCACCACCGCTGGTCCGTCAACCCTGGCCGGTTCGACATCCTGGTCGGTGGCTCCTCCAGGGACCTGCCCCTGAGGAAGCACGTCATGGTGGAGACGGCCCAGGTGCCCGTCCCCAAGCTGACGCGCGAGTCCATGGTGAAGGAGTTCAAGAACCACCCCAAGGGCAAGGCGTTCTACCCGGTGCTGAAGAACGTCATCATGGGCAGCTTCGAGGAGCAGAGCAGCGTGAAGCGCACGCCGCGCGAGGAGCACGCCCGGAAGAAGGCCGAGATGTCGACGCTGGTGTTCGTCCACGACATGCCGGCCTACAAGCTGATCAACTTCTCCGAGGGCAGGTTCACCGAGCAGATGCTGAACGACATCCTCGCGCAGGTTCAGTAGCGGGGCGGGACGCTGGCCCGAACGTAGAACGGCCTTGCTTCAGGAGCTCCTGAAGCAAGGCCGTTTCGTTACGAGCGGCGGGAACGCTTCGTCGTCAGCTTCCCGCGAGCCGGGGCTTTTCGCTCTCGGCCAGGGGGACGCCCTCGCCACCGGAGCCCGAGCCGTGCTCATCCGAGCCCCGGCCTCGCCTCCGGTCCAGCCGCGTCTTCATCCGGTCCGCCACCACGTAGAAGGCGGGCACCACCAGCAGGCTGAGCACGGTGGAGACGGAGAGTCCGCCCAGCACCGCCACGGACATGGGGGCGCGCGTCTCGCTGCCAGCGCCCAGCGCCAGCACCGCGGGCACCGCCGCCATCATCGTGGCCAGCGACGTCATGAGGATGGGCCGCAGGCGCACCGGTCCCGCCCGCTGCATGGCCTCCACCGCGCCCGCTCCCAGCTCGCGCTGTTGCAGCGCGTAGTCCACCAGGATGATCGAGTTCTTCTTCACGATGCCCATCAGCAGCAGCAGGCCGATCATGCTGAAGATGTTGAGCGTCGTGCCCGTGATCCACATCGCGAAGGCCGCTCCCGCCACCGACAGGGGGAGGATGGTGAGCACCGTCACGGGGTGGAGGAACGAGTTGAACTGCGAGGCGAGCACCATGTACGCCACCCCGATGCCCAGGAAGAGGGCGAACAGGAGGCTGCCCATGGACTCCTGGAAGGCCACGCTGGAGCCGCCGAACACCACGCGGGTGCCACCAGGCAGTTCCTTGGCCAGCCGCTCCACCGTCTCCAATGCCTCCTGCTGGGTGGCGCCGGGGGCCACGTTGGCGAAGATGCTGATGGCGCGCTCGCGATCCTTGCGGGTGATGGCCTGGAGCGCCGGGCGCTCCTCCTGCGTCACCAGCGAGGCCAGGGGCACCAGCTCGCCGGAGCGGGTCCGCACCTTCAACAGCGCCAGATCCTCCGGCCGCGAGCGCTGATCCTTCAAGAGACGCAGCCGCACGTCGATGCGCCGGCCTCCCGTGCTGTACTTGCCCACGCGCACCCCGCCCACCAGGGCGTTGAGGGTGGAGCCCACGTCCTGCATGGACACGCCCAGGTCCGCGGCGCGCGCCCGGTCCGGGGTGATGCGCAGCTCCGGCATGCCGAGCTGGTAGTCCGTGTCCACGTCCACCACCTTGCCGCTCGCCTGGAGCTTCTCGCGCATCTCCGTGCTGGATTCGATGAGCCGCTCCCAGTCCGAGCCGCGCACGCTGAACTCCACCGGGAAGCCGCGCGAGGCCGTGAAGCCGCTCTGCGACAGATCCATCACCACCGCGCGCAGGCCCGGGTACGAGTTGAGCTCCTTGCGCACCACCTGGCTGAACTCGGCCATCGACATGCGCTGGTCCTGCGGCACCAGGGTGACGAACAGCATGCCGCCGTTCACCCCGCCGCCACCGCCACCCACCACCGAGAACAGGCGTGTCACCTCGGGCCGGTTGCGGAGGAACTCCTCGGAGCGCAGGAAGAGCCGGTTCGTCTCCTCCACCGTGCTGCCCACCGCCGTCTGTAGCCGCACCATGACGCGGCCCTGATCCTGCGAGGGGACGAACTCGCTCGACAGGCTCTTGAAGGCCAGGCCCGACAGCGCCAACAGCACCACCGCGCCTCCCAGCACCCACCAGGGCCGCGCCAGCCCCTTGGCCAGCACCTTCCCATACTGGTGCTCCAGCCAGGTGAAGGCCCGGTCCACGGCCAGACCCACCCTGCCGCGGCCCTCGCGGCTCGTCTTGAGCAGCTGCGCGCACCGCGCCGGTGCCAGGGTGATGGCCTCCACGTAGGACAGCAGCACCGCCACGCACAGCGTCACGCCGAACTGCAGGAAGAACCTGCCGATGACCCCTTCCATGAAGACGACGGGGAGGAAGATGGCCACCACCGCCAGCGTGGCCGCCAGGGCCGCGAAGGTGATCTCCTGCGTGCCCTCGCGCGCCGCGCTCACCCGCTCCTTCCCCTCCTCCGCGTGCCGGAAGATGTTCTCCATCACCATGATGGCGTCATCCACCACGATGCCCACCGCCAGTGACAACCCCAGCAGCGTGAAGGTGTTGAGCGTGAAGCCCAGGAAGTAGATGACCGCCACCGTGCCCAACAGCGACATGGGGATGGCGAGGATCACATTGAGCGTACTGGACAGTGAGCCGAGGAACGCCCAGCACACCAGCGCCGTCAGGATGCACGCCAGCAACAGCTCGAACTCGATCTCGTGGACGCTCTCCTCGATGAACCGGGTGGAGTCGAAGTTGATGCCCACCTCCAGCCCCTCGGGCGCGTCCTTCTGCACCTCGGCGATCTTCGCGCGCACGCCCTGCGCCACGGCCACCGCGTTGGCGCCGCGCTGCTTCCTCACCCCCAGGCCCTGGGCGGGCTGGCCGTCGACGCGGGCGATGCGCCGCTCGTCCTCGAAGCCGTCCTCCACCAGCGCCACGTCGGACAGGTAGATGGGGGAGCCGCCCCCCTCGCGTACCACCAGGTGGCGCAGCGTCTCCATGTCCAACGCCTCGCCCATGACGCGGACGTTGACCTCGCGGCCCTCCGTCTCGATGCGGCCCGCGGGCAGCTCCACGTGCTCTCGCTGAAGCGCCGTGACGATGTCCGCGACGGTGAGGCCCCGCGCGTCCAGCTTCTCCGCGTCCACCCAGATGCGCACGTTGCGCTCCAGCGAGCCGCCCAGCGTCACCTCGCCCACGCCCGGCACCGTCTGCAACGTCTCCTTCAGCCGGTAGCGGGCGAAGTCGGAGATGAACTGCCGCGAGAAGGGACCCGACACGCCCACCTGCACGATGGGCTGATCCTCCGGGTTGCTCTTGGAGATGACCGGCGGATCGATGTCCCGCGGCAGCCGGTTCTGCGCCTGGCTCACCTTGGACGTCACGTCCTGCAGCGCCTGGTCCACGTCGCGCGACAGGTCCAACTCCACGGAGATGCTGCCACCGCCCAGGCTCGACCTGGAGGTGATGGCCTTGACGCCCTCCACCTGCATCGCCGCTTCCTCGAGCGGCTCGATGATGTCGCTCTCCACCGCCTCCGGCGAGGCCCCCTCCCACGTCACGCTGATGCTGATGACGGGGTAGTCCACGTCCGGGAACTGGCTGATGCCGATGCGCTGCGCCGCCACCAATCCGAAGACGATCGTCGCCGCCATCAACATCCAGGCGAAGACGGGCTTCTTGATGCACGCCTCGGTGATGTTCATCGGCCCGCGCCTCCACTGCTGGCGTCCGCCTCACGGCGCGGCTCACCCGTGAACGAAGGCTTGGGGCCCTCGGCGATCCGCACCGCGGCGCCGTCCTTGAGCGCCTCTCCACCGCGCACCACCAACTGCTCGCCGGCCTTCACGCCCTCGCGCACCTCCACGAGGCCGTCCGCCGTGCGCAGGCCGAGCTCCACCACGCGCTCGCGCGCCTTGCCGTCCTGCACCACGAAGGCCAGGAAGCCGCGCTCGCTGGGCCGCACCGCCGTCTGGGGGATGACCGGCGCGCCCTGGGCCGTCTCCACCGGCACCGTCACCGTGGCGAAGGCGCCCGGCCGCAGCGCCTGGGCCTCCTTGCCGCTCACCTCCGCCGTCACCTTCACCATGCGGCTGGCCGGATCCGCGGCGTCCGCCACGTAGCTGATGCGGCCCGTGTACGTGCCCCCGTCCGAGCGCACCGTGAAGCGCGCCGGCATGCCCGGCTTGAGCCGCGCCACGTCCGCCTCGGGCACGGAGAAGCGCAGCAGCAGCGGATCGCGCCGCAGCAGCGTGGCCAGCACCGTGCCCGGCTGCACGTACTGCCCCGTCTGCACCGTGCGCGACTGCAGCACCCCTTCCATGGGCGCCTTCACGTAGGCATCGCGCAGGTTCAGCTCGGCCTGGTCCAGCGCCGCCTTCGCCGCGCTCGCGTCCGCCGCCGCCGTGCGCGCCCGCGCCTGGGCCGTGTCGAGCTGCTCGGCCGGCAGCAGGCCCGGCTTCGCCTCGTTGACCGCCGTGCGCCGCCCGGCCGCCGACTCCGCCTCGTCCTTCGACGCCTGCGCCTTCTCCAGCGCCGCCTGCGCCGAGCGCACCGCGATGCTGTAGCGCGTGGGCTCTATCTCCGCGAGCACCTCGCCCTTCTTCACCGTCTGGCCTTCCATGAAGCGCACCTGCTCCACCACGCCCGCCACGCGCGCGGTGATCTGCACCTGCTCGAAGGCCTCCACCGAGCCCACCGCCGAGACGACGTACTCCACGTCCCGCGCCTCCACCGGCGCCACCTCCACGGGGAACTGGATGGGACCGCGGGCGCCCGGGCCACCCTTCGCGCCACCCTTGCCCGCGGGCGTTCCACCGGCCGCCTCCTTGCCACCACACCCCGTCCCCAGGGCGAGCGCGGCGCCCAGTGCCATCGTCACCACACGGATCTTCACTTACGGCTCCTTCCCCAGCGGATCGAGTCCCACGGCGGCCCGCAGCTCCAGGAGCGCGGATCCCAGTGAATAGCGGGCCTGTGCGAGCGATACTTCGGCCTCGAACAGTCTCACCTGCGCATCGCTCAACGCCAGGGACGTGGCAAGACCCTGGCGATAGAGAATGCTCGTCTCCTCGGCATTCTGTCTGGCGGCCTTCACGGCCACCTCGCCGAGCTCCAGGGCGGCCTGGGCGGTGCGCAGCGACACGCGCGCGCTCTCCACCGCCACGTCCACCCGCCGCACCCGCGCCTGCGTGTCCAGCTCCTGCACCCGCGTCAGCGCGAGCCGCTCGCGGCGATCGGCGTAGCGCTCGCCTCCGTCGAAGAGGTTCCAGGTCAGGTCCACCGTGAGAAAACCATTGAACGTACGGCCGGTGAGGCCCGCCTCGTTGGTGGCGCTGCCCTGCGCGGAGGCCGTCAGCGAGGGGAAGAGCCGCGCCAGGGGCTCCCGCGCGAGGGCCTTCTGCTGCTCCACCCGCAGCCGCGAGGAGAGGATGTCCGGGCGGCGCTCCAGGGCGTTCTCCGCCAGCCCCGCGAAGGAATCCACGGGACGGGAGGCGTCGGAGAGCAGCGTCTCGGGCGCGGCCAGCGGCTCCTGCACGGGCGCCACCAGCAGGTAGCCCAGCTCCAACCGGCTCTCCGCGGCGTTGCCCACCGCGTCGGCGAGCTGCGACTGCGCGGTGGCCACGTCCAGTTCCGCGCGCGTCACGTCATTGGTGCTGGCCAGCCCCGCCTGGGCCCGCGCCCGGGCCTCCTCGAGGGACTGCTTCGCGAAGGTGAGCCTCCGCTCGGCGGCCTCGGCCACCTGCTGCTGTCCCAGCGTGGTGAGGAAGGCGTTGGCCGCCTGGAAGCCCACCTGCCGGCGTGCCTCCACCGCGTCCAGCTCCGTCGCCTCGCGGTCCCGCTTCGCCGCCTCGTAGAGCGGAAAGCCGCGTGCATCGAAGAGCGTGATGCGGGCCACGGCGTTGGCCCCCAGGGCATTGAAGCGCTGCAGCACCACCGTCTGATCTCCCACCTGCCGCGTCGACTCCTGGGGACGGCGCGTATAGCTGCCGTTGAGGGTGAGCCTCGGGAGGAAGAAGGCCAGGGCGCGAGACACGCGGGCCCGGGCGGCCTCGGAGCGGGCCTGGGCCGACAGCGCGGTCTCGTTGCGCTCGGCCGCGAGCGATACCGCGCGCTCCAACGTCAGCGGCTCCTGCGTGACCTCGGGGGTGGGCCGCGGCTCCTGCGCGCGCGCCTCGGGCGCACATAGGGCGAGCCACACACACATGGGGACGGCGACGGCGGATCGGATCAAGGACATGTTCGTGCGGAGGGGTGTGATCCGGAGGGGGAAGGACAGCAGGCCCATATATAGGAGCCAGCCGGGCACGGCCACGGGAACCGCCCGTCTGGACGCTGCATCGCGCATCGGGCTAATGGGGAGGGGGACGAAGGGGTTTCTTCACGTCGGGCGCAGGGCGCCCGGGAATGCACGAGCGATGCGTTTATTCCTGGTGACGGTAGGAATGTTGGCGCTGGCCGGTTGCAAGCGGGATGAGGCCGGAGCGGGAGCCGTGCGCGTGGAGGTCTTCTACGCGACGTTCCACCCCGGGTGCCTCACGGTGACGGTCCAGGACGAAGCGGACCCGAGCCGCACCGAGACGCAACAGCTCACGGTGGACGGGGGGAACAGCGACACGAAGACGGTGGCGGTGTTCCGCAAGGCGGACTGGGGCCGCACCCTCCGGGTGACGGCGAGCGCGCGAGAGATTTCGTGCGCGGGGCCCGAGGTGGCCACCAGCTCGCAGGTGGTGGAGGTGCCCGAGAAGGGCGCCACGGCGGCATACCTGGATCTGCGCGCGGAGGACCTGGACGGAGACGGGTACGTCTCGGCGAGCACGAAGGGCTCGGACTGCGACGACACCGACGCCACCGTGCACCCGGGGGCCGAGGAGAAGTGCGGCGGCAAGGACAGCAACTGCGCCAACGGCGATGACGACGCCACCGACAAGCGCCCGTACTACCCGGACGCGGACGGTGATGGGTACGGTAACTCGTTGCAGGGGACGGTCGCATGCGCGCCGCCGCCGAACATGGTGGCCCAGGGCGGGGACTGCCACGACACCGACCCCACCGTGCACCCGGGCCGGGCGGAGCTGCTCTGCGACGGGCAGGACGAGGACTGCGACGGCAAGGCGGACGACGACTTCCAGCTGGGCGCCTCGTGCGAGGCGGAGCTCGGCTGCGCGGGCAAGCGCATGTCGTGCAGCGCGGATCGCACGGAGGCTCCGTGTGTGCGCACGGAGGAGCCCAAGCAGTGGTACGTGGACAGGGATGGGGATGCTCGCGCCGGCACGTCCGTGGGCCTGTCCTGCGAGATGCCTCCGGACGCGGTGGCCACCCCGAACGACTGCGACGACACCTCGCGCTTCATCGGTGGCACCGAGGTGTGCGACGGGCTGGACAACGACTGCAAGGGCGGTGTGGACGAGGGCACAGTGTGCGGCTCGCATGACTGGAAGACGGAGACCGTGAGCGGCGAGAGCGAGTCGTGGCCCGTGGTGACGACCTACGCCCCGGGCAAGGCGTGGCTCGCGGGCGACGGCGGCAGGCTCGCGCACGTGGACATGAGCGCACAGACGCGCGCCACCCGGTTCAGCTGCACGGGAGATTGGAAGGCGGCCTGGGCGAGGCCGAGCGATGGACGCGTCTTCCTCGGCGGGTCGCAGGGCGTGCTCGCCACCACCACCACGGCGTCGAACGCGACGTGCACCACCGCCTCGGTGCCGGGAATGACGAGCACCCTCAATGGCCTGGTGGGCTTCGAGCGCAACGGCGTCACCACGGTGTACGCGGTCTCCAGCGGCGGCCACGTGCTGCGCTGGGAGTGGCCGGCCACCCAGGCGGAGCCCTCCGCGCCGGTGATGATGGAGCGGCTGGCCGCGAACCTGCGGAGCATTCACGGTCTGAGCACGGACACGCTGCTGGCCGTCGGCGCCGAGGACTACCTGCTCGACACCGTACCGCGCGTCTTCAGCCTCGACACGGCCTCGGGGAAGTGGAAGCGCGAGAACCTGCCCAACAATGTGGGGACGGGCTACCTGCGAGGCGTGTTCGTGGTGGACGGCGGGCTGGCCTACGCCGTGGGCGACAAGGGACTCGTGCTCAAGCGTGAGAACGGAACGTGGAGCAAGCCGTCGTCTCCCACCGGCGCGGGGTCGGATCTGCGGGACGTGGTCGCCTTCCACCCCACCCGCGTCTTCGTCCTCTCCAACAAGAGCAACACGTACCTCCACCGCTTCGATGGCACGGCCTGGAGCGAGCCCCTCAACCCGGCCCAGTCGCTCCTGTCCCTCGATGCCCTCCGGCCCGAGGAGATCTGGGCCTCGGGAGGAAACGGAACGTGGACGCGCTGGGGGCAGCAGAACCCATAGTCCCATGGAGCTGCGCGCGGACAGGCTCTCGGTGCGGCAGGGGGTGCGGCCCGTCCTTCGGGACGTGGACTGCACCCTTCCGCCGGGCAGCCGCGTGCTCGTGATGGGGCGCTCGGGCGCGGGCAAGACGACGCTGTTCAAGGCGCTCGCGGGATTGGTGGCACCGGCCAGCGGCCGAGTCCTCTGGAAGGGCGAGGACGTAGCCGGGATGACGCCCGCGGAGAAGCGCATGCGCCAGGCGGCGTTCGGCATGGTGTTCCAGACGGATGCCCTCTTCGACTCGATGACGGTGCGGGGCAATGTGCTGTTGCCGCTGGAGCGCCGGCACGTGCCCCGCGAGGAGGCGGAGGCGCGCGCGGACGAGGTGCTGCGCGCGGTGGGGCTCTCGGAGGCCGCGGACACGCTGCCGGAGCGGCTGTCCGGCGGCATGCGCAAGCGGGCCGGCATCGCGAGGGCGCTGGCGGCGAGGCCTTCGGTGCTGCTGGCGGATGATCCCTTCGCGGGGTTGGACCCGGGCACGGCGCGGCAGGTGGCGCGGGTGCTGCTGGAGGTGGCCGGGAACGGCACGCTGATCGTCGCCGCGCACGATGCGCCACCCGAGCTCTCCTTCTCCCGCTGGCTGTACCTGCGCGAGGGGCAGCTCGTCTACGACGGCCCTCCGTCCCCCGAGGTGGAGACGCTGGCGGACGAGGCGCTCGCATGAGCGGGACGCTGGTGTGGCTCGGCCAGGAGGCGCTGGGCGCGGTGAGGGCGGTGGGGGCGCTGGCGATCGTGCTGGCGCGGACGGTGCTGGGACTCTGGCGGATGGATCGCCGCGAGCTGCTGCGCGGGCTGGAGGAGTTCGGCTGGGGCTCGCTGCCGCTGACGCTGGCGGTCGCGGCGCTGACGGGGGCGACGGTGGTGGTGCAGACGTCGCTGTACGTGCAGCGCTTCGGGGCGCGGGCGTTCCTCGGGTGGGCGGCGGGGTACGCGGTGCTGTGGGAGTTCGGCCCGCTGCTGCTGGGGCTGGTGATGGCGGCGCGGCTGGGGGCGCGCAACGCGGCGGAGCTGGCGACGATGCAGGTGGGCGGGCAGCTCGAGGGCCTGCGCGGCATCGGGTTGGACCCGTTCGCGGTGCTGGTGGCCCCGCGCGTGGTGGCGATGACGGTGAGCGTGACGGGCCTGTCCACCCTCACCTTCCTGGTGGCCGTGCTCTTCGAGGCGGTGGCGGCCTTCTTCACGCTGGGGCTGCCGGTGCGCGCCTTCTTCGACAGCTTCGAGCGCATGCTGCACGCGACGGACGTGCTGGGCGGTGTGGTGAAGTCGGGCGCCTTCGGGCTGGCGATCGCGCTGGTGTCCACGGCGGTGGGGATCCGGGCACGCGGAGGCGCACGGGCGGTGGGCCAGGCGGCCGCGGGCGCGGTGGTGATGGGGTGCGCGGCCATCTTCCTGCTGGACTTCCTGCTCACCTCCTCGCTCTCGTTCCTGCTGAGGTGAGGCCGGGACTTCGCTTCACTTTGAGCGAAAGCCCTGGAGTTCTCGTAACATCACACCCATGTCCCGCTCGTTCCCCCTCCGGAGTGCCGGCGCCGCGGCGTTGGCCCTCGTCCTGTCCGCGGCTCCGACGACCTCCGCGTGGGCGGCCCGGCCCAAGAACCGCGCGCAGAAGCCGCAGCCGGCGCCAGCTCCCCAGCAGCCACGTGCCGAGGAGCCGCAACCGGTCCTGCGGACGTACCTGAACGCCGCCCTTCGCTTGTACGAGAGCCTCGAATACGAGCGCGCGCTCGATCAGATCCGCCGCGCGAGGAGCTACACGCGAAGTGTGGACGATGACGTCACCGTGTCGCTCTTCGAGGGCGTCATCCTGGCGGACATGGGGCGCAAGGAGGAAGCGATCGCGGCCTTCCGCACGGGACTGCTGCTGCGGCCGGAGGCAACGCTGCCGGTGAAGGTGTCCCCCAAGGTGGAGCGCGACTTCGAGACCGTGCGCCAGGGAGTGCGCCGCGAGCTGGCCACTCTGCAGGCGAAGCAGCAGGCGGAACAGAAGCCCCCGGAGCCCGGCGAGGAGACGCCCGAGTCCACCCCGGAGGCACAGCCCTCCCGGACCGCGCTCGACGCACCGGCCACGTCCACCCCGGACGCGGCGGTGGCCACCCCGGCGGCTCCACGTTCGAAGACGCTCTCCTATGCCCTCATGGGCGGGGGCGTGGTGGCGACGGGTGTTGGCGCGTACCTGGGCGTGTCCGCCCTCTCCTACAACCAGCGCAGGCTGGAGCTGCGCGCCGACGATGCAGTGAAGGCCCGCTCCCGGGCGGAGACGCAGCTCACCGCGGGCGCGGTGCTGGTGCCCGTGGGGCTCGCCGCGCTCGGCACCGGACTGGTGATGATGTTCCTGCCGGGAGACGCCGCTTCCTCCCCTTCTTCCACCGTCACGCTCGCGCCGCTTCCCGGGGGAGTCTCCCTGGGTGCCACCGGGCGCTTCTAGCCGCCTCTCCGAGGACTCGCCGATGACCTTTCGTCCCTTCCACCTGATGGTGTGCTGCCTCGTGGTGAGCACGGGGTGTGGCTGGCTGCTGGAGGACTACTCCGGCGTGCTGTGCAACGAGGACGGCAGTTGCCCCTCGGGCTACTTCTGCGCGGCGGACACCGGGCGCTGCCAGCCCGGAGAGGCACCCGTCGTCGAGGACGCGGGCGTGTGCGCCAGTGTCTCGGCCTGCATCGCGGACGACGGTTGCTGCCCGAGTGACTGCAACGCGAACACCGACACCGATTGCCAGCCGGCGTGTGGCAACGGCCAGGTGGAGACGGACGAGGTCTGCGACGACGGCAACACGCTCAACGGCGACAACTGCGATCCGACCTGCCGCTACTTCAACGGCGTGTCCTTGTTGTCCGGCGTGCCTGGCTCGCGAGGTTACTCGGATGGGCCGCGTGGCGTTGCCCGCTTCCAGGGGCCGAGCCATCTCGCCCAGGGCACGGGCGCACTCTTCCTGGTGGACACGGACAACGCCACGATCCGCCGCATCCAGCTCTCGGACGGCACCATCACGACCGTGGCGGGAGCCCCCTTCGAGAAGCAGTACGTCGACGGACCCATGGCCGGTGCGCGCTTCGTCCAGCCCGAGGACGGGGTGTACTTCAACCAGGAGCAGGTCCTCTATCTGCGGGATCACCTGCTCCTGTCGGACGGAGGCACGTCGAGCCAGCAGGTGCTCCGACGCATCTCCCTCGATGGCGGCACGGTGGAGACGGTGGACGCCGGCATGGGCTTCACCAATCTCCGTGGACTGGGCAAGGACAACCAGGCCCTGCTCCTGCTGGACGACAACGGTCTGCGCCGGTGGGACCCGTCCACGGGCACGAAGGAGACGGTGGTCACCGCCGCCCAGCTCACGGCCATCGCCGGCTCGAACGAGTGTGCGGGCGTGACGGCCTCCGCGAGTGGCACCTATCCATATTACCTCGCCTGCGGCCAGCTCATCCTGCGCGTGGACGACGCCACTGGGAACATCTCGGTCCATGCCGGGAACGCGACCTACTCCGGGTGCTCGGACCCGACGGATGGAGGCCTGGGCTCGGCCACCTTCACCCAGGCACGCAACCTCGCCTGGGGGAGCATGACCGCACTGTCGCAGGGGCCCTTTGGAACCCCCATCATCCGCACCTACTCCTATCTCTTCATCGCGGACCCGGGCTGCCACACCATCAGGGTGCTCTCCTCGGGCACGCTCACCACCCATGCCGGTGCCGCTTATTCCCCGGGGTATGTCGACGCGGTGGATCCGCTCGCTGCCCGCTTCAACCGGCCGAGCTCGCTCGCGGCGATCAACTCCGGGATCAACGCTCCTCCCACGCTGTATGTCGCGGAGCCCGGAAACGGGGTGGTGCGCCAGGTCATAGGCATCTACAACTCGTCGTTCCCGAGCTCCGTGAGGACCTATGCGGGTGCGCCTCCCAACACCACCTTCGCCTACTCGGACGCGGGGACCACGGCGCGCTACACCCAGGTGACCGACCTCGTCACCGATGGGGATGCCGGGGTCGCCTACGCCACCTCGCGCACGGGAGGACGCGTGTTCCAGGTGTCGCTCGACACCGGCGCCTCCGAGGAGTTGGCGGCCTTCTCCAGCCAGGCCGTGGCCATCACCCGGCTCGAGGGCATGCTCTACGTGGCCCTCGCCGACGGGACGGTGCGCCGGCTCACCCCGGGCTCGGCCACCCTGGAGCTCTACGCCGGCAAGAGCGGGCAGACCACCCCGGCGGTGGACGGCGATCGCAGGACGACCGCGGTCCTCTCCGCCACGGCCCTGGCCACCGACGGCAAGGTCCTCTTCTTCGTCGATGACAAGGCACGCAGCATCCGCAAGCTGGATCCGGCGACGAACTTCGTCACGACGCTCGCCGGAGGCGACAGCACCGCCGGCCCGCCCGCGGTGGTCGATGGCACCGGCCGCACCGCGCGCTTCGAGACCCCGAAGGATCTCGCCTATGACGGCCAGTTCCTCTACACGCTGGACGGCAACGGTTCCGTCGTGCGGCGGATCAGCATCGGCACTGGCGAGGTCACCACGATCGCCGGCCAGCTCAACGCCCTGGGCGCGCTGGATGGCTTCGGCAAGGAGGCGCGGTTCGCCGGGGCGCGGGGGCTGACCACGGATGGCCGCTACCTCTTCATCTCGGATCCGGGCGGTGGGCCGATCGTGCCCCCGGATTTCACGGGCCCGACCATCCGCGCGCTGGATCTGCGGACGCTCGCCGTCACGACGATGGCGGGAATGCGCGGACACTGGAGCGTCATGGCCGGCCCGGGGACGAGCGCCCGGCTCAACACGCCGGGCCCCATCGCCTTCGATCCGATCCGCCAGACGGTGGTGTTCTACGACGAGCGGGAGAACAGCTTCCTGCGCATCCGGTGAGCCAGGCGCCCGGGTGGTTTCGCTCCCCGCGCCGGGCGCGCTACGCTCGGGGCTCCCCCAGGGCCCCCACCCGGAATGAACATCCTCAGCTTCTTCGGAGCCCCCGCATTGATGCTCGCGCGCACGGTACGTGCGAGCGCGCGTGATGGCCTGTCCTGGCACGAGTGCCTGCGCCAGCTGCACGAGCTGGGCGGGCGCAGCGCGTGGCTGGTGACGTCGGGCATGGCCTTCTTCGGGGCCGTGATGGTGACGATCGCGGACAGCCAGGCGAGGAAGATGACGGGGAACCTGCCGGTGGTGGGCCCGCCCTACTTCGAGCTGATGGTGCGCGAGTTCGGCCCGGTGATGTCCGCGCTGCTGACGGCGGCGCGAGGCGGGGCGAGCCACGGCGCGGAGCTGTCCACCATGAGCGTGAACGAGCAGGTGGAGGCGCTGGAGATGTCGGCGGGAGATCCGCACGCGGACCTGGTGGCGCCGAGGGTGGTGGCGGGGCTGTTGGGAGTGCCGCTGCTGTGCGTGCTGGGGACGATGGCGGCGACGCTGTCGGCGGTGGCCACGGCGAGCTGGGTCTTCGGGGTGGACGGGACGGCCTTCATGGACGCGCGGTACGTGGACGGGTGGGACGTGGTGGCGGGGCTGGTGAAGGCGGCGGGCTGCGGCCTCTACATTCCGCTGGCGGCGGCGGTGGCGGGCCTGTCCGCGCGAGGAGGCGCCGAGGCGGTGGGCGAGGCCACCACGCGCGGGGTGGTGGCGGCGTGTCTCGGCTGCCTGCTGATCGACTTCGTGGTGGCGCTGGGCTTCCAGGCGCTGCGGGTATGAGCGGGATGCTGCGCTTCTCGGAAGTGGCGGTGACGTTCGAGTCCGGCCGGCGGGCGCTGGTGGGGCTGAGCGCGGAGCTGTCCACGCGCGAGCTGACCTTCGTGGCCGGAGCCAGTGGCGCGGGCAAGAGCGTGCTGTGCCGGCTGGCGGTGGGACTGCTGAGGCCCGTGTCGGGCCAGGTGGAGCTCTTCGGCGAGCGGGTGGACACCCTGCCCGAGCGGGCCCTGCGCAGGTTGCGCCAGCGGGCACCGTACCTGGTGCAGGGCCCGGCGCTGCTGGACTGGCGGACGCTGCGGGAGAACGTGACGCTGGCGGCCCCGGACCTCCCGGCGGACGCGGTGCACGAGGCGCTGGCCCAGGTGGGGCTGGAGTCCGCGGCCGATCGGCTGCCCACCGAGCTGGGGCCCGGGGCGAAGAAGCGGGCGGCGATCGCGAGGGCGCTGGCGCTGCGGCCGGAGTACCTGCTGCTGGACGAGCCCACCACGGGGCTGGACCGGAGGGCGGCGGCACAGGTGGAGGCGGTGCTGGCCTCACTCAAGGCGCGAGGGCTGGGCGCACTGGTGGTGTCACACGACTACCACCTGCTGCGAACACTGGCGGATCGCGTGCTGGTGGTGGGAGGGGGGCGCTGTGCCTTCCTGGGCACGCCCGAGGCGTTCCTGGCATCCTCGGAACCCGAGCTGCGGGCCCTGACGGCGCCCTTCCTGGAGAGCGCAACGGATGGATGAGCGTCGCTTGGAGATGAAGGTGGGCGCGCTGGTGCTGGCGGCACTGGTGGGAGTGCTCGGGCTGCTGTGGCTGATGGGCGAGCTGCGGACGGGTGGCGAGACGGTGCTCTCGGTGGACTTCGCACACACGGGCAACGTGGTGAAGGGCGCGCCGGTGAAGCTGGGAGGCGTGGCGGTGGGCCGGGTGGAGGAGATCCACCTGCAGCCGGACCGGCGCGACGAGCAGGGCCGGCCGCTGCCGGTGCGGATGGGCGTCTGGGTGAAACCGGAGGTACAGGCGGCACTGCGGGCGGACACGCGGGTGACGGTGGCCACGGTGGGGCCACTGGGCGAGCCGTACCTGGAGCTGAACCCGGGCTCCGCGTCCGCGTCTCCCCTGTCCTCTGGAGTCGCGCTGCGGGGGACGGATGCGCCGCGGTTGGACCTGGTGGCCCAGCAGCTCTCGGCCTTCCTGGACGTGGCGAGCGGGGCACTGGCGGACGACCCCGAGGGGCTGCGGAAGCTGGCGGCCAACGTGTCGCGGCTGACGACCACGATGGAGAGCGTGCTGAACGAGAACCGGGGAGACTTGCGGACGCTGGCGGGCGAGCTGTCCGCGGCGGCGAAGGACCTGCGGACGCTGGCGAGGGTGGCCCGCGAGACGATGCAGCCCGGAGGCGCGGGGGCGCGGCTGCTGGGAGACGCGGCGGACGCGGCGGCGCTGGTGAAGCGCGAGCTGCCCGACATCTCCGGCACGGCGGCGAGGACGCTCAACGGGCTGTCGGCGGTGACGAGCCAGCTGGACGCGAAGGATGGCGAGCGGCTCAAGCTGGCCCTGGAGCGCTACTCGGCGGCGGGCGAGAAGCTCGATCAGATCGCCGGGCGGGCGGACCGGCTGCTCCAGCGCATCGAGGCCGGCGAGGGCACGGTGGGAGCGCTGCAGAAGGACAAGCAGATCTACGAAGACCTGCGGGGGCTGCTCTCGGACCTCAAACAACACCCCTGGAAGGTGCTCTGGAAGGAGTGACGGGGAGCCGTTTGATGGCGCCTCGCGTCATTACCTCTGTCGTTGGAACGGGAGAGTCCGCTATCCTGGGTTTTCCCGTCCGGAAAGCCGTGCCGCAGGAGGCGCAGTCATGAACGTCGTCTTCATCTCGCCCCACTTCCCGCCTCAGTTCTTCCACTTCGTCACCGCCCTGCGCGAGCGGGGCGTCAACGTGCTGGGTATCGGCGACGCGCCCTACGACACCCTCCGCCCCGAGCTGCGCGAGGCCCTCTCCGAGTACTTCTTCACCCCGAACCTCAACCACTACGACAGCCTGCTGCGCGCCACCGGCTACTTCACCTGGCGTCACGGCCGCATCGACCGCATCGACTCGCTCAACGAGTCGTGGCTCGAGGTGGAAGCGCGCCTGCGCGAGGACTTCCACGTCCCCGGCCTGCAGCCCGCGGACATCGCCATGCTGCGCTCCAAGCTCGGCATGCACGATGTCTTCAAGAAGGCCGGCATCCCCCACCCCGATGCCATCCCCGTCCAGGACGCCGCCGGGGTGAAGGCCTTCGCCAGGAAGGTCGGCTACCCGCTCGTCCTCAAGCCGGACGTGGGCGTCGGCGCCGCCCGCACCTTCAAGGTCTCCAACGACGCCCACGTGGACGAGGCCTTCTCCGAGCCCCTGCACGGCTACGTCGCCCAGGTGTTCGTGCGCGGCACCATCGTCACCTACGACGGGCTCGTCGACGCGCGGGGACGGATCATCTTCGCCTTCAGCCACGAGTACAGCGACGGAATCATGGAGTCGGTGCTCGAGCAGAAGGATCTGGCCATCTGGAGCCACAAGGAGCTGCCGCCCGCGCTGGATGAGCTGGGCCGCCGGGCGGTGGCGGCGCTCGGGCTGCGCGAGCGCTGGTTCCACCTGGAGTTCTTCCGCCTCGCCGACGGGAGCTACGTCGCGCTGGAGGCGAACCTGCGCCCGCCGGGAGCCTTCCTGACGGACATGATGAACTACGCGTGCGACATGGACGTGTACCGCCTGTGGGCGCGCATGATGACCGGCGACGACCTGAGCGGATTTCAGTACACGCCCCGCTACCACGTGTGTCACGCCGGCCGGCGCACGGGGCGGCAGTACCGCCACCGGCACTCGGAGGTGGTGGACCGGCTCGGAGGAGCGCTGCTGCAGCACCGCGAGCTACCCGCCGTCTTCAAGAGCGCGCTGGGGGATGAGATGTACCTCATCCGTCACCAGGATCTGCCGGCCATGCAGGAGGCCCTGCGCTTCATCCAGGCGCGGGGCTGAACGCGGAGGGCCAGGCGCTCAGCAGAGCAGCCAGCGCATGGCGAGTGGCAACCGGCGCTGCCAGTCCTTCTCGTGGTGGAGCCCACCCGGCTCCAACACGAGGAACAGCTCGTGGTCGGCGTAGCCCAGGCTCTTGAGGTGGTGGAAGAACTCCCGCGTGGCGTCGCCGTAGTACATGGTGTAGCCGACCGGATCGATGGTCTCGTGGAGACCGGCGTCCAGGTAGATGCGGGACCAACGGCGAGTGTGGGCGGACCACTCGGAGAACATCCGGTTCCAGCCCCACATGACGGAGGGAGACAGGCCGCCGATGCGGCCGAACAGCTCGGGGTGCTTCCAGCCGAGGTACAGCGAGATGAGACCGCCCAGGGACGAGCCCATGACGGCCGTCCACTCAGGGCCCTGGCGGGTGCGATAGGTGGAATCGATGTAGGGCTTGAGGGTCTCGACGAAGAAGCGGGTGTAGGGCCCGCCACGGGCCTGGACCTGGCTGCGCGGCTCGTCCCAGGGCGAGTACTCGGAGAGCCTGTTGGACGTCGAGTCCACCGCGACGATGAGCCAGGGCTCCAGGCGCCCCTCGGACACCATGCTCTCGAGGGCGGTGTTGGCACACCAAGTGTCGTAGATGGCGGACTCGGGGTGGGCGAAGACGTTCTGCCCGTCCTGCATGTAGAGCACGGGGAAGCGCCGGTGGGGCTCGTGGTCGTACGCGTCCGGGGTGTAGATGCGGACGGTGCGGGAGAACCCCTCGTGCGGGGAGGCGAAGTCTCGGATGATGTGGACGTGTCCCATGGAGGCTGCCAAGTGCTACGGCGTCCACGCACCATAGGATGACGGGCACTCCCCCGTCATCCCTCCTGCACGCTCCGACCTTCCGCTCTTTTCCCAGGGCATGAGCTCAACCGCCAGTCGGGCAAATTCGTCGCACTGTTCCTGTGTCACGCAGGTGAACCACGTGGACAGATCGAAATCACCCCATCCCTCCAAGAATACATTCAACAGCTTCTTCGACCGAAAGAGCCAGCCTCAATTCGGTTCGCTCCTCGTCTTCGATCAAGGATTGCACGCGCGCCCTGTTCGCATCCGAGCAAACCAGCGTTAATCCGTATCCTTCAGCGGGCAGCTTGAATCGATTCAGAACATCTCTCCAATAAAACAACATATCTCCACCTGGATACTCCAATTCCCGGAGATCCAACACGAACCCCTGACAAGAACCCCGAGGATTCGCCATGGCAGCACCAACAATCATCGCAATAAACACTCCTCCTTCGGGACTACCAGGCCCCATCCAATACTTCCCTGAAAGCTTCACACACAACACTCGTTGACGACCATCCTGCCGCTTCCAGATGGAGATCTCAAAACCCAATCCTAGAACGCCGCTCCACATTACCTCTTTGAAAACTGACATGCTCATTTTCCCGGCACCGGCGCCAATGTTGTTCCCTCCGGCATACGCTTCCAGCACCTGAAGCAAAAGGGCTTGCTCGGATCGTCACGCATGTTCTCGAATCCGGGGAGAGAGCGAAGATCGGCCTCGATCATCTCCTCCAACTTCATCACCTCCATCGTATTAGACATTACCTCGCGAGAAAAACCCTGTGGCAGTTGCTTGTGAACGACGAGCGCATCGACATCGAAGTCAGCGGGATTGAAGGGCCCGCCCGTTGAATACCGCGTACCGGTTGAAAGACTGCCACGAATACCGTACTGCACATCTAGACCGAAAACCTCGCGAATCGTGTCGTCGTAGTAGCGGAGGACCCCCAGAGCGCTCTCAAGCATCTCCTCGCGCGTGGGCGGGCGTGGAGCCATGTTACGCAGGACATCGGCTTGCTCAAGTCCCTCTCGGATCGATGGCAGCCCAGCCGCATGGCGCTCCGCATTGATGACGGCCGATAGCGCCTCCATATCTGCGCCATGTCGGGCGAGCTGGTCCTCGATTTCGTCCCATTTGTTCTGGGCAAGAGTAGTGGCAACCTCATCCACATTCTGAACCCCAAACGCAGACCTTGCAGCAGCCGCTTCCTCAAGAGAGCGGAAGTGCTTCATCGATCCAAGCGCGTTAACCCCAGACATACCAGCCGACATCAATACGCCTTCTGGAGTTACCCGCCCTGTCATCCCGTATTCGGTTGCCACTCCGCCAGCAGTCTCACCAATCAGAAGGAAGCCAGCAGCCCCAGCCGTTGAAACCCCAGCAGTCTCCACCAAAAGCGGCGCTGCTGCCGGCACAGCCATCGAGATTCCGACCCCCGCCACCAACATCGTCCCCTGGAACCGGACTCGCGCGCTCCTCAACCTGTTCTCGTGGTACTTCTCGTACTCGCCCATGAAGGTGAGAAGTTGCTGGCCTTGCTGGCCGCGGAACTCACGCTCGTATGCAGTTATGGCTCCAGGCTTGTCGCGGCTCTCCACTGCCACGAATTCCTTGAGCTTGGGCTTTGGCTGAACCGTGCGTTCAATGGGACGGAGGGAGCGTGGGTCGGCCTGAGCGCTCCGTAGACCCAACGTCACAAGAGTGTCATTCCAATCTTCCGCTGCCCATCCCTTGATCTGTTCCCAACTAAAATGACCAGTCGGGTCAATAAAGCGAAGAGGGTTTACACTGCCATAAATGTATCGATGCAGGCTTGGGGCATCGTTCAACTGCCCTTCGTACAAGTCGCGGCTGATGAACCGCCCCAAGTCGCTGTCGTAGTACCGGGCGCGAGCATAGGTGAGCCCCGTCTCCGGATCGTACTGGTGCCCTGTGTAACCAAGCTTGAAGTCCGCAGCCAAAGGCGCGGTCCCACCACGGTAGCTGCCCCAGGCGTCGTACTTGCGCGAAATAGACACCGAACCAGTGTCAGACGTGACGTCGGTCACGCTGCCCAGCGAATCCGTGTGGAGAATGCGTGTGTTGGTGCCACCAGAGATTTCGCTGACTGCAAGCGGCCCCGCCGCGTAGTGATAGCGACGCTTCGCCGGTTGGCTTGTCTGTGCCGCATCCAACTCCTGGAGGACGAACTCGTCATCCAGCACATACGAAACGTTCTCGGCAGCAGTCTTCCGGCTTACCCGCTGGAGGTTCGCATCGTAATCATAGCGACCCACTTCCGTGGCGGTAGCGGGAGTGGTGCCCTCGCGCACGACCGTCAGCGTGTTCCGCACGTCCCACGCGAACGTCCGTGTGATCCCACCCTTCACCTTCGACACCAGATTGCCGTTGAGATCGTAGCCGAAGGTGATGTTGCGGGCCGCGTCTTTCACATCCGTGCTGGTCCGCAGCCAGTCCGCGCGATTGAGGGCGTACGTCACGTCGCGAGACAGACTCGAATAGCTTGCCTCGTACGCCTCGGGCCCCAGCGAGGTGACGTCCGCCGAGGACACTTCCTTCTCTCCCGTCCGGTTACCCACCGCATCCAGGCGGTAGAGGATTGCCTTGCCCTCTGGAGTTCGAGTCCCCGTCAGACGGTCCAGCTCGTCGTAGCCGTACTCCGTCCGCTCCTCGGCCCCCAGTGCCTGATCGGCCGGATTGGTCCGCAACTCCTTCAGACTGTTGCGATTGCCATTGTTGTCATAGCCATACTCGGAGCGGCCGAGGAGCGTCGCGGCGTCCCCCAGGCTGCAATCGTCATTGATCGACCCGCGCGCGGTCAGTTGCTTCGACAACCGGCCTGCATTGTCATAGCACCGCGCTTCCGTCACCCCATTATTGGGGTACGTGGTGAGCCTGAGCAATCCGTCGGGCCAGTAGAAGTACTCCGTCCTACCCAAGTCGAGGACGGCAGTCTTCAACCGATCCAACGCATCGTAGGTATAGGTGGTGGTGACGTTGTCCGCGTCACGCACCTCGGTCCGGTTACCCTTGTCGTCGTACTTGTACGTGACGACCGCGTTTTTATTGCCGTAATAGCGCGCCTGCTGCCACAGCCTGTCCAGCTTGTCGTAGTCGAACCGGGTCTGCTTCAACTCCGGTCCAGATAGCGTCTGCTTCGTTTCCTTGATGAGGGTCTGATTGCCATTCTCGTCGTACTCGAAGGACTGCGCCTCGACGTAAGGCTTCTCCCGGGTCACAGGGCTCGAGAAGGAGCGCGACACGAGGCGATTGAGCACCCCATGGATGGACGTCGTCACCTGCCCCTTCGGGTCCGTCTCGGTCTCGACGTTCCCGTTGGCGTCGTACGTCCACTTCCAGGTGAGGGTACCGGTCTCTCCGTCCGAAGTGGCCTTCGCCTCGGGGCCGGGCAGGCTGGCACGGCCGGACAGCCTCGGGTGGGCATCCAGGTGCTGGTGCTCGGCTTCTCGGAGATTGCGCTCATCGAACTCGTACGTCGTCAGGTTGCCGTTGGCATCCTGCTTCGCCACCAGGTTGCGTGCCTTGTCGTAGACGAACGTGTACTGGCCTTCGCCCGCATCCGTCACCCGGGTGAGCTTGCCCAGCTCGTCGTACTCGTACTTCGTGACGTAGTCACCGAGGCACACGGCCGTCTGGATGGCTTCGATCGACATCCCGAGGGTGTCGCCGTGCGTCAGGGTCGTACCGCCGAGTGGACGCTTCTCGCACAGCTTGTTGCCAGCCTTGTCATAGGCAGACGCCCACACATGGCCCAGCGCGTTCTCGCGCCGCACCAGGCGGTTCAGCCCGTCGAAGCTGTTGCGCTCGTCGTAGGTGACTGCCTCCGGCGTGCGTGGCCCCTTCCAGGCCACCAGATTGCCCGCCTTGTCGTACGTGTACCTCGTCGTCGCCGCATCGCTCGTGCCCGCCCCGAGCGTCTCCACCAGCTTGCGTCCGGCTCCGTCGTACAGCCACTCCTTGCGGTGGAGGTTCGCGTCGATCACCGCGACCACTTCATCCCGGTCGCTGTACTCCGTCTCCTCCTTCTGCAGCAGCGGCGAGATGCCTCGGATGGTGCGTACCACACGGCCCAGACCATCCTTCTGCTTCACCAGGGGGATGCCACGGCGGTCGGTGAGTGTCTCCCGCTGGAGGGCATCCTCGTAGAGGATGGACTGCCGATACTTCACCACCGCGGACCCGTTGACGATGTCCTCATCGTCCTGGGCCTTCAGGCGGCCGGCCTTGTCGTACCGCAACAGGGTCCGGTAACCCTTGCGATCACGCCGCTCGCGAACATTGACGGCGTCGTAGCGCGAGACCTGCGCCTTCCCCTTCGCGTCCACCACACTGAGCTCTCGCCCGAGGGCGTCCAGGTAGCGCCGGGTGGTGTTGTCGCGCGCATCCTTCTCCTCCACGGACGTCACACCATCCGGTCCCGCCTGGTCGACGTACGTCCTCGTCAGCAGGTCCAGGGTCGCCCCACTGTTCGACAGGGACTCCACCAGCCTGTCGGTGACGGGCCGGCGGAACATGTCGAAGGTGAACTCGCGACGAATCCCCCGCACGTCCACCCGTCCGATGACCGCCCCTTCCCCGTCGTATTCGAGGCTCTCCGTCGCATCCATCGGACGGCGCGTTTCCAGGAGCCGCTTCAGGGCGTCGTACGCGTACGTCGTCTTGCGATCGAGCGGATCCACCTCGGTGGTCAGGTTGCCGTTGCTGTCGTACCCACGCCGGGAGGTCAGGGACAGTGCGGGTCCCACCTCTTCGTCAGGCGTGCGCGGCAGCTTGCCGTCCCCATCGTCCACCACCACGCGGATGACGCGGTCGAGGTCATCCTTCACCGTCGTGGTGACGAAGCCCCGGGCATCCTTCACCGTGACGGTGTTCTCCGCGTCCGTGTAGCGCGTCTCGATGTGCCGCTCGCGCGGGACGAAGGAGCCATTCGCGTTCGGGTGGAGGTACTCCTCCTCCACATGCACCGGCCGATTGAGTCCGTCATACGTCGTCGTCCGTGTCAGGTGGACGGTGCTGCCCGTGCGCTTCTCGAGGACCCGCGGGTTCCCGGCGTGGTCGTACGTCTGGCGCTCCTCGCGGCCCTCGGCATCCACCGTGCTCACCAGGCGGTTGGCGAAGTCATAGGCCATCCGCGTGAGGTGGCCGTTCCCGTCCTTCTTCTTCGTGGGATTGCCCACGAGGTCGTAACGAGCCGTCAGCTCGTAACGCACCGGAAGGACCGACGCGAAGCTCGCGCCCGGCACGGAGGGAGCCTGGGTGCGAACGACCCGGTAGAGCGAGTCGAGCACGTAATCCGTCCGCTGCCCGTGGAGGTTGGTCTCGTAGACCTTGTTGCCGACGGCGTCGTAGCCGAACGTCGCCGTATCCACCTCGCTGGCCGAGCCGTTCACGCCGCCTCGTAGCCCGTACAGCGCCGCCCCTTCCAGGACGCGCACGGAGGTCCGGATCGGCCGGTCACCCCAGTCGTACGTGGTGATCGTCGTCACCCCACGGCGATCCGTCACATGCGTGCGATTGCCCGCCTTGTCATACTCATACGTGGTGACGAGCGTCTCGCGCAGCCCCTGGCCGCTCTCGCGCACATTCTTGACGCGGTTGAGCCCGTCGAGCACGTAGCGGCGCTCGAAGCTGATGCTGTCGTTCTTCTCGCTCTTGAGTTGGCCCCCCGGGTAGTAGTCGAACGTCTGGACGATGGACGGCGATGCCACGGACAGATGTGGCCCACCCGCCACCTTGGTGTTGCGCCGGGTCGTGCTCTTGACGCGATCCAACCCGTCATACGTCCACTCGGTGTAGTGCCCGAAAGTGTCCTTCTGCTCCAGCGTCAACCCTCTCTTGTTGCGGAGGAAGTTGGTCTTGAGCTCCTGGCTGTCGTTCGCATACGCCACCTGGACGGAGGGCAGACCCCAGCTGTCATACGCCGCGATCCGGGTGTGCTGGATGCGCTCACTGGCACTCGCACCTTCGATCCACGTCTCCAGCGCATCACCCGGGAGTGCTCCCTCGGGGCAGGACAACACGCCATCCACCTTGCACCAGGTCCGGTGCTGCACGATGTCGTCAAGCCCTGGCGACAGATTCTCCGCGAGCTCCAGACACGTCTTCGTGCTCGTCCGCTCCGCGCTGTCAACGGTCTGCGCGTACCGGCGGGTGCTCAGGACGAGCCCGGTCCCAGTGACCGTTCCGGTGCGCGGGTCCACGCCGTTGGAGTCCAGCTGCACCCGGGTGATGCGCCCCTCGGCGTCCATGGAGCAGACCGGCACGCTGAAAGCGGGGTCGTAGCTCCACTTCTCCACCACCTCGCTGTGCACCTTCGTCTCATCCTGGCCGTCCTTGACGGACTCGGTGGCCTCGCCATCGCCGGAAGCGGGCAGCGGAGCGAGCGCGATCCGGCGCTCGATGAGGTTGCCGAAGCCGTCATACTTGAAGGCCGTACCGCGGCTGCGGGCATCCGTCTCGGAGTCGCGGCGCATGTGGAGCGGATCCCACCTGGAGGAGGTCGTCGCCGTGAGCGCCTCGGACAGGGGCCGCTCCGTTCGTGCCACCGTGCCATCCAGGCCCATGTAGTAGCGCGTGCTCCGGGCGACCTCCGGACGCGGTCCCTTCACCTCGGTCACGAAGGCGGTGATCGGCGAGCCGAACACCTGCAGCTCTTTCCGCTCCAGGCTGTAGATGAACTCGGTGGTGGCGCCTTCCGGCTCGTTCACGTAGCGGATGCGCTCCGACTTGTTCCCGAACCTCAGGAAGTCACTCTCACCCGGGAGCCGATCCTCGGGCTGGTAGTAGACGTAGGACGTGGTGTTGTCGTTGGCATCCGTCCACGAGGCCAGATTGTTCCGCAGCTCGTCGAGCGGGCTGTCCACATAGGTGTAGGACTCCTGCCGCGGCGGTGTCTGTCCTTCCAAGGACTCGGGGCATGGGCCGTCGTAGCGCTGAGCGGCCGCGAGCATGCTCTGGGTGTTGTACAGATAGGCGATGCACACCCCGAGGTGCTCGGGGCTGGCGGAGTCCGACAGGACATTGGGAGCACTGGGGTTGAGATAGAGCTCCACTGTCGACAGCAGCGCACGCGGCACCCCGCTCACGCGCCCATAGGAGAACTGCAGGAAGCGCTTACGGCCGGGCTCGTAGACACGCCCCACCTCGTAGTCGGTACCGGGGCCCTCGTACTCGAACGTGAACTCATTGCCCGCCGGGCTCCGAACGGACAGCAACTGGTGCTTCAATCCCTGGATGGTGCTGATGACGGGACCGTAGCGGTACTCCGTTCCATTCTTCGCCCGGTAGACCAGGAGCTGCCGCGAGTCCGCCCCCGAGCCCTCCACCTCCGCGCGGAACGTGCCGTGGAAGCCATCCTGGGAGACGCACTGGGTCGGACCCGGCTTGCACTCGAAGACCTGACCCGTGCCCTCTCCGCCCACCACCATGTAGCGGGCGACATTCAGATCCGCGTCCCACGAGGGCAGCACGTAGCCGCGGTACGAGTGCGTCCAGCCCAGGCCGAGCGGACCGCCATCATGCCCACGGTTCGTGTAGCTGCGCACCAGCTGCAGCCCTGGAGCACGGCCCTGCACCTCCAGATCCACACTCTGCTTGACGAGGTGTCCGTCGACGGTGCTGACGTCCTTGACGAAGGTATGGCCCACGGGAAGCGCGCTCGCGTCCTCCACCGTGGTGATGAGCGGGATGTCCTGCGACTGGGTGCCACCCGTCCGGGCCGAGGAGAACTTCACGACGACTTGCTGGCCACTCGGATCCCCTGGGGGAACGACGACCCTGAGGGAGCCGTTCGAGGGATGATCCGGCACGGGCACACCTTCCTCGAGCTCCGAAAGGTCTACCCGGCCATCCTCCTGAACCATCACCTGGGCACCCGCGATGAGAGCCGTGCCCGACCTCACCTCGAGCCGGCCCGTCTCGTTGATGCAGAGGGGAAGCTGCGCGGGACGGAAGATGGGCTTCGGAACCCGGACGGGCGTGACATCATCCGGATCCTTGGGCGTCCGGGCCGCCGCGAAGTTGCGGACCGCCAGGACGATGCTCGCCCGGAGCTCACGGGCCGAGCTGCCGACTCCCCCGAGTTCCTTGCGCACGGAGAAGGTGTACGAGTCCCTCCTCTTCAGCTGCGTCCGGGCTTCGGACCCTATCCTGAAGTCCGGCGCATAGAACTCCACCTCCGCCTGACCATTTCCCGAGCCAACGGTCAGCTCGAGGGGAATCCGGATCGTCGCGCCCGGGGGGATGAGCAGGCGCGATGCATCCACGGGATCCCGCTCGATGACGTCCGGGGGCGGAAGCTTGAACAGCTCGGTACCGGCGATCTCCGGACGCTGGAGGATCCGGGCGTAGATGGGGAAGGTCCCGGGGTTCGTGAGGTTGAGCCGCAAGGATTGGTCATCCGGAGCGAGCTGACCGCAGGGATTGAGCGGCTCCTCCGCCCCACCCGGGCGCAAGCGTTTGACCTCGACCTCCGGCACTCCGGAGTAGAAGGCGGAGACGAAGCGGTTGTCGCAGCACACCTGCGTCTCTTCATACCCGTAGGGCTTCTTGAAGACCTGCGCGAAGAAGGCCATCTCCTGCATGCCGTTCTCCACGTCATAGGTCGGCCAGGCGACGACGTTGTCGTCCAGGTCGATCTCGCCGGTGGCTCCCGACCCCAGCGCGTAGGGAGGGGTCGTCTTGACGTCCGCCAGTTTCCTGTCCGCCGTCACCCGTCCCACGATGACGTTCGCCCTTACTTCGGGCTCGTTCCCCTTCACCCGCGTCCAGCTTCCGCTCTCGTTCCTCTGAAGAATCTCGAGGATGAAGGGCTTGGGCACGGAGGCGCCGAACACACCGCTGCTGCCAGCGGTGTCCGGCGTGGCCAGGCGGAAGGTGAACTCCTTCCCCACCAAGGAGTTGACGGTGAACGTCTGTGTCACCGTGCCGCTCTGGGCGAACACCGTGACCTTCGGTGGCGTGACCGGGATGAAGCCCACCACCACCAGGCCGGAGGTCGGCGTCACCAGGGAGAGTTGCGACTTCTGATGCTCCTGCTTCGGGTCACTGCCCAGGAACTGGACCCGCGTCACCTTCCCCGACTCCGGAATGAAGAAGCGGCTCGCGGCGTCATTCGACGACCAGGTGACGGTCTTGTTGGCGAGCACGTTGCCATACTGATCCGCCGCCTTGACCTCGAAGGGCAGGCCGATCTCGACCCCGGCCTCTCCGCTGTAGGTCCGCGTCGGGTCCGTATTGATCAACTGCGAGAGCGGTCCCGGCTTCGCCGTGAACCAGAGGGGCTCCGCGAGTCGCATGGAGCCCGTCTCCGTCGCGACCTCCGCCGTCACCGCGTTGAAGCCATGGAGCTCCTGATTGGGATCACCCGGCCAGAAGACGCCGAGACGGCCGATGTTGGTATCGGGGAAGGCTTTGACGGAGGCCCGCCCGAACCTGTTGGTCTGTACCGTCACCGTCTCGCTCTGGCTCGCATCGCCCGCCTTCTGGAACCGCGGCTTGGACAGATCCGCGGTGCGGAAGGTGACCAGGGCTCCCCGCACGGGCTGGCCGCGGGTGGTGGTGACGTACACCGCGATTTCCTTGGGAAGAGCCTCCCCCACGGTCCCCTGCTGCAGATCCGTGTCGGGCACCTTGATGATGTGACCGATGAGCCTGGTGTCGTTGGTCGAATCGGGCGCATTGGCCTCGAGGTAATCCGCGAGCTCACGATCCAACCAGGAATCGGGCGACACCACCGTCTGGCCACCGGAGATCCGGCCGGAGAGGAAGTAGCCACCCTCCCCCGTCTCAGGATCGCGGGCGATGAAGCCCGTCCCCTCCCAATCGCGGATCGTCAGGGGCTTCTGCGGAATGAGCACCTCACGGCCGTTCGCCACCTGCGTGCTCACGTCGGCGAACACCGCGGGCGGAGCCTGCAGCTTGCCCAGCTCGGTCCCCACGTTCCCCGGGTCGATCCGCAACACCGGCAGGCTGTTCTCGTAAGCCTCCTGGATCAGTGTCACGGCGGACACGGCTTCCTCGCCGGTGCCGTCGGTGAGCACCTTGGCTTCCAGGAAGGAGCCCTCGTAGCCCGAGAGGCGCAGCAGCGTGGCCCCCCGCCCTTCCACGAGCTCGAGCGGAGTCACACTGCGGAGATCCGCGTCGACCTCGAGCCCCTTCCACTCCACCTGCTGGCGGACTCCGAAGGACTCCTTGACCTCGAGCTGGTTCTCCACCAGCACCAGGCTCGCCGTGGGCCGGACCGGCACCACCCGGGTGAGGTGGGACAGCGCCTCCTCGGATTCGGTCCAGGAATTCACATAGCTGGCGGCGAGCAGGTAGAGGAAGCGCGCCGCCTCCGTGTCGAGATCCTCCAGGGACTTGGGCGTGGGCTCCACATGGCGGTCGAACGGAGCACCCAGTCCGATCGCCACCTGATTGCCAGCGATGATCTCGTTCTCCACGCGGCGCTTGGAGCCGTCGGGAAGGAGCATCTCCAGTGTCCAACGATGGCGGGTGCCCAGCCCCACCGAGCGTGTCGCCCGGGCTTTGTTCACCCCATCGATCCGGAAGGTGGCGAGCAGGTCCACCACCGAGGCAGGGGCGTTGTAGAGCCCGCCCGAGGCGAAGATGAGCTCCTTGTCCTCGTCCGTGGCGGGCTCGTAGGTGAAGACGGCGCGATGGCCCATCACCAGGTGCATGGGCAGGGTGACATCGAGCAGGAGCTCGGCCCCGTCGTGCGCGGTGATGTGCAGCCGGTGCTTGCGCTCCTCGGGCAGGAAGGTGTGCTCGGCCTGCACCGAGACGACCCGGTAGGGCAGCGCACCGGGAAGCAGCGGGAGCTCCTCCGGCTTCTTCTCCACCTTGCGCAGGACCTGCTCGTAGGTGAGGCCCGAGGAGTGCCCCTTCAGGAACTGCGTCACCTGATTGCGCCAGAACACGAGCGGCGCGCTCCCCTGCCCCTGCTGGAGATACGCCTGCGTGAGCGACTCCGCGCTGGCGCCCATGGCCGTCAGGACGTCCAGGTCCGGCTCGGTCGCGACGTATTTGGGGCCACCCGAGATGGAGGGCTCCAGCGGCACCCACTGGCGCCCGCCCCGGGACGCGCCCGCCCCTCGGTAGTCGGAAACAGGGAGATAGGCCTCGACCCAGATGTGGCTCAACCTGACGGCCATCATCTGGCCACCGGACACCACGGGCTCGAAGGGAACGCCGATGGCGCCCAGCGCGGTGAGCACCAGCTGCCTCTTGGCGTCCGTCAGCACGAAGGGCGCGCCGCCGGGAGCTGGCGCATAGAGGGCCTCCTGTTCCTCCTGGCCGAGCAGTCCGAGCAGATCCGCGATCTTGCCCTCGGACAGCTCGATGGTTCCCTCCACGAAGCGCGCGGGAGTCCCCTGCGCCCGCAGCAGCGACACCAGCAGCGCCGCGAGATCCGCATCATTGCCGCGGCCCTCCCGCAGCGTCTCCGTGGCCCCCTTGAGCGAGCCGTAGTACCAGTCGAGCCGCAGCTCGTTCCTCACGAAGTCGTAGGCGGCCTTGGCGCTCCCCAGCGCCTCGGCCTTGGTCCTGATCTCCGAGGACTGCTCCACCTCACGATCCAGGGTGGTGTCCTCCAGCTCGAAGCCAGCGGTTCCGCCGGCCAGGTACGCCGGAACGATGCTCTCGGTGGGCAACGCCCCGGGCTGGAGCCGCCCCTGCACGTAGGTGAGGTCGGCGGAGAGGACACCGGAGCCACGCCCCACGCCCCAGTCCGAGAGCCGGGTACGCAGCGAGTCCAGCTCGTCCACCGCACCAAGCCCCCTGCCCCATTGCCAGACACCGGGGAGGCGATCCCAGACGGAGCCGGTATCGCACCCCATGGAGCCACTCACCTCGGCGATGGCACGCTCCATCTCCTGGGCGCGCGTCTCGAGCCGGGTGCGCTCGGCGGCGAGCCGGGTCATCACGCCCGCCGCATTGGGAGCGGCCTGGAGCCGCGCTTCGAGCGCATCGAAGTGAATGAGCGATTCGGCGAGCCCCTGCCGCACCGCGGCGCGGGCGGCCTCCAGCTTGCCGTGCGCGGAGATGCTCCGCTGGCGCTGCTCCTCCGAGGGCAGCACGCACGACACGAGCCGGCTCAACCCACCCGGGGGCTGGCCCGCGGCGGAGCGGGCTTCCTCGAGCAGCACCGCCACCCGGGCCGACTGCTCCGCCGACACGGTGGGGGCCCGCTCGCGGCGCAGCACCGCCCGGTACGCCTCGGTGCGAGCCTGGATCTCGGCCAGCCCCGGCAACTGCGGGGAAGAACGCTGGATCCGGATGGTTCGCGGTGGCTCCGCCGCGGACGCGACGAGCGCGAACGCGAGAACGGCTGAAATTAGAGCGCGGACCAACGTGCCTCCCAATAGATGATGAGCCGATCCAGGGCGAGTCGCGTCTGGACTGGGCTGACGGTGCTCAGACCCGTGGTGACCATGGCGGCCTGATAGAGGTCGCGGAGGTTGGCCTCCGCGTCAGCCGCCGTGGCAACCGGCCGTGTCTGGACCTGATTGAGCAGATTCTCGATGGTGGTGCGGTGGACGCCGTCCGGACCCTGGCTGGGCAGTGTCTCGACGATGTCGCGGGCCTCGCTGAAGAGATCTTCCCCCGTCTTCCCGACCGTCAGGTAGCGGGTCCGGCTGCCGATCCGCCAGGGGCCCTCGGGCAGCAACACCTCCGCCCACGTGGTGGTCTCGTACTGACCCACGGCATCGGGGAGCCGCACGAAGTAGTACGGCATGGAGCGCTCGCCTCCGTTGAGCGAGTACGTCCATTCGAGCGAAGGCGCGAGCGGCTCGGTCTTGATGACGGAGAGCTGAGGAGCGAGCTGTTCGCGCACGCGGATGTCGAGCGGGCTGGTCACCGAGCTGCTCACCCTCACATCGAGCTCCATCTGGACCGCCCCGAGCGGCAGGAGCTCGGCGGGAGTCGGGTGGACCCAGGACAAGGCGCTATGGAAGGCCGTGCTCGCGCCCGTGGACGGCGTGGCCAGGCTCGGGTCGAAGCCGAAGCTGACGATCCGGCCATTGCCAAACGTATGGGTGGCAACGGCCACCTCTGCACCCCGCGCGGTGCCGTACCAGGCCGCGGGAGTCGCGCCTCCGGCTTCGGGTTGGAGCACCATTGCCTGTTCGGACGAGCTCGCCTCGAGAACGTCTTGCGAACCAAGCGGCCCCTCCCAGCCAACCACTGCTCGCGAGCTGAGAACGGAGGCGTTGGACCCGTACAGCCCCAACACCTCCCGGCAGCTGTTGAGCATCTGGAAGGAGCTGGGATTGATGGCCACCAGTCCGGCGTTGCCGGAGTGGACCCACTCCGTCACCCACTGACACACCTTCGGCTGCGGGGTGTTGGGGGCGCAGCCGCTCTCATACGCACGGGGGAACACGAGGATGATGAGGTCGAAACGTCCGGAGCGCAGCGCACCCCTGAAGTCGGCCTCCGTGGACGTCACCTGGAGGGTACCTCCGGACTTCCGCAGCTCGGTCGAGAGGTAATCCGAGAGCCGGTTGGCCTCGCTCTGCGGGGGAACGCATCTCCCCGAGCCCACCAGGGCCAGCGCCTGGTAGCTGGAGAATGGCCTCTTCTCCACCTGGATGCTGAACCGATCGACAAAGAAGGAGACCTCGACGCGCCGATGATGGCCGGCGGCATCCGACGCCTCGGCGACGAGGAGGTGCGAGCCATCGCCCCTCACCTGCGAGCCGGAAACGAAGTCCACGCCATCGAGCTTCACGGACGACGAGACCAGGTTCATGTCCGAGATGGTCACCACCGGCGTCACCGCGTCTTTGTAGCTGCCACCGTTGACGACTCCGGTGATGGCGATGCTCGGGGGCTCATCGTCGATGATGAAGGAGACGCTCACCGAGCTGGAGTTGCCCGCGTGATCGGCCGCCTCGACCACGAGCCCATGGCTGCCCTGTGCCACCACGGCCGTGCCGGGCACCCATTCCAGTCCATCGAGCAGGATGCTCTTCGTGGCGAGGTGGGAGTCCACCACCTCCACCACCGGAGTGACCGGCCCGGCGAGGACCGCACCATCGGACACCCCCATCACGGAGATGACGGGCTTGTTGCGATCCACCACGAAGTCGATGCTCTCGCTGCTCGAGTTTCCTGCCTTGTCGTGAGCCTCGACCCGGAGCCGGTGCGGGCCATCGGTTCCCACGGAAGTTCCGGGGACGAAGGGGACGCCATCGAGTGTGATGACGGCGCCGGACAGGTTGGTATCGCTCACCACCACCACGGGGGAGACGACCGAGGCATAGAACCCGCCGTGCTCCACGCCGGAGATGTCGATTCCGGGCCGCTGCGTGTCACGCACCACGGTGAAGGAGCGCGGGTTGCGCGGCTCCGGCTTGCTGCCGCCGTCGTTCCCGTCCTTGTCCACGGCGGTGAACCTGAGCAGGTGCGGGCCCTCCGAGCCGAGCGGGATCCGCGCGCGCCAGGTGCCGTTCAGCGGTGTCGTTCCCGGGACGAGGGCGAGCGCCACCGTCGTGGTGCCATCCACCAGGGCGCTCACGTTCGCGACACCGGAATGGTCATCCACCACCTGCAGGCTGACCAGGACCTCCTCCCGCACGAACATGCCGTCGGAGAGGTTGGCGGAGGTGATGACTGGCACCGAGGTGTCACCCACGCGGAAGGAGGTGGAGGACAGGCTCGTCTCCGCCGCCCCGGCCCAGGTCGCCGTGAGCGACACCGCATGGGTCCGCGGCATCAGGCCGGTGGTCGGCACCTTCAGGATGTGGGTCCAGGAAGCACCGGGCGCGAGCGTGCCCACCGGCACCCGCTCGGTTTTCACGGGAGCCGAGGACACCGACCCCTCATCCACCACGTGAACGAAGACCACCAGCGACTCGGCCGGGACCGTGCCGTCGTTCTTCACCCTGAGCTGAATCGAAGCCTCCTTGCCGGACGGAACGACGGGCGGTGAGCCGGCCGCATCCACCACGGCGACGGCGCCCTGCACATCCACCCGGCCCTCCACCACGAAGGACGTCTCGGAGGTGGCGAGCACGGAGCCGTCGAGCTGGAGCCTCGCGGTAGCCGAATAGGTGCCCGGCACCGGACGCGTGGCCAGCAAGACCACCTGCGACGCCGAAGCGCCCGGGGTGAGGGCTTGCCGCAGATCGAGGCTCAGCGTCTCGAGGACGAACCCCTCCGCGTTCTTCACCTCGAGCGCGATCACCGCACCCGAGAGCAGCGCGTTGCTCGAGAGGTTCACCACCCGGGCCATGAGGTCGACCGGCTCTCCCGAGATGTACTTGCTTCGCGAGGGAGACAGCGCGAGGGAGGCGCCCTGATCGGGGAGGATCTCCAGCAGCGCGTGGGCCGTGGAAACCACCGAGCCCGCCACCCTGGCCGTGGCCACGATCTTGTAGGTGCCGGCGAGCAATCCCAGCGCGTCGGCCGACCGGTCGAAGGACTCGCGTCCGTCAGCACCCAGGGGACTGAACAGCTCGTCCGCTCCCAGGGTCCTGACACGGGTGCCCTTGTCGTCCTCCAACGCCACCTCCACGGCCACGGAGGTGGCCGCGCCCGTGTTGACGACGGACACCGTCGCCGTGGTGGTGTCATCGGCCTGGAGCGTCCTGCGGGAGAGATGGACGCCCATGGAGATTCCCGAGTCTCCGGCGATGACGAACGGGACCCGCTCCTGGTTGTTGCCGCGATTGGACTCCTGGATGAGCTGCTCGGGATCGACCACCGCCAACAGCTCCTGGCCACCGGAGAGCCCGGAGATGTCGATGGGCACGAACGCCGCGGAGGTCGCGCCCGGCGCCAGCGTCCCGGAGAGCGTCACCGGGCGCGAGGAGCGTATCGAACCATCACTGCCCAGGACCGAGACGGTGACCTTCACGCCACTGACGGGGCTCCCACCACCATTCGTCACGGTGACGGCGGCTTGGGCGGACTCACCCACGCGAGGAATCGCCGGCTGCACCGCGGCACGGATGCTGAGATCCGGCAACCGGGTCGTATCGACGAACACGTCGATGGGCTTGGAGCCCGGGCTCTGGGTGCCCGCGAGGCTCCTGGCGATGGCCACGAGCCGGTTGGGTCCGCGATCCAGTGTCACGTGGGTGAAGGTGAACGGCACACCCCATTCGAGCCGGCTCGGTGGCAGGAGCGGCTCCGTATTCGCGGCGGTGAACTGGAGGAGGTCACCGCCAGGCGTCCACAGCAACTGGCCCGTGGAGTCAAGGGCACCGACCGGTTTCCCGTCACTGTCGCCGGTGTCGAGCTCATGGATCATGAGCTGCCCCGCGGCCTTGTACGCGACCCGGGTCGAGTCCCAGGAGAAGGTCGCGCTCGAAACGCTGCCGGAGGACGAGAGCTTTCGGAACGTCGGCGTCGGGCCCTCGGTGTCGACCAGATAGAGGCTCTTCGTGCCCGACCCGGTCATGTCCGCCTGCACCAGTATCTGGGTGCGATCAGGTGAGACCACCAGCGTGCCGTACCGCATGTCGTACTCAATGGACGAGGAGCTCAGGAGCGTGCGACGCGCGCTCGGGTCGCATGGATCAGCGGGATTCGTCTTGTCGATGTCCCATTCCAGGAGGCCGGAGACCATGCCACTGGAGATGGCGATGACCCGTTTATCCCCGCTCCAGGTCGCGCTGGCGGCCCACCCAGCACACATGAACGACGCGAGGATCCGCTCCGGCTCCACCACGGAACCCACCGCCAACACCGGGCCCGAATTCTCCTTGATGGTGGAATAGGCAACACGGGCGGAATCCGGAGACCAGGCGACCGCGGTGATGCGCTCGGGACTGGTGGCAGCCACCTTCCGCCACGTGTTCGAGGCCACTTCGCCAACGAGCAGAACAGTCTTGTCAATGGCGCCGCTGCAAAGCGCCCCCGTGGCGATACGGCAAGTCGCGGTGATGGCCACACGGGTCTTGTCCGGCGAGAGGAACGGAGTGCCGCTGAACTGCACATCGGACAGGGTGAGCACCTTGACGTCGTGGGTGGACAGGTCCTCCACTCCGATGGCCGGCGTGGATCCACTGCTCGTGGTCGAAGTGAAGCGGTACGCAATCGCGCTTCCGTCGTTCGACAGCGAGTAGTACCCCGAGGGCGTATTCTTCAACGGCAGCGCCGTGGAGACGGCTCTGGAGGCGGAACCCTCGGGAGTGACGGTTCCAGCGGAGCGGCCATTGACGAAGAGCTCCACCGTCGTATCCGGGCTCGTCAGACCCGAGATGGTGTTGACGAGAGTCGCGACGGTCACCGGGCTCCCCGCCCTGGTGGGCGAGACCAGCCGAGGTGCCTCGGGAATCTCGCTCGCCGGCGGCTTCACCTCGAACAACAACGTGTTGGAGGTCGCGGCCTCGAGCCCCCCCTCATACAACGCCACCACCGTGTAGCGGTAGAGCCCGTTGCTCAGGCCGTTCTCGGAGAACCCGGGGGGCGGGGGCACTGCCGGCAACGAGAAGCGCTTCTCCTCGGTCGAGCCACGCACACGAATGACCTCGTAGCGTTTGACGAAGGCAGCCCCATCTCCTTCCACCGCGATCTTGAAATCCACCTGGGAGGTGGAGCTCTCGTTCGCGGTCAGCCTGATGGTCGGCGGAGACTGGCGGTTCACCTTCAACGGTGCGGAGTCGGCACTGACGTTGTCGGCCGGGTATCTGGCCCTGACGAAGAGCGTGTTCTCCCCCGGAACGAGCGGCGTGGAAATCTCGAACCTGCCATCCCAGCCAACACTGCCTTCCGCCACGAGCAGGGGCTCGGGCGTCTGGCTCCGGAACACCTGGAGGGTGGCCTGCGAAGGAAGTGGGCTGGAGGGGTAGAGGGAGCCCTTCACCACCACGGAGGGAGTTGGCACCACGTCCGACGCCAGCGCATCGAGGCTTGGCGTATAGGTGGTGATGAACCCCTTCCCATCCGTGGTGAGGCCGAACGGAGAGACAGCCGTGACGGTGTATTCCCGCGTGCCGTTGGAGAGTTGCAACGGATCCAGTATCGGACGCGGACCGGTGATGAACGGGAGCGTCTCGAGTGACACCTCCGTGAGGCCCACCGTATTCGAAGAAGACGCCGGGGTGAGGTCATACGCCACGGCCTGTACCTCGAGCGGCGGAGTCAAGGTCACGGAGGTGGACGGGTCGTGATTCTTTGCGAGAAGCACCCAGAGACCACGCACCTTCACCCACAGACTGGCCCGCTGGTCACTGGCGCTACTGGCCGATGACGCGGAGATCTCCTCTACGAGCACCGCGTCGCGGAGTTGCATCTCCCAGCGCCGATGCTCTGGAGCAGTGGAGACCCAGGACGTGGACTGGTTTTCATCGTATGCGGCGGTCCCGTTTCCGGAGCCAGCGACGATCGTCTCCGCGATCGGCCTTACACCGATGAAGCCTGGCAGGTGCATGCCAGCTCGCGTGACGAAGTGGCCCACGACCTTGTCCGCCGGATTCGAATCCGTCCAGTCCACGTAGATGTCACTGCCCTGGGCCCTGAGCACGGGCACCGGAGCGATGGGGCTGGTACCCCGGAAGTAATAGGCGGAGACCGGAGCCGGGTCGACGCCGGATGCGTCGGAGGCCACGGCTCTTACTTCCACGGCGTCCGAGCTGAAGCGCTCCGAGTCGATCTCCAGGGTGAAGGGAGGGCTCTTCACGACACCCAGCCGGGTAAAGGCCGTCTCGCTCCCCGCACGCGCCTCGAACAGCACCTGGGTCACATCGAAGCCGTTCACCTTCGCTTCCAGGGCGACCTTCCCGGAGATACGCGCCATCGATGGAGGGGACACGAGTTCCGCCACCGGCGTGCGCGCATTCAGGGTGACCGACTTCGGCTCCGAGCGCTCACTCAGATTGCCGGCCCTGTCCATGGCCTGCAGCTCGTAGATGGGGGTGCCGTACGGTACATCCTTGTCGAAGTAGGTCTCCGAGGTCAGGAGGTAGTCCTCGGGCCCGGTGGGCGAGGACACGTCGGAAGGTTTGACCGGGGCGCCGTTGCGGAACAGCAGGTAGCCGGCCAGATCCTCCTCGGAATTGCGCACCCAGCTCAAGGTGACGTTCGAGCCCGAGATGGACGGAGTCCCGGAGGCCCACTGAGGACGGTTCGGCGCGACGTTGTCCACCGACACGGTGACCTTCGTCCTTGCCACGTTACCGTGGGTGTCCTCGGCCTCGAGCTGGATCGTCCACGACGAACCCTCGGTCTTGTTGGAGAGATCGATCGTCCCCAACAGCGCGTGGGAGGAGACCACCCGCGAGGATGACAGGACAGGGGTGAACGCCGTGGGCGCGGGGCCCTCACCGAGGAGGAGCCGGTACTCCTTGAAGTTCTCGACCGCGTAGGCGCTTCCCATCACCTCGACGCGACCACCGACCACCGTACCCGTGGCTGGTTTGCTGATGGAGACGACCGGCATGTTGACGTCGGCGGACTCCTCGTTGGAGGGGGCGCTCTCGAGGTTGTTCTGATCGACGGCAACCACGACGTACCGGTAGGAGCCATTCGCCGTGAGAGCATCCACGTAGGACAGGGTGGTGCCCGACAGGGTTGCCACCTCCTTGAAGCTGCCCGCGCCGGAGGCGCGCTTCAGCTTGTACTGCTTGATGCCGGAGGCATCGCTGCTTTCGGACCAGGCGAGCTCGACGCGCCGTCCCGGCTTCACGCTCACGAGGAGTTCCGGAGGCGTCGGGGGCTGGGTGTCGACGACGAACTCGAAGGGACTGCTCTGCCGGCTATTGCCCGCACGGTCGAGGACGGTGAGCCGGGCGGTATAGACGCCGTCGGCGGGAAGCACTGGCAACTCGCCCAGCACTCCCGATTCCACCGACGCAGTGCCCGAGGCGATCTCGCTGAAGAGCAACGCCCCCGTGGAAGAACCACTGGCGAGCTCCAGTGTGTAACGCTCGAGGTTGGTATCGCGCGCGGTGCCCTTGAACTTGATGGAAGATGCACCCACCTCGGCCGCGGTGAGCTGCGCGTCCGGCTTCGTGTTGTCCACGACCACGGAGATCCTGGCCTGGGCGTCGTTGCCAGCCAGATCCCTGGCCGTCCAGACGAGCGTCACCCTCCCTTCGGTGGCAAGGGACCAGGGGAACTGCACATCCCCCTCCACCGGGGAGACGAGCTTGCCTATCTCCTGGGAGCTGGCGCCGCTCTCGGCCGAGAGCATCACTTCGGAAAGATCCTCGCCAGACACACGGCCCCCCACCATCTTGGAGCCGGTGAGCTGCTCCGAGGAGAGGTACTCCCCCTCCAAGGGATAGAGGAAGGCAATCCGGGGCGGCGTCGAATCGGAGATGAAGCTCACCGGGAAGCTGGAGCTGTTGCCAGCACCATCCCAGGCGGTCAGCATGATCCGTTGATTCCCGTCCGGCAGCCCCTCGAAATGGGCCAGGGTGCTGTTCGCTGCCCGGGCCTGGTGGCCGCTGCCGATCTCCACTCCCGGTTCCGACAGACCGTAGGTCACCGCCCACTTGGTGAGATGGGGGTCGGAGACGAGGCCCACCACGTCTCCGCGCCCTGGCACGCGGCTACCCGCCATCGGTGCCGTCACCTCGAGCTTGGGCGGGGTACGATCGATCGCGAGTCGGGCGATAGCGGTCTCCGTGAGTGCACTCCCCTCCGCGGTGGCGATGAGCTTCACCTCGTAATCGCGATCGACATTGAGCCTCAGGTCGTCGAAGCGCTCCGAGGGCAGTACCTCCTTGGTGGAACTGGGCAGGGGGTCCATGAGGATCGGTCCGTAGAGCCTCTTGAGTGAGCCGTCATTGGTCTCGATCTGCAACTCCACCGTCGCGCGCTGCCGCAGCGCGATGGTGGCAACGACCGTCTTGCCCTCCTGAATGGGGGAAATGAGATCGGGCGTGAGCGAGAAACCAGCAATCACACTCCCGGGTTGCACCTGGACCTTGACCTTCGCCTCACTGATCAAACCAACCTGATCCTCGACCCTCAACACGAGGGTATGCTCACCCACCCCGAGGCCAGCGGTGCTCACCGTTCCGAGCATGCCCGTCGCGGACACCTCCGAACTGAAGGCGGTGTCGTGTCCTTCGAACAAGAGCGAGTAGCTCTTGAAGTTGACATCCGTTGCCTGCCCCGTGACCTGGATGACAGACCCCACGGAAGCCCCGGCCACTGGAGCATCGATCCGGGCCACGGGTCTGGTCGTGTCGATCACCACCTGTGTGGACTTCACGGACTGGCGGCCGCAGGCGTCGACGGCCACCGCCTGGAGCGTGTACTTCCCATCGAGCAAGACCTCCCCCCCCTTCACACTTCCATCCCAGAAGAAGCCGCCGTCGAGCCTGGTGGACTGTTCCCCAGTGGGAAGGATCTCCGAGCGATTTCCCGTCTCACTGATGGCGTATACGGTCACATTCCCAGGAGCATCCAGGGAGTAGCTCACCCGGGTCTCCTTGTGGTCGGTCCCATACGGACCCGGGTTGAAGAGGACCGGAGCCACCGTCAGCGCATCCAGGTGGATGGAATCACTCACATGGAAGATGCGAGGGCGCGGTGTCAGGCACACCGAGCCGCCACTGGCATCCCGAGCGAAGCCAGTGAGCGTATAGGAGCCCGGAGGCAGTTTCGCGGCATCCATCTTCCCGAGCGAGCCATTGATGAACGTCCATTCCGGACTCGGCTCGTGGAAGAGAGGCAGGGTCATGGCCTCATTGCTCCCGGTGGACCGTATCTCCAGCTCAGCGAACTCGAGCCACTGGTCGGAGAGGAGCCCCTTGAAGTCAAAAGTCGCCCCCTGGGTTCCGTTGGAGAGGTTCGATGCCACCGGGCAGAACTGCTCACCACTCGCGGGCACCGAGAGGGTGAACAAGGCTGGCGTCCGGTCCACGATCACCGAACTCCCATTGGGGGTGGAGACTCGCCTGTGCCGGGTTCCCCTGGCCGTCGTGCCAATGATTTCGACGAGGAACTCTCCTTCCTGGAGGTCCGCGTCCTCGGTCGGCACGTCCTTGGTCCAGAGGGTACCGGAAGGGTTCCGGGTGAGCTCGAGTGGCTTGACGCGCTTCTCCGTGGGCGTGATCAGCCACGCCTCGAGCTTCTGCCAGCCGCCCGGGACGTCGGTACTGGCCTGGACCGAGACGTCGTAGATCGCGCTCTGTGACGCACAGACGGCCGCATCCGCGCGGCGTTTGATGTTGATATCGATCTGGGTGCACTCAGGCGCGCGCTCCTCGCACAGGTCGAGCATGGTCTGCTCATCGCGAGCGCTGTCGAGCACGGTGCCGTCGGCCAGCTTCGCCACGAAACGCAACCGGTTCCGCTCCCCACACGACAGCCCCGGAAGAGGCACCTCCGCGGCCAGGCCGTCGAACCCGGGGAGGGTCCTGACCAGGCGCGAGAGACCGGTGTCCTCGTCGGTGACATAGACCTCGACGGATTGGACCGGCTTGCGGAACGTCTCGACGAGGCTGAGCGACTGCTGCGAGGAACCAGCGGCAGCCTCGAGGTCGATCAACCCGCAGACATTCAGGATGCCGGATCCCTCGACATCGCTCTTATCGATACGCTTTCCTTGGAGCGAAACCGTATAGAGACACTTCGTGAGCCCCTGGGTGGGCACTTCCGTCGTGTAGCGGAGGTTCTTGTCGATGACCACACTGCCGAGGGCGACCGGTACGCGGATCTCCGAGGTCGTGCCGCCATAGGGGATGAACTCCAGCATGGCCCCCGAGTCGAGCTCTTCATCACGCGGAATGCCACGCGCGAGCGAGGTGGTGATCGTCGCCACCTCCGCTCCGCCCTTGTAAGCCATGCAGGTGTCCACGAGCGCGCCGGGGACGAAGGGAACCTTCGTGGAGAAGACCCGCCCCGTGGCATCCGTGGCAATGATCTGAAGGTCGAAGGCACGCACCGGAAGGGTGCTCGCATCCCAGACGATCGCATCCTCCGCGAGCATCTCCACGTTCGTATAGTCAACCACCGTGGCGCCAGTCACCGGAGACGGGTAGGACACCGCGTAGGAGACGATGGGCACGCCCACGGTGTTGGCGAGCGCGAAGGCATAACGCTGGGGCTTGAAGGTGAAGCTTGAGGGATTGATGGCGGCCGTCGGGTCGGGCAAGCCCAGGTGATCCACCAGGATCTCGTTCTGCACCCTGCGGAGCAGATCGATACGCGGGATGGTCCGCCCGTCATGGATCAACGTCCCACCAGAATCGAACGTGGAAGCCTCTCCGATGCCAGTCAGGAAGAGCCGCTCGGGTACGATGACCCGGGGGCTCTCGCCCGTATTACCCGCCATATCCCTGGCGCGTATCCGGACCTGGCTCCCCCGCAGCTCCTCGGGCAGGACGGACCACATCACATCACCCGTCTTGGCGTTGAATCCATGATCGCGCTTGATCGCGACGGAATCCGTCTCGGACACCGCCTCCAGCGCTTCATCCTCCGGATGCTTCTCCTCGGTCCTCGAGGCCACCCAGACCTGCACCGAGGGGATCTCGACGGGCCTGCCTTCTGGGGGATAGGCAAGCGTCGTGGCGCTGTTGATCAAAATGGACCGCTCGTTGACCCTGGGAAGCTGCTGGCCCGGCGCGATGTGCACCACCGGGTCCTCCGTATCCACCACGAACGCCGCGCTGGCTCGCGCCGCGCTGATCAAATAGTCGCCGTCGTCGATACGCGTGTTGCCCACCTTCCCATCCCAGGTGAACTCGTGAAAACCCTTGGTCGCACGAGGAGCATCCACGAAGGTGTGCACCTGCTGACCGGTCCGGGTGTTGGTCACGACGAATTCGTCGGAGGTGGGAGACGTGACCTCATACTTCACTGTCAACCGATCCAGGATGTTGTCATTGTCCGGCGAGAAGATGACGGGATCGGCGGAGAGGTTGGCGATGGCGGAAGCGGCATCGGACCAGATGGCCTTGGTGGTCCGGGTGGCTGAGTTGCCAGCCTTGTCCGTGACGGTGAGAATTACCTCGTAGAAGCCGGGACCGGGCGGGTTCCAGGTGGCGAGCTGCCCGTCGATGACGGGTACCCGCCGCTGCGCGACCACCACCGGTTCGGAAGTCGAGCCAAGAGGCCGAACAGCGATGGCGTAGCTGTCGAAGTTCAGATCGGTGGCCGTCCCGCGGAAGGAGATGGCGGAGCTGCCGAGGGGGCGGGAAGCCTGGATCCACGCGGAGAGGTTCTCCAGATGGTGCATGGCCCAGTACGTCGACTCACCGCTCACCCTGCCATGCAGGAAGGTTCCGCGGGGAGACCACTCGAGCCCCACGTCCTTCACCCCCGGAACCCGTGCGAACTCCCTGGGAGTGCCATCGACGATGGGCTCGGTGACACCGAGCGTCACTCCTCCCGGTGGCCCCGAACCCATACTGACCACGGCATCGCCACGAGGGCTGAGTGCGAAGCTGGTCTTCGTGAACGGAGAGGTGGTGAGCTCCTTCCTCACCCCGGACTCCACATCATGGAGCACCCACTGCTCTCCTACATTCCGATAGAGCCCTCCATCAAAGAACTCCTGAGCGAAGCGGCCAATGAAGAAGGCTCTACCGCCATCAACCCAGCCCGAGTCCCTCACCAATTCCCTGTACTGGCACTCGAGAAGAGAAGACCTGGTCGGCGTAGCGAGGTCGACACTGTTCATGCAACTGAACATGGAGTCAGGATGCAAAACAGAGACAGCCACACGCCTTCCATCAGGAGACAATTGGAAGCCATTGATGACTCCCTTGTCGTAGATCGTCTCGCCACTCCTGGTGTATGAGGCACTGACCTCCGTCCTGACGGAGGCCAGCCCTTCCCGCACGTCGACGCTACGAATCTGGCGAGAAGAAGAGACGATATTGCTGGGATTCCAGACGTACCAGACCCTCTGCGAATCCGCCTGGAAACGGATGGGATCAATGACGATATATTCGGAGCTATAACTCCAGACCAGGGTAGACGGCGTCGTTTCTCCCCGGTAGATGCGCCGCAACTCGTCATGGCCCGTCGAGGGATTGTGCTGGGTGTAGGCAATGGAATTGCCATCCGGAGACACCGCGAAATCAAACAGTTCGATGTTGCAATAACCAGCGCCCGCCACACCGAGCTGAGCGAACAGTTCGGGATCTCCACCGAGAAATGGCTGGATATAGAAGCCGCAGATGCCAGTGGATTCACTTGCTCCGAAGTACACCAGGCCGCTGTCGTCCGGCATCGCCCGAACCAGATCACCCATGTCCTGGAAGAAGGAGTGGCGGCTCAGCGCCTGATTCCCGACATCGTCGATCTGGATCCCATTGGTATCGACCACCACCGTCGCCGCGCCGATCTGGTCCTGCCCATCACCCGCGCTCGCGAACACGACGAGCCGGTACTCGCCGTCCTTCACCACCCCACCCGCCTCGTCCTTTCCATCCCAGACAACCGAAACGGAGGGCGCACTGCTCTTGGGAACCTCGAACTTCCGCACCTGCGTTCCGTCCCGCGCGGTGACGACCACCTTCGAGGGACCGTGGCCCTCGGAAAGCCGGTAGAAGATCCCGGTCGACTCCTTCACCCCATCGCCATTGGGCGAGATGTAGGGCTCGGAGAGTGCAACCGCACCGGTCTGCATGAGAACCTGGCGCTCGGCCCGGTTGTTGTTGGTGCTCTGCTCCTTGAACAGGCCATCGCGATTCACGATGGCCACCAGGGTCTGCGCCCCCGAGAGACTTGAAGTGGACCAGGGGATGACAACCTTCTCCCGCGCTCCCTCCTGGACCGCCACGAGGGGGGCCTGGCCGATCAGGTTGGAACCATCCGGCCTGGGTGCTCCGCGGTAGAGGTGCACCTGGGTGGGCAGGGAGGGCTGCTCCCCCCGGTTGTAGACGGAGACGGTGACGGAGACCGCATCTCCCGCCTGGGGGAAGGAGTTGCTCGGGACGATGTCTCCCTCCGTGAGCACCAGGTCCGGAATGGAACGGGGCGTGATCTCGAGAGCCGAGATGTTGTTGTTCTCGTTGAACTCCTTCACCTGATCATCGCCATCGACCCGCACCACCAGCACGTGTGGGTCCGCGGTAGGCGGGGTGAAGTCGAAAGTGAGGACTTCCGACGCTCCCTCCGCGAGGCCATCGACCGTGGCACTTCCGATGAGCGGGCCCGTCACACTCCCCTGGAAGAGCTCGACCTTGAACTGCCCCGCCGAAGCTCCGGTGTTGCGCACCCGGACATGAATATCTGCCCGCTTCCCTTCCAACGTCGGCTGGGGATTCGTGGAGATGGCGTCCGTTCCCAGCTGGAGGTCTGGATCGTTGGACGGCTCGACCCTGAGGGTGGCCGTCACCGCGCTTCCCAGAGGACTGCCCTGGTACATGGCCTGGGCCTCCAAGGTGTAGGTGCCGGCGTGGGTCGCCACCCAGGACACCGTTCCCGGCAGCGTCTGCCCGGAGGAGATGGGTTGCAGGTCCGCTGGCAGCGTCAGCAGACGCACCCCATCCGCCGCCACCACTCGGACCTCCACCCGCCCCCCGCTCAGCCCGGTCGTTCCCGTATTGGAGACCTCGAACGCGATGGGGACGGTGGTGTTCTGTTTCGTAGTGGGGACGTTGTCGCGCAGCTCTACTCCCGGCAGCTGGAGGGCCTTCACCTGGAGGCCCACGGTGGCCTCCGCCTCCACCTTCAAGGTAGCGGTGTTGTTGTTGTCCCGAACATCCGTGGACGCGCCCGACCCCTGCCCGATACGAACCGTCAGCTCGACGGGATACGGTCCGCCCGGGATGACCACCGGGATCGACACCGGGACGTCCTTCGTCCGGGCCGCCAGATTCCCCAAGGTGATGCGGTTGAGGACCGTCCCGCCAGCGGAGATCGACACCACCACCCCGCTCGCCGCTGTGAGACCCGCATTGCCCACCAGGGCGGTCACCTGAAGCTCCTGGGGCAGATGACTCACCTTCTCCGGCGAGGCCTTCACATCCCCGGACACCACGAAGAGATCCACACCGCTCGGCGCCGGATCGACAACGAAATCCCTGGCCAGGAGGTTGTCGTCCTCACGCATCTCATCGAGGTCGTCCGAGGGGTCGACCTTCACGAACAGCTGGTTCGACCCACCATGACCGCTGGTATCGAGCAGGATCTGAACCCTGGCGATCGCCCCAGGCTCGAGCGGCGGGATCACCCGCGGAGGAGCGAAGAGAGCGTTCTTCGAGTCGGCGACCTCGACCGTTGTCCCATCGGAGACGATGAAGCCGGTGTTGCGCACCAGCACTTCCACGGTGGCCCCCGCCCCTTCCGACACGGAGCAGCCGGTGGGTCCCTCCGACACGGAGCAACCGGGGATCTCCACCTTGGAGATGGTGAGGTTGGGCACCTGCAGCAGCCGGAGCACATGGAGCACCCGTGCGGTCTGGTAGACCGAGCCCTCCCAGCTGCCATCCGCGAGCTGTTGCGCCTGGAGCGCGGCGATGATCCGCTCGCCATCCTCGGCACCGAGCTTTCCCCAGGCCACCAGGGCCAGGGCGACCTCCGCGGTCGTGCTCGGTAGATCGAGGTCGTCACGGAAGAGACCATCGATCCCCGCGTGGGCTCCCAGATAGGTGTAACTCGCTTTCACGGCCATGGAGATGGGATCCAGCTCCGAGTCCGTCCTGGGACGCCGGGCCAGGAACTGGAGCACCAGCGCGGTCGTCTCGAGCCGGCTCGGACCCCGCTCCAGGGCCGGCCAACCTCCATCACCGTTCTGATGGGCGAGCAGGTAGGACTCGATCCCCGCGAGCGTGGACTTCAAGGGCTCGCTCTCCCCGCCCCCGGTACTCGTCTCGGTCAGCGCCAGCCCGACCAGCGCGGTGTCGAGAACGGTCGCGCCATAACCGGGAGCGTAGCCTCGTCCACCCTCCCAGCGAATCCCCAGGGGGTCGGCGTCGTTCGCGAGCGAGGTGATGCCCTCGGCATCGGGGCGCCAGGCCAATGCGAGCCCCCGCAGGCGGCGTGCCCGCTCGTCGCCATCCCTGGGAGTGCGGTTGGTGAGCCAGGTCACCGCTCCATCCACCGCGTTCCGGACCCCGTCCTTGCCGTCGAAGAACGCCAGCGCGGCGAGTACCGCCTCCGTCTCGCGGACAGCCGTCTCCGGATGATCCTGCCAGTGCGCATCGGTCTTGTGATTCAGCAGGTACTGAAGACCTTGCGTCTCACCCACCCAGGAGCCCGTCGGAGCCCGATCCACTCGCTCGGTCTGCATGAAGGCGCGACCGCGCGTCAGGAAGAAGAACTGATGGGCCCAGGCGGCCCGCACCTTCTCGACATGCTCGAGCTGCTCCGCGCTGGCTTCCTTCCCTTCTTCGACCAGCAGGATGAAGGCGGCTCGCAAGTCACGAGGGGCCTTCGCCGCCGAGGGCTTCCGCTCGCCGTGCAGGGCGATGAGGTTCTTCACCTCGAGCGTGGCCGGAGTGGCGCTGATGGTGGTGCCGTCGACCGGAGGCAGGTCCGTGGCCTGGTGGGGGACCCCGCTCGCAGGTGTGAGCAGCTGGAAGGGAGGGACCTCCTCGGGCGCCATGAAGCCCATCAGGTACAGGTCGAGCGGCGAGTAGCGCCGCCGTGACTCGACGGCCGTGAAGGTCCCCTGCTCGGAGGAAGTCGCGTTCTCGTCGTCCCGCCAGTCCGAGCCATAGAGGACCGACGCGTTCGAACTCAGGAAGAAGCTCCAGTGGGCATCGTCATCACCCAGCAGGCCGAGGCTCTTCCCGACCTCTCCCGACCATTGGTGCGCCACTTCGTGGGCGAGAATCTGCAGCGCATCCTCTTTCGATGTCAGCTTGGAGGCTGGCCGAAGCGTGCCGATGTCGATGTAGCCCTTGAGCTGCCGGGGACTGTGGAAGAGGGCTCCGCTCTCATCGGGAAGGATGGGCTTCCCGATGCCCTGCACGGAGTTCCTCACCAGGGTGTGGAGACCCACGGTGTGGAATCCATCCGCGTCAGCCTCGCGCAAGACGGTGTCGAAGCCGGGGAACACCACCAGGAAGTCGTAGGAGTCCGAGTTCCGTGCGTAGAACGCCTGGGCCACCTTCCGCCGGGCATCCGCCGTCGCGGTGTATTCACCTGGCTTCACCTTCAGGACCGTGACGTTCCCCGTGTCCGCGAAGGAGAGCGACGACGCGCCCACCAGCAACAGGGCCAGGAATGCACGAACACCGAGTTGTCGGGACACGACGACCCCTTCCATGGGTGAAGCGTCCCCTATAGGAGATCTGTCAGCTACAGGACAAGCAACCCGTGACGTGACACAATCCGGCGGGTAGACCCCCGGCGCGTTCAATTGAAAGCGCCGCTTAAGATCGAAATCACATCATGAAATCCATGAAGCTCTCCCGGGGCGCCGTTTCCCTCCTGTTACTGGTTTCCGCCTGCAAGGGGTCCAGCTCCGGCGAGACACAGAAGCAGGATCCGGTCGTGGCACGAGTGGGTGACAGCACCATCACCGTCCAAGAACTCAAGACCCGGCTCGATGAACAGCCACCCGCCATTCGCGCCCGCTACACCACGGCCGAGCGGAAGAAGGAGTTTCTCGAGAACCAGATCCGCGTCGAATTGCTCGCGCAGGAGGCTCGAAAGCAGGGGCTGGACAAGGATCCCGACGTCCTGGCCTCCCTCGAGCGGCTGATGGTCCAGAAGCTCCTCCAGAAGCATGCCGCGACACTCGAGAATCAGCCCGTGAGCGAGGCGGAGCTCCAGAAGTACTACCAAGAGCATCTCTCGGACTTTGAGAATGCTGACGGCACGCTGACCTTCGACATGGTCCGCTCTCGCATCGAGGCCCGCCTCAAGATGGAGCGGCGCTCGCGGGCCGTCGACGACCTCGTCGCCAATCTCAAGAAGAGCACCCCCATCGAGATCGATGACAAGGTATTGGAGCAGCTCGACGTCCAGGGAGCTGCTTCCAAGGTGCCGTGAGGGAAGCGAGGGAAGACCCTCACCCCAGCCCTCTCCCAGAGGGAGAGGGGGCATGACACGGTCACTGCCCGCCGTTCGCCGAGCTCTGCGCGCTCTTGCTCACCGCGTACTGTGAGAGGATCTGGTTCATGTCCATCGTCTGAAGCGTGGCGCCACCGCGCCCGCTGGGCATGAAGATGATCTGCTTGCCTTGAAGTGCCTCGGCGATGCGCAGCTTCACCATCGTCCGGCCTCCCGCTCCCGCCAGCGCCTCGTTCTCCTTGGCGATGCCCTTCGACTTCGCCTCGGCCTCCTTGAGGATCGCCGTCGCCTCGTTGGTGGCCCGCACCAGCTCCGCGTCCGCCGCCAGCTTCGTCTGCTCCAGCTCGCCCTGCGCCTGGGCGATCTTCTGTGACACCGTGCCCTTGGCCGACTCCAGGTTGCGCTTGGCCTCCTCCGCCGCCGCCTGAGCCTCCGAGCGCAGCTTCTCCGCCGTCTGCTCCGCCAGCTTCTTCTCCCGAATCACCTTCTCGTACTCGGGATTGAAGCGGTGCTCCTGCAGGATCACCTGCTCCACGATGACCCCCTCGGGCGCGAGCGCCTCCTCCATCAGCTTGCGCGCGTTCTCCGCCGCCGCGAAACGCTTGTCCGCGGTGTAGAAGTCCTCCGAGCGCAGCACGTTCAACGCGTCCCGCACCAGCGCTCGTGTCGCCGGCCGCATCAGCCGGTTCTCCACGTCCAGGGTGGAGCGCCCCACCTTCTGGACCAGGTGCGGCGCCTTCGCCGGATCGATCCGCCAGGCCACCGTCACGTCCACCGCGATGTCGTTGCCGTCCACCGTCTTGAACTCGATGTCGTCGCTCCGGCCCTTCTCCTCATCCCCCTTTATCCGCATCCGCAGGTTCTGCAGCTTCGTCTCGAAGGTGTTCCAGTCCGTGGAGAACGGCGGGAAGAAGAAGTACGTCGCGCCCGGCGCGTACGTCTCCGCCTGCACGCCTCGCGAGCCCACCAGCGTGAACTTCCGCGTGAGCACGCCCACCTCGTTCGAGTCCGTCGAGTGGCACGCGCATCCCTGCACCACCGGCAGCGCCAGCAGCACGAACAGCCCCAGCATCCTCAAGTCCATGCGCGTCATGGTCTTCACATCCCCTTCACGTCGAAGCGCTTGAGCGCCGCGTTGAGATCCAGCGGATTCACCCCACCCTCCCCGTCCGTGGGCACCACGATGACCTGCGTGCCGTCCAGCACGTCCGCCATCTTCAGGCCCACCATGTTCTCGCTGCCCGCGCCGCGCAGCGCCACGTTCTCCAGCTCGATCCCCTTCGCCCTGGCCAGCTTCACCACCAGGTCGCCCTGCGCCGCCTGGGTGCGCCGGTACAGCTCCGCCTCCGAGCGAAGCTTGGCCACCTCCGCGTCTCCGCGCGCCAGCTCCACCTGCACCTTCGCCTGGCCCTCGGCGATGATCCGGTTCTTGTCCGCCTCGGCCTGCGCCGCCGCGGTCTCCGCCATGTTCTTGAAGACCGACTGGTCCTGGATCTTCCGCTGCTCGATCGCCTGCTGGTAGCGCGAGTCGTACCGGTACTGGCGCAGCAGCACGTGCGTCACCTTGATGCCCTTGGGCTCCAGCTCCGTGGTCAACAGCTTCTGCGCCTGGGCCACGGCCTTGTCGCGCCGGTCTCCCTTGTAGAAGTCATCCGCGTCCATCTCGCCCAGCGTCCGCCGCAGCACCTGCTCCGCGCGCGGAATCACCGCCGAGTCCTCGTACAGCCTCCCCGGGCCAATCTGGGTGATGACCCTGTACGGATCCTCGATGCGGTAGAGCACCGTCACATCCGCCGAGACCGTGTACCCCTCGGACGTCTGGATCCGGATGGCCCGCACCACCCGGTGGTCCGCGCCCTCGCCCACCTCGGCCGAGTTGTCCGCCATCTCCAGCAACTGCAAATCACTGGGGAACAGGTGCATGCGCTCCGCACCCGGTGTCACCCAGTGCAGGCCCGGCCCGTATACCTTCTCGCGGATGCCCTTCTCTCCACCGAGGATGACCTGCTTCACCCCCATCTGGTACGGCCGCACGTAGACGGTGCACACGTTGTACGCGAAGAGGCTCGCGAAGAACGCCACCCCCAGGGGCCACAGCACCCGCGTCCTGGGCTGCTTCAGGGCCGCGAGGATCTGCTCTCCCGATAGCTTCATGACTTCTCCTTTGAAGGTGTCTCCCCGGCCTCGAGCGCCGGGCGGTCGGACTCGTCCAACGGCCGGTAGGCCTCGAGCTGTTGCTGCTCCACGGCCATGTCCCGCACCAGCGTGGTGAGCTGCCTCCGGTAGCGGCGCTCGAAGAAGGACTGCTGCATGTCCGGCAGGAAGGGGCCAAAGAGGATGAACGCGAAGGGCAGCGGCTCGAACCAGTCCGGCACCCGCGTGAGGGCGATCGCCACCGCCGCGGCGATGCCCGCCCCCGTGTAGGCCGCGCGCGAGAGCAGATCCCCCCCTCGCCACAGGCCGTACTTGCGCCGTTGCAGCGCATGGTGCTCCCGGGCCAGCTGGAAGTAGCGCGGCAACACCACCGTGAAGACGCCTCGCTCCAGCCGATTCCAGTAGCCGGGATCCTCCGCCACCTCGGAGAAGCGATGGGTCACATCCGCCAGGGCCAGACGCGCCTCGGCCAGCAGCTGCGCCTCCACTTCGTCACTCCACTCACCGAACCCGGGCCGCCGCCGCTCGAGCCACGCCAGGACGTGCTCGGTGACCTGGGGCAGCCGGAATTGCTCGGGATACACGCTGGGGTTCCCCCTCTTGCCGCGCATATCGCGGCGCGTCGAGTCTTCCATGTGCGCCCATTGCCCCACAATGCCCGGCTGCTCCACGCGCCCCCGGGCGATCCGGATCGGATCGTCCGCTCCATCCAGGTGCGCCGGAATGGAGCATCCGACCTCTCCTACCGCCCTGGATTCCCAGCAAATCCAGCCATTTGGCGTTGGCCGCGTCCTTGCTCTGAGGGAGGAGCGAGATGGGCGGAACGGATCGCCCCAGCCTTCGAGGAGGATCGGCCATGGAAGTGCGTTTCTACGGAGTGAGGGGGAGCATCGCGGTGTCGGGGTCGCACGCGGCGCGGATCGGGGGCAACACCTCGTGCCTGGAGGTGACGAGCCAGGGGCACCGGCTCATCCTGGACGCGGGCACGGGCATCCGCGCGCTGGGCGAGGCGATGATGCGCGAGGGCGCGCCCCAGAAGGCCTCCATCTTCTTCTCGCACCTGCACTGGGACCATGTGCAGGGCTTCCCCTTCTTCACGCCGGGCTTCCTGCCCACCACGGAGCTGACGCTGTACGGCCCGGGGCCGGACGGAGGGCGGGCTCTCGAGTCGGTGCTCGCGAAGCAGATGGAGCCCCCCAACTTCCCCGTACCGCTGTCCACCATGCGCTCGCGGATGACGTTCGACGAGGTGCTTCACGGACGGACGGTGGAGGTGGGGCCCTTCAAGGTGACGCCCTTCGACGCGCCGCATCCCCAGGGGTGCCTGGCCTACCGGGTGGAGGCGGACGGCCACAGCTTCGTCTACGCCACGGACATGGAGATCGCCCTGGCCACGTTGGACCGGCGCGTGGCGCGGTGGATGGAGGGCGCGGACGCGCTGTGCCTCGACGCGCAGTACACCCCGGACGAGTACAACGGGAAGAAGGGCATCCCCAAGAAGGGCTGGGGGCACTCCACCATGGTGGACGCGGCCCAGGTGGCCTCGGCGGTGAACGCGCGCAGGCTGTTCCTCTTCCACCATGATCCGGCGCACAACGACGACATGGTGGAGAACATGGCCGAGGAGGCCCGCAACTACTTCGCCGCCGCCGAGCCGGCGCGCGAGGGCAAGCGGATCATCCTCGGAGCGGCTTGCGCGTGAGGGGAGGGGCGCATGGGCCCGCACTGCGATAGTCTCCCCTCGGGGTTCGAGCTTCCCCCCCTGCCCTTCATGGCCACTTCCTCGGATGTCAGCCAGGTCCTGCTCCCCATCGGTGGGCTCGTCGGCCGCGAGGTCGATCTCGACGCGTTCCTGCAGACATTGATGGACCGCATCGCGGTGACGATGCAGGCGGACCGGGGGACGCTGTGGTTGTTGGATGCCTCGCGGGGAGAGCTGTTCTCCCGCGCGGCGCACCTGCCCGAGGTGTCACAGATCCGCGTGAAGCTGGGTCAGGGCGTGGCCGGCTACGTGGCCGAGCACGGCGAGCCCGTCAACATGCCGGACTCCCGGGGCGAGAGCCGCTTCTTCGCGGACATCGACCGGATGACGGGCTACCGCACCACCACCATCCTGGCGGTGCCGCTGCGCGACGCGAGCGGGGCCCTCTACGGCGTGCTGCAGGTGCTCAACCGCCGGGGTGGAGGGCGCTTCACGGACGATGACGTGGAGCGGCTCATGGCCATCTCGGTGCAGGTGAGCCACGCGCTGCAGAGCACGAGCCTGTACCAGGAGTTGCAGCGGGCGAAGGAACAGCCGCACGCGCCAGTGGGCTACTTCTTCAACCGGATCATCGGAGAGTCCGAGCCCCTCAAGGTCATCTACCGGCTCATCCAGAAGGCGGCGCCGACGGATGCCACGGTGCTGCTGCGGGGCGAGAGCGGGTGTGGCAAGGAGCTGTTCGCCCGGGCGGTGCACGTCAACGGGCCCAGGCGGGACAAGCCGTTCGTGAAGGTGGACTGCGCGGCGCTGCCCGCGTCGCTGATCGAGAACGAGCTGTTCGGCCACGAGAAGGGAGCCTTCACGGGGGCGGACCACCGGGTGCCGGGCAAGTTCGAGGCGGCGGACGGCGGCACGGTGTTCATCGACGAGATCGGTGAGCTGCCGCTGCCGGTGCAGGGCAAGCTGTTGCGGGTGTTGCAGGACCGGGAGTTCGAGCGGGTGGGCGGCACGCAGACGTTGAAGGTGGACGTGCGGATCGTCGCGGCCACGAACCGGGATCTGGCGAAGATGGCGGCGGAGGGGAAGTTCCGGGAGGACCTGTACTACCGCATCAAGGTGGTGGAGCTGGTGCTGCCCCCGTTGCGTGAGCGGGGCGCGGAGGACATCGAGCGGCTGACGCGGCACTTCATCGCGGCGGCGGCGAAGCGGCACCGGCTGCCGCTGCCGAGGTTGAGCGCCGTGGCGCTGGAGCGGCTCAAGCGCTACCGCTGGCCGGGCAACGTGCGCGAGCTGGAGAACTGCATCGAGAGCGCGGTGGTGCTGTGCGAGGGGGAGATCCTCGAGGAGCACCTGCCGCTGCCGAAGGTGATCGGCGCGCCCCAGGCCCCGGTGGAAGGCAGGGACACGGCGGCCGGCTCGGAGGGCACCGGGGAGCTGCTGCCATTGGCCGAGGTGGAAAAGCGGCACATCCTAAGGGTGCTGGACTCGGTGAAGGGAAACCGGACGGCGGCGGCGAAGGTGCTGCAGATCGGCCGCAACACGCTGGGCCGGAAGCTGAAGGAGTACGGGATCGCCGACGAGGGTTGAGTCTCTCCCCTTCTCCGAGGGGGACGTGGCACGCGATCGGCCCCGCCCCCGCTCGTGCCTTGGCAGGTCCCCCCGTACGCCCTCATCCATCAGGAGACTTGTCTCCCATCCACCGGGAGCGCGCACGCGCCCCTCATCAGTCCCCGCTCCCCCCTTCTGGCCGCCACCAGGCATCCGCGCGCCGGTCGCTCTCGCTCGCCCTGGTACTGGCCACGGTGGTGGGTGTGGTGCTCACGCTCGGGCTGCTCAAGTTCGAGCAGATGGCCCGCCAGGGGCAGGAGCGACAGGCGCTCGTTCAGCAGAAGGCCCGTGCCAGCAAGCTGGCTTCCGAGCTGGAATCCCAGATTCACGCCTCCAGGCAACTCGTGAACACACTGGCCGCGCTCGTCGGCCCTCTCCGGGAGCAGCGGGAGATCGAGGAGCTGCTGCGTCGGATGCTCGCCTCCGCTCCGGAGCGTACCGCCCATGGGCTCGGGGTGTGGTTCGAGCCCGGCGAGTTCGGGTCTGGGGTGCACCTCATGGGCCCGTACGTCCACCGGAGGGAGCACGGACGAGGTGGGCCCCTGGTCCTCACCTATGAATGGTCCAACCCCGCCTACGACTATCCCCATCGCCCCTGGTACGAGCAGGCGCGGAGGCGCCAGGGCGACATCGCCATCTCCGAGCCCTACGTCGAGTCGGACCAACGCACCTACGAGACGCTGTCGCGGGCCTTCTTCGACGACCAGGGCCGGCTGAGGGGCGTGGTGACCCTGGACATCCATCTCTCCCAGTTGCAGGAGCTGGTCCGCCAGGCCAACGTCTCCGACTCGGAGATCTTCTATGTCGTCAGCCCCACCGGTGTGCTCATCGCCCACCCCCACGAGGGCTCACTCGTGGCCTGGGCCCGCGAGCACGGGAGCCCCGTGCGGAGCCTGTCCGAAATCTCCGTCGAGAACCTGCGCGCCTGGGAGCGCGAGCAGGGATTGGATCGCGGCCGGCGCAGCATCCAGGTGACTGTCTCGAATACCGGCTGGCAGGTGTTCGCCTCGACACGAGAGGCCGCGCTCTTCTCGGCCGTGCACCACCAACGGTGGCTGGTGGTGGCCATGGGCGTGGTGCTCTGGGCGGGTCTGGGCGCCAGCGGCGTGGCCATGGCCCGCTCGGAACGGGCCCGGGTCCTGGCTCGCACGCTCACCGAGCGCCAGCAGCAGGAGGAGGAGCGGCGGCAGCTGCTCGCCCAGGTCCGGCAACGCTCGGCGGAGCTCCAGGCCATCATCGAGAACATGGTCGAGGCCGTCATCGTGGCCGACGCCGATGGGAACATCACCCTCGCCAACCGTGCCGCGCTGGCGCTCTTCGGGACCACCTCGTACGAGGGAGACCGTGTGGATACGGGATACCAGGCCCTCTACCCCATCCACAGCCTGGATGGGCAGATCGTCCCCTACGATGACCTGCCCCTGCCCCGGGCCATGCGAGGCGAGCAGGTGGACGACACGGACCTCCTCATCTCCCCACCCCAGCGCAACCGGCAGCTCGCCGTACGGCTGAATGCCGCCCCCATCCGCAATGAGTCCGGCCAGGTCGTCGCCGTCGTGTCGGTGTGGCGCGACATCACCCAGGCCGTCGAGCTGGAGCGCCTCCAGGGCGACTTCGTGAGGATGGCCGCGCACGAGATGAAGACACCGTTGGCGGTGATGAAGTCCTTCGCTCAGCTCGCTTCGCGGACGGAGAAGCCAACGCCCTCCCTGCGCCGGGCGCTCGAGGGCATCAACCGTGGCGTGAACCGGATGGATCGGGTCGTCCGCACGCTGCTGGACGCCTCCCAGCTCCACCTCGGTCAGATGCGCTTCGAGAAGCAGGAGGTGAAGCTGCGCGAGCTGGTGGAGACCGCCGCCGCGCGCGTCGCCACCCTCCACCCCGGCAACCCGGTGCACGTCTGGCCAGGGCCGGACGCACGGGTACTCGGCGATCGCGCGAGGCTGGAGCAGGTGCTCACCGAGCTGTTGGACAACGCCGCGCGCTACTCACCCGAGGGGCAGCCCGTGGAGGTGGCCCTCACTCCGGACGGAGACGAGGTGGAGATCTCCATCCACGACGAAGGCATCGGCATCCCGGAGGACCGGAGACAGCGGATCTTCGATCGCTTCTACCGGGCCCACGCGGGGACCCCCTACGACCGTGGCGGCATGGGCCTGGGGCTGTACCTGTCACGGGGCATCGTCCTGCATCACGGCGGCTGGATGGAGCTGGAGAGTCAGGAGGGAGCAGGGACCCGCGTGCGCGTCCACCTGCCACGTCTGGCCGAACAGCACCCCACCCCGGAGCGGGCCGCCTTCGAGACCTTCATGCACCCGCCTCAATGAGGGGCGTTTGTTCAACCCGCGAGCACCCAGGCCGCCGCCACCGTGAGTCCTCCGGCCGCGGCGAACAGCCTCCACGCCCGGCGCACCAGCACCGTGCCCGTCCCCTCGCCTTCGTTTCCCAGCAGCACCATCGCCGGCCCGCCCTGCTTCCCTCGCAGCTCGTACACCCCCGGCACCGGACCCTTGCGCAACTCCCCCACCACCAAGCACTCCTCGCCGAGCTTCCCCACCCGCTCGTACGACAGCGCCTCCTCCACCGCCTGCCCCTCCGCCGGCACCTCCGTGCCCGTCTCCGCCAGCGGCTTCCCCATCTGGCAACGGCGGATCCGGACCGGCGCCAGCAGCAGCTTCGGAGAGAAGCACACCGCCGCCTCCGCCCGCTCCCCCCGCACCAGCAACACCGGCGCGTACGCCCGCTCCACCGACAGCAGCGGGCCCTTGCTCCCGTCCGGCATGACGCCTCGCAGCTCCGCCTCGTAGAAGGCGCACACCACCCCGCCCGGCGACGTCACCTGATCGCTCGACGCCAGCCGCCCGCGGTAGACGCCCCACCCTGGCGAGCGTCCCTCGCGCAGCGCCGCCACGCCCTCGTCGAGGCTCCGAGGTGCCTCGGCCCTCAGCGTGTCCGCGCGTACCCGGATGCGCGAGCCCACCACCGCCAGCCCCGCCGCGGCCACCAGCAGCGCGAAGCCCACTCCGTCGCCCAGCACCGCGGGCGACGCCCACGTGAGGGGCCCGGCTCCGTAGCGCAGCGCGACGAGCGCGAAGACCATCGCCAGCAGCCCGAACCAGGCCAGCGGCCACCGCGGTGAGAAGGCTCGCGCGTCCTTGCGGCCGAAGGTGAACGCCGCGAGCACCAGCGCGCCCAGTCCCGCCGCGTACAGCGGGGCAAATGCCAACCGCAAGTCCATGGCTCCCCCATGCCCGGAGTCAGGACCACGGCCCGCTCTCCATGTCTCTCACGGGCGGGCCGAGCCCGGACCAAAGGTGCGGATGCCCCTCGGATTCCGCAAGGGCACACCGGTGCCGCCGTGCCGTGCACCACAGGACACGGACCTGCCCCGCGGGAGGTGCTCCTCCTCACTCCTGTTCGGTTTCCGCCACCTTGTCGTGCGCGGACTTCTTCGTCTGGACGCCCCGCACCACCAGGTCATCGAAGGTACAGGTCAGGTTGCGGCACCCCAGCGCCACCTTCGCCGAACGCCCCTGGAAGCCCTCCAGGAACTTGCGCGCGAAGGGCTCGGAGGCGCCGTTGATATAGGCCTGCACGTCCACGCCGTTCTTCTTCTTCTTCAGCTGCAGCTTCACGCGGAAGGGGCCCGAGGGAACCGGCGTCTCGTCCTGCACCAGGCTCTCCACCTCCTGAGAGCTGTTGCCCACCACTTCCTGCCCTTCCTCGTCGGTGTAGCGCCAGCTCAGCCGCATCCCCGCGTCGGGAATGGCGTAGACGGACACCTGCAGGCCGGTGGCCCGGAAGGACAGCTCGGCATAGTGCTGCGCGTCGGGCTCCTCGGCGTAGCCCCTGCCCAACGGGCTCACGCTCATCAGCGCCTCGGCGGAGAAGTCGTCACTGGAAAAGTAGCGGTGGGCCAGGAAGGCACGCGGAATCAGCTGCCCGCCATTGGCCTCATTGCCCCCCTGCATCACGTGGAGCCGTCCGTCCTTCAACGTCCACGTCCCCGCGTGGGCGTTCAGTTCCTCCTCGCCCGCCACGAAGTCCACCCCCAACCGCACCCGCCCGTCCGCCAGTTCCTCCACCGCCGAGGTCACGAGCAGATCGCCATCGGTGTTGGCCGGCCACGCCTTGTCCGCCTCCGTCAACCGCGGACCCCACGAGCCGAGGACCACCTTCTTGTCGCCGATCTGGAAGAGGCGCACCGGGCCCAGTACCTGCCTCGCCCCGGCGAAGATCACCGCCATCCCGCCCAGCACCGTGAGCACCACCCGCACCTTGCGCCAGCCCGACTTCAGCCGTCTGCGCACCGGGCTCAGCTCGGCCTCGGCCTGCTGCTGGAGCAGCCCCGGCGGCAGCGAGGTGCTCGACACGAGCGCCTCCAGCTCCCGGCACACCTCGGAGGCCTTCAGGTAGCGCGCCTCGGGCTCGTTCTCCAGCAGCCGCGCCACCACCTCGTCCACCCGCGCGTCCAGGCCCTCCACGCGCTCGGACGGCAGCTTGAAGCGCCCCACCGGCAGCTCCCCGGTGAGCATCTCGTAGAGCACCACGCCGAACGAGAACAGGTCCGCCCGCCCATCCACGTTCTTCGCGTCCCGGCGCTGCTCCGGGGCCATGTAGTTGATCGTCCCCATGGCCACCGCCGTCGCGGTGAGCTGCAGCCGGGAGTCCGGCCGGCGGATGCCCGCCAGTCCGAAGTCCGCCACCTTCACGTGCCCGCGCCCGTCCAGCAGGATGTTCTCCGGCTTCAGGTCGCGGTGGATGATGTCCTTGTCGTGCGCGCACTCGATGGCCCGCGCCACCTGCAGCGCCACGCGCAGGGCCTCGGGAGGCGACAGCTCGCGCATCACGTCGCGCAGCGAGCGCCCCTCCACGTACTCCATCACGAAGTAGTAGTGCTCTCCCGCCACCCCGCGATCGATGATCTGCACGATGTTGGGATGGTTGAGCGCCGCGAGCGCCGTGGCCTCCTTGTCGAAGCGCGTGACGAACTCGGGATCCTTCGCCAGCCGCGGCGGCAGCACCTTCACCGCCACCATGCGCCGCAGCGACTTCTGCCGCGCCAGCCACACCTCGCCCATGCCGCCCCGGCCCAGCACGCGCACCAGCTCGTAGCCCGGCAGCTCCATCGAGGTGGAGACCAACGAGCCCTCCGTCACGGGTCCGGTCATCAGCGGGGTCGGGCCCCCCACCGGCAGCGAGGGACGCACCACCGTGGCATCCACTCCGTCCACGAGGGCCACTGGCGAGCGCTCCAGTTCCCGCACCACAAAGCGGGTCCCACAGGCACACGCCAACTCGTGGCCGTCCGCGAGCCCGCTCACGTCGTGCGCACGCGCGCAGTTGGGACAGTTCTGGGTCTTCATCAGGCCTTGGAGTTGGTGATCTCCAACCCGAGCACGAGGTACGGCTGCACGCCCCTCTCCTTGCCCTTCACCTGGGTGACGGGCAGGGGCGCGACCTCGAAGCCGTTGCCGGCCTTCCTGACGGTGCTCTCGGTTGCCACCACCTCTCCCCCCTTGGCCAGTCCGCACAAGCGCGAGGCCGTGTTCACGGTATCACCGATCGCCGTGAACTCGTGGCGCTCGGTGCTGCCCATGTAGCCCACGACGGCCTGGCCGGTGTTCACGCCGATGCCCACCTCGATGGGCGGCTTGCCCGCCGCCATCCGCGAGCCGTTGAGCACCTCCACCGCGTCCTGCATCTCCAGCGCGGCGCGCAACGCGCGGGCCGGATCGTCCGGGTGCTGCGACGGCGGACCCCACACCGCCATCACGCAGTCGCCGATGAACTTGTCCAGGTTCCCCTCGTGGCGGAACACCACGCCCGCCATCAGGGTGAAGAACTCGTTGAGCATGGACACCACCTCCTGCGGAGACTCGTTCTCCGACAGGGTGGTGAAGCCGCGGATGTCCGCGAACAGGCACGTCACTTCCGCCAGCCGGCTCTGCCGCAGGTCCTCGGTCTCGCCGCGGATCACCGCCTCGGCCACCGCGCGCGACAGGAAGCGGCTGAGCTCGGCGCGGGTGATGGCCTCGGCGCGGATCTGCTCGCCCAGCGCCGCGTTCTCCAGGGCGATGGCCGCCTGCGCCGCGATGCCCGAGAGGATCGTCAGATCCTTCTCCGAGAAGGCGTTGGTCTGCTGGCGCGAGTCCAGGAACAGCACCGCCTCCAGATGGCCCTTGGACAGCAGGGGCACGGCCATGGCCGAGCGGATGCCCTGGGCCACGATGCTCTCCGAGGACGAGAAGCGCTCGTCGATGATGGCATCCGCGGTGAGCACCGCCTTGTGCGTCTCGACCACCTTCTGAAGCACGGTGTCGGACACCATCACGTTCAGCGGGCTGCCCTGCCGGTGCTTCATCGCCACCGCGGTGAACTGCCCATCCGCGACCGGCTTGAGGATGACGCCGTGGTCCGCCGCCAGCAGCTGGAAGGCCACCGAGAGGATCTGCTCGAAGAGATCGGCCTGCTTGCCCTGCTGGCTCACCTGCCGGTGGAACTCGTAGGCGATGCGCAGCTTCTCGTACTCGCGCTTGAGGGTGGCCAGCTCCTGGATCTGCTCGGCGGGCCGGAAGTTCTGCGGCGCCTGCTGATCCATCTGCGCGAGGAAGGCGGGGATGGAGTGCGACTGCGCCACCACCGTCACGCGAGGAGCGGCACGTCCCGGATTGGCCGGGGGGCTCGCGGTCACCTGCGGCTGCGCCGCCTGGGCGAACGAGCCCGTCGGATCCCCGACGTGGAAGACGAGCTTGGAGGCGCCCAGGGTGATCTCATCCCCGTCGCGCAGCCGCAGCTCCGCCACGCGCCGCCCGTTGACGAAGGTGCCGTTGGAGGAGCCCAGATCGCGCAGGATGAAGTCGCGGCCCATCCGCTCGATGCTCGCGTGCTCCTTGGAGACTTCCCGGTCCACCAGCCGCACCGTGTTGGAGGGATGGCGACCCAATGTCGTCAGATCTCCCAGCGGGAAATCCCCCGACGAACCATCCGGGAACCGCCCCTTGAGGTGCGGCCCCCGGAGGCCAGCGGACTTTGCGGATTGGGTGGAACCTTGACTCACGCGCGAGACCTCGACGGCCCGGACTCCAACGTCACCGGCGGGACACTACCAGAGGCAATGGGGCACCGGAACGGCAACGGATGCCCGCCTGGGGGGCGACCTCAGGGGACGGACACCGGACTTTCCGGGCTTACCGGAGAAACGGACGGAGGCGTGGACGGCGCCAGCATGGCGCCCAACGGGGTGGGATTCTTGAAGGCGATGCCAATGGCCGGGTAGACGGTGACCCCCCCCAGATCCCTCTGCTGGCCGAAGATGACCGGACGGCAGTCGGTGTAGCCAGCGGTGAGCTCGGCATAGACGTGGACGTACTTGTAGCCCAGGGCGAAGCCCACGCTGGCGCCGTAGAAGTGGCTGGAGATCCGGGCCGGCAGCGCGATGTCGAAGCCCGTCACGTCCTGGCCGAAGCGCGAGTAGTCCACCAGCTTCTGGTCCAGCGACGTGCGGCTGTAGATGTACTTGGGCGCCGCGTACAGCTTGAAGATGTCCCCGAAGTCCATGCTCATGTAGAGGGGGATCTCCACGTCCCAGCGCGAGAAGTCGTCAATCTCCACCAGCTCCAGCGCCTGCAGGATGGGGCTCTTGAAGAGGTGCCGGGAGACGGCGGCCCCGAGCGCCACGTCGAAGGACTTGCGCCGGTTGTCGTTCATGGGCACGTCCTCGGGGTCTCCGGCGTGCAGCAGGCGCACCTTGCCGTCGAGCCGGACGGAGCTGGTGCTCAGCCGCAACCCCAGGTCCAGGGAGTGGGACTCGAGCAGGCCAGTGCGGATCATCAGCTCGTTGCTGGTGCCCGGCGGAGCCACCGCCAGCGCCAGACCCACGCCGAGCAGCTTCTGGGCGTCCTCCTCGGCCAGGTGGTAGGGCTCGCCCGACTCGATGGTGTTCTTGATGGCCTTGCCCTGTTTGATGCCCTGGTCGATGACAGTGGCGAGCTGGCCCACCGGGGCGAAGATGCCCATGGCCCCCGACACCTGGAGCTGCCCCCGGGCGAGCGGCTTGCCCGTCTGCAGGGTGGACATCGTGGTGGCGCACCCGGTGGCGGTCAGCAGGAGGAACAGGAGGAGCGGTCTCATGGGCGATCCGGAACGTTACGCCGCCCGGTGTCCGGTTGTCAGGCCCCCGGCCAATCGCTCCTTCCTCTGAGGCGGCTCCGGCTGTTAAGGGAGCCTCGTGCGAATCAAGCAGAGACCCGAGGATTTCTCCGTCAAGGAGTCGTACCGCTTCGATGAGGTACCGAGCGGCCGCTACCGCGTCTACCTGATGGACAAGCAGAAGCTGTCCACCTTCGACGCGGCGGACCGCATCCGCGACGCCTTCGGCCTCAAGCCGGGCTCCATCTCCTATTGCGGCCTGAAGGACAAGCAGGGCCGCACCGAGCAGCTCATCGCGGTGGACGGGGCGGACGTGGACATGCAGGAGCCCGACCTGCGCCTGAAGTACCTGGGGCGCTCGGACAAGCCCCTGTCGGCCGCCAACATCACCTCCAACCGCTTCGCCGTCACCGTGCGCTCGCTGTCGGAGACGTCCGTCGGCTTCCTCAACGTGGCCGCCGCCGAGGTCAACCGCCTGGGCGTGGTGAACTACTTCGACAGCCAGCGCTTCGGCTCGCTCAAGCACGGCCAGGGCTTCATCGCCAAGGATCTCATCCGCGGCGACTTCGAGGCCGCGCTGCGCAACTACCTGGCCAAGCCCTCGGAGCTGGACCGCACCGAGGACGCCAAGGTGAAGAGCTTCTGGCGCGACAACTGGGGCCGGTGGGACGCGCGCGTGCCCTTCGAGGGCAGCAAGAAGTACCACCGCATCCTCAAGTCCCTGCGCGAGCACCCCGGCGACTACCTGCGCGCCTTCCTGCAGATCGACGCGTCCTACCGCGCCATGCTGCTCTTCACCTACCAGAGCTACCTCTGGAACGAGGGCGTGCGGCGCTACCTCCAGCTGCTGCTGCCCCGCGAGCACCTCTTCCCCCTGAAGTACCAGGCGGGCACCCTCCTCTTCTACCGCGACGCGGACCCCGAGGTGCTCCGCGTCCTGCGCGAGTCCACCTTCCCCCTGCTCGCCCCGGACACCCGCATCGAGGATCCGAAGGTGAAGGAGGCCGTGGACTGGGTGCTCGGACGCGAGAAGCTGTCCCTGGAGGATCTCCGCATCAAGGAGGCCCCGCGGATGCTCTACTTCAAGCACGAGGAGCGCCCCACCGTCGTCCTCCCCCACAAGCTCGTCATCGGCCGCGTCCAGAACGACGAGCTGAACCGGGGCGAGTACAAGGTCAACATCGCCTTCACCCTGCCCCCCGGCGCCTACGCCACGCTCGTCATCAAGCGGCTCTTCCACTTCGAGTACCAGGAGGAGAGCGCCCAGCAGATCCGCGACTCCTGGCGGGCGCCCCAGAACGAGGACCAGGATGGGGAGACGGCGGACACGGCCTATGCCCCCCGGGGTCCCCGCCGGGCCCCGGCCCCCACGCCTCCCCTCCGGGAGACCCGAGGCGCTTCGGGCGCCAGGGGCATCTCCACGGCCAGGGGGACCGCCAGGCGGAGCCCGGCTCCCGAGGCCCCCGGCGCTCCCGACAAGCGCGTGCGGACCCGGGAGGCCACCGACGCCAGGCCCACCCAGCCCCTCGGCTTCCGCGAGAGCCAGCGCCAGAAGAAGGACGCCAAGGAAAAGGCACGGCGCGAGCAGGCGGCCAAGCGCCCGGAATCACGGAAGAAGAAGTGATCGGACCCGCCGATTTCCACGGCGGTGCAATCAGGGGACCCATGCTCCGTAGACCAGGGCGTGAACGCTCTCGCCCTCAACGCAGCAGACGTCGCGGACCTCGCCCGGGCCATCGGCATGCTGGTGGCCGATGACTCCGCCGCCCCGCCCTGGAAGGCCGATGTACTGGCCGCCCGGCGCGGAGACCCCTCGGCCTTCGAGTCGCTCGTACGCAGCGTGCAGCGCCCCGTCTACGGTCTGGCGCTGCGCCTGCTCGGCAACGAGGCCGAGGCCGCCGAGGTGTCCCAGGAAGCCTTCCTGCGCGCCTACCAGAACCTGCACAAGTACGACGAGTCCCGCCCCTTCGATCTCTGGGTGATGGCCATCACCCGCAACCTGTGCCTGGACCTGCTGCGCCGGCGCACCAAGGTGAAGACGGAGGAGCTCGAGCCCATGAGCGAGGTCCTCCCCAGTGGAGAGGCGTCGCTCGAGGAGGGCGCCATCGCCCGCCAGGAGCACCAGTCGCTGGAAGCGGCCCTGGCCACCCTGTCCGCTGACGACCGGGAGGTGCTGGCGCTCTACTACGTGCAGAAGCGCACCACGAAGGAGATCGCCCAGGTCCTGGGCTGCGCGCCGGGCACCATCATGGCGCGCCTGTTCCGGGCCCGGGAGAAGCTCCGCAAGAAGATGAGCCCGGAGGAGCCGACATGATGCCCACGTCGATCGAGTGCCCGGATCTCGAGGTGCTCTTCACCGAGATGGAGTCCGGCGAGCACGGCCCCGCCATGGAGCACGCGAAGCTCTGCCCGCTGTGCACCGCCATCATCGAGGAGCACCGGCTGCTGGAGAAGGACCTGTACCGGCTGGCGGATCCGCTCCCTCCGCCGGACCTGGTGCACAAGGTGATGGCACGCGTGGCCACCGAGCCCCCTCCCCTGCGCAGCGAGCTGTGGACGGGCCTCTCCATCCTGGCGGTCTCGCTCCTGGCGGGACTCGGGGTGCTGCTCACCAGCGACAAGGCCCTGAGCGGGGCCGGCACCGGTCTGGCCCGCTTCCTGGTGGACGGCAGGGCCTTCATCGAAGCGCTGCTGAGTGGGGCCCATGCCTTGTGGAACACCGCGGCGGGCCCCGTCGCGGCCCTGCTCGCCGCCCTCCTCTTCTCCACCCTTTTCGGCATCAAGCGACTGGCCGGCAACGGCCCTACCCCCTCCGAAGCGTGAGTGTCGCCATGAAGATCTCCAAGCGCCTGCTCCTTCCCGCACTCCTCCTCGCTTCCCCCCTCGCGCTGGCCCAGACCCAGGCCCCCGCGGCCCAGGAGGCCCGCGCCCAGGACACCATCAACGTCCAGTTCCGCGGCTCCCTGCGCGATGCGATCCAGAAGATCGCCGAGGAGGGTGGCCTCAACGTGGTGGTCACCGGCGACCTGGACTCGCCCGCCGAGGTCCGCCTGAAGAACGTCGGCGCCGAGCAGGCCCTGCGCACGGTGGCCCGCGCCTACTCGCTGAAGCTGGAGCAGGACAACGGCATCTACACGCTGCGCCCCCTGACGGCCGAGGAGAAGAGCCAGGTCAGCGTGGCGGCCCCCTCCGTGCCCACGCCGCCGGTTCCGAACGTTCCGCCGGCTCCAGCCATCGCGCCGCCGGCTCCCCCGGACATCGCGGACGAGGTGGCGGAGGCGGCCGAGAACGCCGTGGACGAGGACGAGGTGAAGGAGCGCGTGCGCGAGAAGATCCGGGAGGTGCGTCGCTCCCATGGCTCGCGCGACGTGGTGGCGCGCGGACGCTCGCTGGAGGTGAATGAGGGCGAGTCGGTGGACAGCGCCGTCGTCTACGGCGGCAACCTGACGGTGAAGGGGAAGGTGGAGGACGACGCGGTCGTCTTCGGCGGCAACCTGGAGATCACCGGCCACGTGGAGGGTGACGCACACGCCTTCGGCGGCAACGTGGTGCTCGGCCCGGGCGCCGTGGTGGAAGGAGACGTCTCGTCCTTCGGCGGCGCCGTCATCAAGCAGGACGGGGCGAAGGTGGAGGGCAGCACCGAGTCCTTCGGCGGCGCCAACATCGGCCGCATGGTGGCGGGGGAGATCAAGGAGAACATCAAGGAGGCGAAGGCCTCTCGCGTCGAGCGCGAGGAGCGGAACGACAACGACTTCGCGGCCTTCCTGGTGTGGTTCGCCATGCTCTTCGGCACGGGCTTCCTGGGGCAGCTCTTCCTGCCGACGCGGATGAAGGAGCTGGGCTCGGAGATCCGGGCGCAGCCGGTGAAGAGTGGCGTGGTGGGGTTCCTGGGCGCGCTGGCGATGATCCCCATCACCGTGGTGCTCACGGTGACGCTGATCGGCATCCCGGTGGTGGTGGCGCTGTGGGTGGTGGCCTTCCTGACGACGGCGCTGGGCTTCGCTGCGGTGGCGAGTGAGCTCGGCATGAAGCTGCCGGTGATGCGCGGCCGCAAGACGCAGGCGATGGTGCTGGCCCTGGGGCTGCTGCTCCTGCTGGTGGTGGGCAACATCCCGGTGCTGGGTCCGCTGGTGCTGACGCTGGCGACGCTGGTGGCCTTCGGCGCGGTCATCCGCACCCGGTTCGGCAACCGCCCGCGGGGCATGCCCGAGCCCATCATGTCCGAGCGCGTGCCGGGCTGAGCGGCGGGACGACGTGAAGGAAGGACCCTCCGGGGGCGGCTGTGAGCGTGGGGAACGCTCCGGCCGCCCCCGAGGTGTTTTCACCGGCCCGCCGGAAGGCCCGCCCCCGCGTGGTGCTTGCGGTGCAGTCCGTACAGCGCGCCATGCGCGAACCGGTGCCCCAGCAGGAGCGCGGGGCCGATCGCCATCGCCAGGTTCGCCGGGAACGCGCACCCCACCCCGAGCCCCGTGATGGCCACGAGGAACACGAGGCAGCCCACCAGGCCGAGCCGCGCCACACGCCCGCGGCCGAACAGCACCGCCAGTCCGCACAGCAACTGCCCGAGCGCGATGGGCAACACGAAGAGCGCGGGATTCGCCGCGAAGGGCCCCTCGATGAACGACTGGAACAGCGGAACGGCCATGGGCCCGAAGCCCTCCACGTACAGCCGGGGAGCGACGAGCGCGAGCGTGAGGTTGATGATGCTCGCGATCAGGAAGACGGCGGCCACCACGAGGCGCCCCACCGTATGGGGCCACCGGGCACAGGCGGCGACCATGACGGCGGCCAGGATGAACGAGAAGAAGTAACCGGTGAGCATGAACGCCTCCGCTGTAGGAACCCCACCCTCCTCCACAGCACGGTGCATGCCAGTCCCATCGCAAGGTGAGCACGCCGCGCCTCGCGCAACTTCTGCGTAACTCCCGGAGGAACGCGCACCCAGAGGGACCCGACCCCTGGTCCTCCGAGCGGGCTGACGCACCGCGCCAGCGAGGAGAGAAGCCGGGGTTCCACGCGCCATCACCCCCGCTGTCACCTCCCCTGCCCGGGAGGCAACGCGGGATCCCGAGCGGGCTTTGACCACCCGGGCCCGCTGGGACATTGTCCGCGCACCTTATGCGACGCCTCCCAGATGCCGCCTCGCGCGGTCAGTCCATCACCATGGACCTCGAGGGCGAATCCGTGCCGGCGGTCGAGGGCGAGCCGATCGCGTGCTCGCTCGTGGCCGCCGGTGAGTCCGTGCTCGCCCGCTCCATCAAGTACCACCGCGCCCGGGGCCCCTACTGCTTCGCCGGCGCGTGCTCCCACTGCCTCATGCGCGTGGACGGCGTGCCCAACGTCTACACCTGCCGCGTGCCAGCTCGCGCGGGCATGAAGCTGGAGCGGCAGAACGCCTACCCCTCCGCCAAGGTGGACGTCTTCGAGGCGATCGACTGGTTCTTCCCCAAGGGGTTGGATCACCACGAGATGTTCGCCGGTGTGCCCGTGGCCGAGCAGGTGATGGCCAAGGTGGCGCGCCAGCTCGCGGGCCTCGGGCTGCTGCCGGCCTCGCCCGCTCCGGAGCGCATGCCCGCACAGACGCTGCGCACCCGCGTGGCGGTGGTGGGCGGTGGCGCATCGGGCCTCTCGGCGGCCCAGGTGCTGGCCGCCCGGGGCGTGCCCTTCCTCCTCTTCGAGCGCGAGGACACCCTGGGTGGCCGCTTCGTCGCGGGCGCTCCGGAGCTGGATGCCCCGAAGATGCCGGACACGAGCGCCCTGCCCCCGGGCAGCGTGCGCACGCGGGCCACCGTCATCGGCCTGTATGACGACGAGGCCGGCCGCTTCCTGGCGGTGGTGACGGAGGAGATGAGGCTCCTCAAGGTCTACGCCGAGCGCTTCCTGCTGGCGCCGGGCGGCCACCCGCCGTTGCTGCCCTTCGAGAACAATGACCTGCCGGGCGTGTACGCGGGCCGCGCGGCGAGCCTGTTGATGCGCCGCTACGGCGTGGCACCCGAGGTGGCGGCGCTCGTGGGCTGGGGCCCCGAGCTGTACGCGCTGGCGCGGCTGATGGAGGAGCACGGGACGAGGGTAGCGGCGGTGGTGGACCTGAAGGGCCCGGTGCCCCCGGGAGCACCGGCTGGAGCCACCCTGGGCCGCGAGCCCAAGGCGCACGGCCGGAGCGAGGTGAGCGGCTTCAGCTACGCGGACGCGTCGGGCCGGCGGGTGAAGGTGGACTGTGACGCGGTGCTGGTAGCGGTGGCCACGAGCCCGAGCTTCGAGCTGGCCCGCCAGGGCGGTGCGAAGGTGGAGTTCGACGAGGCGCGCGAGGTGTTCGCGGTGGTGGCGGACGCGGACGGACGCACCGCGGCACCGGACGTGTTCGTGGCAGGGGATGTGACGGGTGGGAGGAGCATGGCGGAGTCCGCGGCCTCGGGTCGGCGCGCGGCCGAGGCGCTCCTCGGAGGACTTTCATGAGCAAGACGCTGATCTGCTCCTGCGAGGACGTGACCGCCGATGACATCCGGCACGCTGTCTCGCGGGGCTTCTGTGACGTGGAGTCGGTGAAGCGCTTCACGGGTTTCGGCACGGGCATCTGCCAGGGCAAGGGTTGCCTGTCGGCGGTGGCGGCGCTGCTGGCGAAGGAGAAGGCGCAGAAGCCCGCGGGCCTGCTGCCCTTCACGCCGCGGCCACCGGAGTTCCCGACGGAGCTGTCGGTGCTGGCCTCGGCGCCGGTGGACGAGTCCCAGCCTCCGGTGGGCGGAGTGCCCCAGGAGCTGTCCGTCTTCCCGTCGGCGCTGCGGCCGGAGGCTCCGGTGCCCGCTCGCGCGAAGGTGGTCATCATCGGCGGCGGCATCATGGGCCTGGCGCTCGCGTACAACCTGTCCCTGCGCGGCGAGACGGACGTGGTGGTGCTCGAGCGCGGCTACCTGTGCGCGGGCGCGTCCGGACGCAACGGGGGCGGCGTGCGCATGCAGTGGGGCACGTCGGCCAACATCGAGCTGGCCAAGCGCTCCATCGCGTTGATGGGCCGGTTCGCGAGGGATCTGGGCATCAACGTCTGGCTGCGCCAGGGTGGCTACCTCTTCATGGCCAGGACGAAGGCCGTGGCGAAGCGCCTGGAGCAGAACGTGGCGCTGCACAACAAGCACGGGGTGCCCACGCGGCTGCTCACGGTGGACGAGGCGCGCGAGGTGGTGCCCGGCCTGTCGCTGAAGGGCACGCAGGCGGCCTCGTACAACCCGGAGGACGGGGTCATCTTCCCCTGGCCGTTCCTCTGGGGCTACGCGAACGCCTGCCGCAAGGCGGGCATCAAGGTCGAGACCTTCACGAACGTCACCGGCTTCGAGCAGTCGGATGGCCTGGTGCGCAAGGTGAAGACGGATCGCGGTGACATCGCCTGCGACACGGTGGTGCTGGCGACGGGCGCGTGGAGCCCGGAGATCGCCAGGCTCGCGGGGGTGCAACTGCCCAACGAGCCGCACCGGCACGAGATCCTCAGCACGGAGCCGCTCAAGCCCTTCTTGAGCCCGCTGGTGTCGGTGCTGGACTCGGGGCTGTACTTCAGCCAGTCCATGCGCGGGGAGATCGTCGGCGGCATGGGTGACGCGAAGGAGCCAGCGGGGCTGAACATGGGCTCGACGCTGCGCTTCGTGTCCCGCTTCTCGCAGGCGCTGCTGGAGCAGATGCCGCAGCTGGGGCACGTGAAGGTGCTGCGCCAGTGGGCGGGCTGCTACGACGTGACGCCGGACAACAACCCGGTGCTGGGCCGCACGCCGGGCCTGGAGAACATGCTTCAGCTCTCGGGCTTCGTGGGACACGGCTTCATGATGGCCCCGGCGGTGGCCGAGCGGATGGCGCAGTGGATGACCACGGGCGAGTCCGACGAGCTCTTCACGCGCTTCAACCTGCGCCGCTTCCAGGAGGGCAAGCTGGAGCGCGAGGACATGATCATCGGCTGAGCCCCGCCCCGAGGCTCCTCAAGACGCCTCGGACCCACTGGCCAGCAACACCTGCTGGCCACGGTCCTCCAGCAACGAGGTGGCCCGCCGCAGCTTCTTCGCGGCCATCAACCCCGTGGCCCGCATCAGCGGGCGCGGCATGAGCGACACCAGCCGCATCATCCACCGGTACGCCAAACCCGGGTACACCAGGGGCGAGGCATGCTCGAACCCCTCGAGCGCCTCGCGGGCACACTGGACCGCGGAGATGCTCATCCACGACGGCGGGTGTGCGAGCGCCTCGCCTTCAGCCACCGGCCCGGGCTCCACCCGCGTCACCACCACGCCGGTGCCGGCCAGCTCCAACCGCAGTGACTCCGAGAACCCCTCGAGGAAGTGCCGGGTCCCCGCGTAGACGGCCATGCCCGGGATGTACAGCCGTCCACCCCCCGAGCCGATGTTGAGGATGCCGCCGCGCCCGCGCTCCACCATGCGCCGCAGCAACCGGTGCGTGAGCAGCATGGGCGCCGACACATTGGCCCGCAGCATCTGGTGGATGCGCGGCCAGCGCTGCTGCTCGTAGAGGCCGTACTCCCCCTGATCGGCGTTGTTCACCAGCACGTCCACGTGGATGAGGTGGCGGTGCAACGAGTCCAGGAGCGCATCCACCTCGTCCGGATGCGACAGGTCGCACTTCTCCACCGCCACGCCCAGGGTGGGGTTTCTCTCGAGCAGCTCGTCCCGCAGCTCCTCCAGCGGCTCCCTCTCGGATGCGACCAGCACCAGGGTCCGGGCCCTGCGGGCGAGCTGGCGTGCGATCTCCCGGCCAATGACCGAGCAGGCCCCCGTGATGAGCACGGTGCCGGAATCGATGGGTGGGCGCATGGGCTCCTCTCCTCCTTGCCCTGACAAAAGAGAAACCTAGCCACCTCTCCCACCCTCCACAGGACTTGCCGGGTCGAAAGCCCTCCGGGCCACCCCTCCCTGGGAGCATCACCGATTGTCCAGTTTCGCTACGGTTTCCAGGAATCCAGCTGTTCTGATTGAGGACAGTCGCCGCCCCCGCATAAGGTGCGGAGCCGACTCGGGTTTTCTCCCAGTCTGTGCAATCCGTTTACATCTGCCATCCAGAGACGGGAGCGTGCATGCTCCAACCGGGGAGCGGGTGGGGCGCCGTCTTCAGAGGGAAGAACGGCCGCGCGGGCATCTGGCACGGGACGTGCCACAGGGCTTCGTCCGCGCATCCCCGCGCATGGAGACCCCCCCACTTATGAACCTGAAGATTGCTCGTGCGTTCCTGGTCGTCGGTCTGACGGGCTGTGGTGTTGCCGAGCTGCCTCCGGACGTACCGGACGCGGAGTCCGTTGGCTCCGCGGAGTCCCCGGTCATCGTGAGCTCGGTGAACTGGAGCAGCGTCACGTCGCTGAGCTCCACCAGCACCGAGCGGACGCGCTCCAAGGCGGTGGGCTATCTGTCGATTCCCGCCGTGGGCAGCCGCTGCACCGCGTGGCTGGTGGCCAATGACAAGGTGGTGACCAACAACCACTGCATCGGCAGCAGTTCGCAGGCGGCGGGCGCCAGGGTGTCCTTCAACTACGAGGACGGCGTCGCCTCGGCCAACCGCATCTGGTACGACTGCTCCACCTTCGTGAAGACGTGGACGGCCGAGGACATGACGGTCATCCAGTGCAAGGCCGTCAACGGCACCCTCCCCGGCCAGGTGTACGGCAAGCTGACGGTGGCCAGCGGCAACGCCACCAACGGCTCGGCCATGTACGTCGTCCACCAGAACTGCGACTACAACGCCACCCCGAGCTGCACGCCGACGAAGAAGTACTCGCCGGGCTCGGTCCTCAACACCAACTGGAGCAGCAACGAGCTGTCCTACAACGCGGACACGCTGGGCGGCTCGTCGGGCTCGCCGGTGCTGGGCGGCGCGGGCTCCACCTACGCGCACCAGGTGATCGGCCTGCACCACGTGGGCGTCGGCTCCAACTACAGCAGCAGCGCCTACAACGCGGGCGTCGAGGCCTCCGCCATCAAGGCCCGCCTCGCGGAGATCGGCCTGTAGTCCCGGGTCTCCCCCACGCTCGAAGCACGGGAACGGCGGCTCCTCTCGGGGGCCGCCGTTTCGCTTTTCCCCCTCCCCGTGCCTGCCCCTCCGGGCAGGACTCCGTCGGACGCAAGGCTTGCGCTCCCTCCCCACCTCTCGGAAGAGTTTGCACGCGGACATCCCCCTTCACATGCGGCTCCCCTGGCACGCTTCTTCCAGCCATCTAAGGAGCAAAGCCCACCCCACTCCGGGGTCCGGGCGGCAACGGAGGGATTACGATGCCCACGCCTTCTCGCATCCTCGTGCCCGTGGACCTGATGGAGGGTTCGCGCACCATCATCGACTACGCAATCCAGCTCGCCCGGCCGTTCAACGCCTCCCTGGAGCTGCTGCACACCTGGGAGCCGCCCCAGTACGTGGCGCCGGATCTCCTGGTCGCCGCGCCGGGCTGGAGCCCCCAGTCGCTGGAGAAGACGGCGCTCGATGCGGCGCGCAAGGAGCTGGAGGCGCTCGTCAAGGAGCTCCAGTCGTCCGTGCCCATCACCCATCGGCTGGAGGTGGGTGAGCCGGGCGCGGCCATCCTCCGGGTCGCCGAGTCGGGCGGGTTCGACCTGATCGTCATGGGGACGCACGGCCGCCGGGGCCTGCCGAGGCTGCTGCTGGGGAGCGTGGCCCAGAAGGTCATCGCCCGGGCGCACTGCCCCGTCCTCACGCTGCACGTGCCCGAGGAGAAGTGAGCCGGGGGGCGCGGTGGCCACGCGCCCCCTCGCCCCCTCACCGCGCGTCTCATCCGGCGAGATGACCACATAGATTCCGGTCGGAAACGGTCCGGGCTAAGCTCCGGGCCCGTACCGCCGGGCCCTCCCCGAAGACAGGGCCCGGCCGACACGAGGGGTCGCGATGCCAGTCCCACAGAACGTCCAGACGGATTACGGAATCCGCATCCACTGTCCCGGGTACATCACCCCCGCGGAGGCGCGCGCCTGGTTCGAGGACATCAAGCACAAGGTGCTCACGCTCGAGGGCAAGCCTTTCGGGATGCTGGCGGATGCGCGCACCCAGAAGGCCAACCCTCCGGAGACCCAGGAGATCGTCAAGGAGTCGATGGTCTGGCTGCGCGGTCACGGCATGGAGCGCTCCGTCGTGGTGCTCGACAGCACGGTGGCGCTCATCCAGATCCTGCGTCTGGCGAAGACCTCGGGCGTGTACGCGTACGAGCGCTACCTGGATGCCTCCAAGGACCCCGACTGGGAGCGCAGGTCCCTGGATTGGATCATCCGGGCCATTGATCCGGATCTGCCGGTGCCGGCGCCCGTGCAGGTGCAGCCGCGCACGGTGCGCTGACCCGCCGTCTCAGGCGATGACGCCCTCGACGATGCACAGCGGCGAGGGCGTGGGGATGACGCGCGACACCTTCAGTCCGGCGGCGGCGAACATCTCCTGGAAGTCCCGCTCGGTGCGCTCGCGGCCACGCGAGGACGAGAGCATCAGCAGATCGACGATCTTCCCAGGGCTGGGCTCGTTGCCCGGAGAGATGACCACGTCGATGGCCAGCACGCGCCCGTGGGCCGGCAGGGCCTGGCGCACGCTCTTCATGATGGACACGCACTCGTCGTCGTCCCAGTCGTGGAGGACGCGCTTGACGAGGTAGGCGTCGGCGCCGGCGGGGACGGACTTGAAGAAGTCGCCCACCACGGTGTCACACCGATCCGCCACGCCCTCGGCCGCGAGCACGGTGGAGCCCTTCAGCACGTAGTCGAGATCGAACAGGGTGCCCTGGAGCGAGGGATTGCGCTTGAGGATCTCGGCGATGAAGCCACCGTGGCCGCCGCCCACGTCCACCACCCGCTGGCATCCGGAGAAGTCATAGGCGCTGGCGATGGGGGCGTTCTCCAGCGCGGTGAAGCCCGTCACGCCGTTGTCGAAGACTTCGGCGGCCTCGCGGTTCTTCGCCAGGTAGTCGAAGAACATCTCCCCGAGGTTGTGCTCCAGCGCGTTCTTGCCCGTGCGCAGCGTGTAGAGCATCTCCCCGGCGGCATCCCAGAAGGCGGGGTGGGCCAGCATGAGGAGGGCATCGCGCATGGAGCCGGCCACGTCCGTGCACAGCGGCTCGGCCAGCGGGGTGAGGCCGAAGCGGCCCTGCTCGTCCTCGGAGAAGATGCCCAGGCTGGCCAGGGCCCGGAGCGCCCGGTGCAGCGAGCGCGGGTGCGTCTCCGAGCGCAGCGCGAGCTCCTCGAGCGGCTTGGGGCCGTCACGCAGCATGTCCGCGATGCGCAGCTTCGCCACCGTCGTGAGAGAGGCTGTCACCAGGTAGCCCATACCGAGCTGGGCCAGGACGGCTTGGGGGGGAATCTGGGGGATATCCATGGGGGAATTTCCTATACTGCACGAAAATTGAACCCCCACTGGATAACAGAGACAAGGACCTGCTGTCCAGTAGCCCTGCACAATGAGTGCGTATGCGGAATTACTCCTCGCCGGGAGCCTTCCCCTCGACGCCGGTGAGCGGCATCAACGAGGCCCGGAGGGCGAGGATCTGCTCCCGGGCCATGGCCTTGAGCCGCTCCAGGTCCGCGAGCGTCATGCCCTTGGTGGAGATGGGCGTGCCCACCGTCACCAGGGCGCGAGACGTGGCGAAGCGCCACGAGTGCTTGGGCAGCGCCCGGCGCGTCCCGCTCACCGCCATGGGGAGCACGTCCGCCCCCGTCTCGATGGCCAGCCGGAAGGCGCCGTCCTTGAAGGGGAGCAGATCCTCCGTCTTCGAGCGCGTGCCCTCGGGGAAGATCATCACCGGCATGCCCTTGTCCAGCCAGCGGGCACAGATGGCCATGGCCTCCTGGGCGGAGTCCTTCTCGCCCCGGCGCACGGGGATGTCGCCGGCCAGCCACATGCTCCAGCCCACCACGGGAATCTTGAAGAGCGAGGCCTTGCCCAGCCACTTCATCTCCCAGGGCAGGAAGGAGATGAGGAACGGATCCGCGTTGGACTCGTGGTTGCTCACCACCACCGTGCGGCCCGCGGGGCGCACCGGCTTGCCGTGCACGGCGAACTTCCAGAAGGGGTTGAGCCTGGCCGCGGTGACGCCGATGAGCCGGAAGGCGCGCCCCGTCACGACCTTGCGCCGATCGAAGGGCCAGGTGACGACCAGCGGCGCCTGGATGCAGAAGCCCGTCAACGCCACCAGGCCGGTTTCCAGCCACGCATACATGGAGAGCAGTGCGTTCATGAGGTCCCTCCGGACGTATCAGCGGCGGACCTTGGGGTCCAGATCCACGCTCACCGGGCAATGGTCCGAGCCGAGAATCTGGCAATGGATGCCGGCGCGCTTCACATAGGGCATGGCCCCGGGCGAGGCCAGCACGTAGTCCAGGCGCCACCCCACGTTGCGCTCGCGCACCCCGAAGCGCTGGCTCCACCAGCTGTAGTGCCCCCCACCCTTCTCGAAGTGGCGGAAGGTGTCCACCCAGCCGGAGCGGATCCACCGGTCGAGCTCCGCGCGCTCCTCGGGCAGGAAGCCGCTCGTCTCCCGGTTGTCCTTGGGCCGGGCCAGATCGATCTCCTGGTGCGCGGTGTTGAAGTCCCCCATCACCAGGATGCGCTCGCCGTCGCGCAGGCCCTTCTCCAGCAACTTGAAGAGGCGCCGGTAGAAGGCCAGCTTGAACGGCACCCGGCTGTTGTCCCGCTCCTTGCCGTTGCCGTTGGGGAAGTAGCAGTTGACGACGGTCAGGCGTCCGAAGCGGGCCACCTGCAGCCGGCCCTCGGCGTCCATCTCCGGCACGCCCAGCAGCGTCTCCACGGAGTCCGGAACCTTGCGCGCGAAGAGCCCCACCCCGCTGTAGCCGAGGCGCTGCGCCGACACGAAATGGGAGGCACGCCAGCCCTCGGGAGCGCGCACCTCCTCCGGGAGCTGTGACTCGAGCGCTCGTACCTCCTGCACGCCCACCACATCGGCCTTCTCGGCCGCCAGCCAGGTCAGGAAACCCTTCTTGTGGGCCGATCTCAGCCCGTTCACGTTCCAGGAGACGATCCGCACGGTACCGATCTCATTGCCTGACCGGCGCGCGCGGGTCCAGTCCCGCTACGCGCCGGTTGGGTGACAACGAGGCGCACGGAAGGACTTCACGGCGTGTGCGCCGGATAGGCCGGGCCCACGCCACAGGACTGGCGGAAGGCACGCAGGGCCTCGGCGATCTCCGTGCCCGCCTCCACCAGGCCCGCGTGGCCCGCGTCCTCCACCAGCACCCACTCCGCGGCCGGGAGCCGCTCGCGCATCCGCGTCATCTCGAGCAGGGGCACCAACAGGTCGTTCTTCGCGGCGATGATCTGCACGGGCACCCGGAGCAGGGGCAGCACGTCCCAGGAGGGCGGGGCCTCCACCAGACCGCGCATCATCAACCAGAAGGCCTGGGGATCCATCCGGCGCAGGGCCAGCATGAACTCCTGGATGTCCGCGCGAGGAGCGCGGGCCCGCAGCAGCCCCGTGGCACGCCCGAACGGGTACGTCAGCCGCGAGGAGAGCAGCTCGTGGACGAGCGGCGCCACGTGGGGCACCAGGGGCGTCAGGCTCCGGAAGGCGCGGGCCAGGGAGCCTTGCCCGCCCGGCAGGGGGAGGAACCAGGCGCTTGGATCCGGCGTGGAGGGGCTGCCGCCGATGAGCGTCACGGCGGACACCAGCTCCGGCCGGCGCCGGTACAGCTCCAGCACCACGCGCACGCCCATGGAGAAGGCCACGTGGTGCGGCGGGCGCCCGTCACCGCGGACCATCATCTCCTCGGTGACGCGCTCGAGGTCATCCACCTGGACGCGCATCGAGTAGTCCCCCAGGACGGACACGTGGCTCCGGCCATGGCCCCGGTAATCCCAGTGCACCACGCGGTGGTCCTGCTCCAGGTCCGCGACGATGTACCGCCAGAAGTTCTCCGACGTGCCGATGCCGTTGGTGAGCAGCACCGTCGGCCGGGAGGCGAGCGCCGACTCCGCCTCACCCTCCGGGGCATTGCCCACATGCGTGTGGTACGCGACGCGAGTGCCATCGGGGGCGGAGACGAAGCGGGTGAGACGGCGGTAGGGCATGTCCCGCCCACCATTCGGCCGGCCTCCCGCCAATGCAACCCCCGGCGTTCACTATTCGGTGCCCCTGGAGTGCCCGCCATGGTTGTTTGTCGTTCCATGACGCCGACGAAGGCCACGTACGCGAGGTGAGCATGCTGACCGTGGACGCGGAGACATTCGACATCGCGGGTCCGCTGGCGCACTACGCCGAGCACGGCTATGCGCGCCTGGGGCGGCTGCTGGACGCGGAGGGCCTGGAGGCGCTGCGCGAGCGGGCGGACGATCTCATGTTGGGCCGGGTGAGCTACCCGGGCTTCTTCTGGCAGATGGACGCGCCCACGGGCCGGTACGAGGACACGCCCCTGGGGCTCGGCTGGCAGGGCCCCTCGCTGGACTACCGCAAGCTGGAGAAGCTGGAGAAGGATCCGCGCTTCCTCGCGTGGATGGAGAACCCGCTCTTCGAGCGCATCGCCCGGACGCTCATCCCCGGGGACATCTGCCTCTACCGGGCCATCCTCTTCCACAAGGGCCAGCGCGGCGGGAGCGAGCTGCCCTGGCACCAGGATGGGGGTAAGCTGTGGGGCCTCACGAAGGATCCCGAGCTGCAACTGTGGACCGCGCTCGACGACGCGCCGTTGGACGGAGGTTGCGTGGAGGTGGTGCCGGGGAGCCACCGCTGGGGCCTGTCCACGCCGCTCGGGGGCGTGGTGCCGCCGGATCAGGTGGCGGCGCGCGGAGCGGATGGACGGAAGGTCCCGCTGCCGGTGGAGGCCGGCGAGGTGCTGCTGCTGCACAACTACGTCTGGCACCGCTCGAGCCCGAGCCGCACGGGGAGCCGTCGACGGGGCTTCTCGGCCTGCTACATGAGCGCGGACACGCGGTGCGTGCGCAAGAAGAAGGCCCCGCGCGACTTCTTCCCGCTCTTCCGCTCCCGCTGAGGGAGCGGCGCCCTACCCCGCCTTCAACCGGGCCTTGTGGTACGCCGGGAGGCTGATGCGGAAGGTGCTGCCCTTGCCCAGCTCGCTGGAGGCGGAGATCTCCCCGCCGAAGCCGGTGATGATGCCGTGGCAGATGGAGAGGCCGAGCCCCGTGCCCACACCCACTGGCTTGGTGGTGAAGAACGGATCGAAGATGCGGCTGAGCACCTCGGGGGGCATGCCGCAGCCGGTGTCCTTCACCTCGATGATGGCGTGATCGTTCTCGGTGCGCAGGCTGACGCGGATCTCGTTCTTGTCCGGCTGGCCGGGGGCGATGGCGTGGGCGGCGTTGATGAGCAGGTTGAGGACGACCTGGCAGTACCGGGCCTCGCTGCCCTCCACGAGCGGCACGTCGGACACGTCCTTCACCAGGGTGGCGCGGTGGCGCAGCTCGCCGCGGGCGAGCGACAACGCGGAGCCGATGACGCGGGTGAGGTCCACCGAGGTGGGCTGCTCCTCGTCGCCTCGCGAGAAGGTCTTGAGGTCCTGGACGATGAGCCGCACGCGGTTGACGCCCTCGTTCGTCTCCTCCAGCACCTCCTCCAGCTCGTCCAGACGGCCCGTGGGCAGCTCCGCGGACAGCGCGTGCAGCTCCTCGGTGAGGAAGGACAGGTTGGAGATGACGAACGCGAGCGGGTTGTTGATCTCGTGCGCCACGCCCGCGGCGAGCGTCCCCACCGAGGCCAGCCGGTCGGCGACGACGAGGCGCGCTTGAATCTGCTTGCGCTCGGTCAGGTCGCGGGCGGTCACCAGGGTGGCGGGCTGGCCGGCGAAGACGAGCCGCAGGCTGCTGATCTCCGCCGTCACCACGCTGCCGTCCGGAGGCTGGAAGCGGATCTCCCGCACCCGGTGGCCCCCGCGGCCGGCCATGCCATCGAGCGTGCTGGCGGCGACGGCGCGATCCTCCGGGTGGACGAAGTCCAGCAGCGAGCGGCCCACCAGCTCGTTGGCCTGCAGGCGCAGGAAGGCGCACGCGGAGGGGTTGACGTAGAGCAGCGGCCCGCCGCGGTGGACGAAGATGGCCTCGGGCGAGCCCTCGATGAGGGCGCGGAAGCTCTCCTCGGAGCGGCGCAGCGCGCCCTCGGCGGCCTTGCGCTCGGTGATGTCGAAGGACACGCACCCGAGGAAGCGCCGGCCGGAGCTGTCGCGGGCGATGAACCGGTAGGTGAGGAAGTGACGCGGCTCGCCGTCCGGAGTGGGGATCATGCTCTCGGAGACGGTGGGCTGGCCGGAGCGGAAGGCCTGCTCATCCTGCTCGCGCAGGTGGACGACCGTCTCCGGCGGCATGAGCTGCTCGTCGGGGATGGCGCTCACGTCCATGCCCGTCGTCAGCCCGAAGAAGCGCCGGAAGGGCTCGTTGACGAAGACGCGTCGGCCCGACTCGTCCTTCATGTAGGCCAGGGCCGGGTTGTTGTTGAGGAAGGAGTCGAAGAGGTGCTGACTCTCCTGGAGGGCGGTGACGATGGAGGCCACCTCCGTCATCAGGGCCTGCTTCGCCGCGTGCTCGGCGGCGTTGCCCATGGCGGCCCCGAGCAGGCCCGCCATCAGCTCCATGGTGCGATCGTCCGAGTCGACGAAGGCGTAGGGCACCTGCGAGGCGATGCTCAACAACCCCACCGTCTGGTTGTCGCGCTTGAGGGGCACGTTGAGCATGGAGCGGATGCCCATGTTGCGCGACACGTTCTTGTTGACGCGCGGGTCGCGCTCGGTGTCGTCGGTGCGCATCACGTCGCCGCTGAGCACGCTGGCGCCGGCCATGGTGCTGCGGATGGGCAGCCGCACGCCCTGCACGTGCGAGTAGAAGCCGAGGCAGATGCGGAAATACATGTCCTCGCCTTCGATGAGGCCCACGGCGGCGCCGCCCGCGCCACAGAGGATCATCGCCCGCTCGGCGATGAGCCGCATCACCACGTCGAGGTCCAACCCGGCCAGGGCGATGTCGTTCTGCGTCTGGATGATGGCGGCCAGACGTTCGATCTCCCCGCGAGCGGACTCCTCGTGGGACTGCCGGCGCATGTACGCGTAGCTGCGGCGCTCGAGCAGCTCGATGCGGGCGCGCACGTCGGCGGCGTGGAAGGGGGCGACGAGGTAGTCGTCGACGCCGAACTCCAGCAGGGAGGAGATCTCCTCGTCCGAGGTGCTGGGCGCCATGCCCAGCACGATGACTTCGGCGGCGCGGATCTGCGCGCGCAGCTGGTTGAACCACTCGGACTTTTCACGGACCAGCTCGGACCCGACGACCAGCGCATCCACCAGGGAGATGGTGGCGGCGGTCACTTCGGGGCCCGCGGCGACCACCACATCGTGACCCATCCGGGTGAGCTCGGCCCCGATGGGGTGGTCACCGTCGCGACTGAGAAGGAGGAAGCGCATGGAGGGCGGGAGTGGGCTCTTTGGGAGGCAGAAGATTGCTAGATCGGGGCCCTTGCGGTCCACCAGGAGCCCCCGGATTCTGTAAGAACCGTTCTCCTGATGGATGGGAGCCTACTCCTCTTCGTTCCTCCTGGGGGAGAGGGAGGAGGAGGAAGAGGGCTGCCCTGGCCGGTCGTGCCACCAGCGAACGACCCGGCCTTATAAATGCCATGTGTAGGACGTTCCCGTGACGTTCACGAGCGCTGGGGTGGTCGCGATGACCCGGGTCGGAAACACTCCCCCTGGAATTGGAGAGAGGGAGTATTCCACCTGACGTCTGTTCAGGCAGGCGAGCAGCCGCGCGGCCCCTGCGCCGCCCCTACTCCGCGGAGACCAGCTTGACGCGCTTGGGGTTGAACTTGGGGATGGCCTTGCGGTCGACCAGGTCCACGACGTCGAACCGGAGCGGCGGGAGGGTGGGAGGAGGCTCGAAGGAGAAGCGGAAGACGCTGCTGAGGGAGTCGCGGTGCCCCACCAGGTCCCGAGGAGGAACCGGGAGGGACTCGGCGGCGGAGCGCAGGTCGGCGAGCACCTCCTGGTCCATGCTGGGGTCGCAGGAGGGGTAGACGACGGAGGCCTGGAGGAGCCTGCCGGAGGGAGCCTGGACGAGGCGGACCTCGACCTCACAGGTGCGGCCCGACTTGCGCCGCGAGGAGGTCCCGGTGGCGCGCCAGGCGGCGAGCAACACGTCCTGAAGCTCGCCGAAGTAACCGTGCACGAAGCCCCTGTGCACCTTCTGCTGGGCGACGAGCTCACGCAGCGCCGCATCGGGAGACTTGGGGGCGGGGGCGTGCAGCCGGGTCCCCACGGGGCCAGTCCCCGGCTCCTCCGACGCGGCTCCCGGAGCGACCTGTGCCGAGGCATTGGGGAGCATGCGCGGAAGCAGGGAGCCGCTGCGAACGGGGAAATCGGACGCCGGAGCCCCGGGAGCGGAGGGCACATCCGAAGCCAGGGGCGCGGAGGCGCCGGGCGCAGCGGGAGTCTCCGGAGCCTGGGACGCCTGGGGAGCCACCGGAGCGGACTGGGAGCCCGGCGCGCGCCGGGTCCGCTTCCTGGAGGGCGCGGGAGGAGGAGCGGGGGCCTGGGCCGTGGGGGCGGAGGGCCGGGTCACCTCGTGGAACTCCAGCTCGACGACGGTCCTGGCCGGAACCGGCGCGGGGGGAGGCGCCTCGCGGAGCCACAGGAAGAGGAAGACGTGAAGCAGGACGCTCGCCGCGACGGCAAGGGCGAATGGCAGGCGGGAGCGGGAGCGGGACACACCTCATCTTCCGACGATTCGGAAGCGCGGGCTACAGTGACGAACCGTGAGCGAGCACGCGGGCGTCCTGGTCGCCGAGCAACCACACTACCTGCCGTGGCTGGACTTCTACGAGCAGGTGGCGAGAGCGGACACACTGCTGGTGCTGGACAACGTGCAGTGGCTGAGGAGGGGGTGGCAGCGGAGGGCACGAGTGGCCCTGCCACCGGGGGCTCCCCTGCCCGCTCCTACGGAGCCGGCGTTCCAGTGGCTGACGATTCCACTGGAGGGAGCGCACCGGGACACGAGGATCTCCGAGCTGGCGGTGGACACGGGACAACCGTGGACACGGAAGCACCTGGCGACGCTGACGATGCTGTACGGGAAGAGACCCTACTTCCGGAGCCAGGTGCTGCCGAGGCTGGAGGGCTTCTACGCGGAGGCGGAGAGGGAGGGGGGACCGGGCTCACTGCTGCGCACGCTGCTGGCGAGCATGGCGCTCTTCTACGAGCCGCTGGGGCTGAAGCCGCGAGTGGAGCTGGCCTCACCGTTGGACCGGTCGCACCCGGACAAGACGGGGAGACTGGTGGCGTACTGCACGCAACTGGGGATGGACACGTACTACTCGGCGGTGGGCTCGCTGTACCTGAAGCCGGGCCCGTTCCGGGAGGCGGGGGTGAAGCTGCTGTGGCAGAAGTTCCGCTACCCGGCGTACGACCAGGGCCGGAAGGGGGAGCGCTTCGTGGTGGGGCTGTCGATCGTGGACGTCCTGTCGAACGTCCACGTGGACGAGGTGCGCAAGTGGCTGGAGCCGTCCCCGTGGGGGCCCTTCGCGAAATCCCCTCTCCCTCTGGGAGAGGGTTAGGGTGAGGGTCTTCCCCCACCCCGCGCCTCACTTCCCCTTGTCGAACCGGACGAAATAACTCCGGACGGCGGAATCGATGAGGTCCTGGTCCAGCTGGGGCTGCATGCCGCGGTAGTGGGCCATGTCGATCATCTGATCGAGCAAGTCACGAGGTTGGCAGGCGGCGAAGCGGCGGCCGACGGGCTTGTAATGGGTGTCGATGAGGTACTGGACCATGTCGGCGTCGTAGGGGACGCCGCGCTTGGAGCACATGACCTCGAAGATCTGATGGAACAGCTCCTCATCGGGGGGCTGGACCTCGAGCTTGTAGCGGACGCGGCGGAGGAAGGCGTCGTCGACGAGATCACTGGGCTCGAGGTTGGTGGAGAAGGCGGCGAAGACGTCGAAGGGGACCTGGACCTTCTTGCCGGTGTGGAGCGTGAGCATGTCGATGTCGCTCTCGAGGGGAACGATCCACCGGTTGAGGAGGTCCTTGGGGGAGACCTTCTGACGGCCGAAGTCGTCGATGAGGAGCATCCCGTTGATGGCCTTCATCTGGAAGGGAGCCTCGTAGTACTTGACCTCTGGGGAGTACACGAGGTCGAGCATCTCGAGGGTGAGCTCACCGCCGACGACGACGAGGGGCCTGCGGCAGCGGACCCAGCGCCGGTCATAGGGCTGGGAGTTGTCGTCCTCCTCGACGGGCTTGTGGAGGTTGCTGTCGTAGATGCGGACGACGAAGTCGTCGATGAGGATGGCGTGGGGGATGAAGATGTCCCCGTCGAAGCAGTTGACCATGCCCTGGCAGATGGCCGTCTTTCCGTTGCCTGGGGGGCCGTAGAAGAAGATGGCGCGGCCGGAGTTCATGGCGGGGCCGATGCCATCGAAGATGTAGTCGCGGATGATGAGGTCGCCGAACTTGTCCAGCATCCGCTGGCGGGTGATGCGGTTGCCGCGGACGGTCTGCTTCTTCACGGCGTCGACCCACTCCTGGAGGGAGATGGGAGCGGGGCCGTTGTAGCGGTTGCGATCGAGGATCTGCCGCAGCACGTCGGTGGCGAACGTGGTGAGCTGGTAGATCATCGTGGACTTGCCGACGCCGGAGCCACCGCCGCCGCGGATGTCGATGTACTTCTGGCGACGAAGCCCTTCGAGGATGTCCTCGATGACGGAGGAAGGCAGCTTGAGGCGGTTGGCGATGTCCATGCCCCGCATCTCGCCGGCGAAGAAGATGGCCTTGAGGACGAGCTCCTCGACCATGGTGGCGGTGAGGCCCGTCTCCTCGAGCGAGCGGGGCTGGGAGGGCCAGAAGCGGGAGCCCTGGGGCGCGCCCCCTCCATCGGCGACGGCGGAACGGCGCTGGGTGCCGGTCATCCGGGGGGGGCCCGAGGCGCCGGGGGCGGGACGGCGCAGCTCGGCGGGGACGGGAGGCAGCTCCGCGGTGGGAACGGGCGGGGCCGACGCGCGGCGCATCTCGGCGGGGACGGAGGGCAGATCGATGCTCGGCACGGGCGGAGCCGCGCGGCGAGGCTGCGGCTCGACGATGACGGAGGGCAGTTCCCCACTGTTGGGAACGGGCGGGGCCGGGCGGCGCTGCTCGGAGGGCACGGGAGGCAGCTGCTCGGTGGGGAGCTGGGCGATGCGGCGGCGCTCCTCGGGAGAGGGATTGCGGCGCTCGAGGAAGGGACTGGGACCGACGGGACGGCGCTCGGGGGGAGCGCCCTGGGCCGGGGGCCGGGAGGGACCGCCGGGAGCCGCGGGGTTGGGCCCGGTGGAAGCCCGGGGCCGGGGTGGAGAGGCCAGCACGTTCGGACCGGAGGCCGCGGGGGTCTCCCGGGGCGTGACGGTGCGGCTCGTATCGGTCTGGAACTCGGGGGGCTCGAATCCGGGGGGAGTCGCCCCCGGCCTCCGCTGCTCGGCCATGCTTGCTCCGGGTTGAATGGGCCGAGTGTAGCAGGCTCCTCCGGTGCTGGCTCGGTGCTAGCTTGACGGGCATGAGCTTCTTCCAGGAACCGCCGAGGCTTGGGAACCAGTATGACGATGACGCCCTGCTCCGGAGCTATCTCGCCCGGGTACTGCCGCGGGACATGCGGGCCGGGTTGGAGAACGAGTTCCGCGAGCTGGGCGAGCTGGGAGGCAGGTACTTCTACGAGTTCCAGCAGAGGGACCGGCTGAACGAGCCGGCGCTGACGCAATGGGACGCGTGGGGCCACCGGGTGGACCACATCGAGGTATCACCGCTGTGGAAGGAAGCGGAGGCGCTGGCGGCGAGACGGGGCCTGGTGGCGGTGGCCTACGAGCAGAAGAACGGCGAGCTCTCGCGCATCCACCAGTTCGCGCTGAACTACCTGGTGCAGCCGTCACTGGACGTCTACTCGTGCCCGCTGGCGATGACGGACGGGGCGGCGCGGACGCTGCTGTCGCTGGGGAACCCGGAGCTGATCGACCGCGCCCTGCCCCACCTGACGTCGAGGAAGCCCGAGTCGTTCTGGACGTCGGGACAGTGGATGACGGAGCGGACGGGCGGCTCGGACGTGGGGCTGACGCAGACGCAGGCACGGAAGTCGCCCGAGGGCTGGCGACTGTACGGGACGAAGTGGTTCACCTCGGCGACGACGGCGCAGATGGCGCTGACGCTGGGGAGGCCGGAGGGGAACGGACCCGGGGGCAAGGGGCTGGCGATCTTCTACGTGGAGACGCGGAATCCGGACGGGAGTCTGAATGGAATCCAGATCAACCGGCTGAAGGACAAGCTGGGAACGAGGAAGGTGCCGACGGCGGAGTTGACGCTGGACGGGACGCTGGCCACGCCGGTGGCGGGGCTGACGGACGGCATCCGGAACATGGCGTGGATGCTGAACGTGACGCGGACGTGGAACGCGATGGGCGCCGCGTGGAGCATGAGGAGGGCGCTGGCGCTGGCGAGGGACTACGCGAGCAAGCGGGTGCAGTTCGGAGCGCGGCTGTCGGAGAAGCCGCTGCACGTGGACACACTGGCGGGGCTGGAGGCGGAGTTCCACGGAGGCTTCCTGCTGGCGTTCCGGGCGGCGGAGCTGCTGGGGAAGCTGGAGGCGAAGACGGCGACGGAGGAGGAGCTGCTGTTGCAGCGGCTGGTGACGCCGTTGGCGAAGCTGACGACGGGACGGCAGGTGGTGCACGTAACGTCGGAGGCGGTGGAGAGCTTCGGCGGAGCGGGCTACGTGGAGGACACGGGGGTGCCGAGGGTGCTGGCGGACGCGCAGGTGCTGTCCATCTGGGAGGGGACGACGAACGTGCTCTCGCTGGACACGCTGAGGGCGATGGCGAAGGGGGGCGCGCTGGAGGCGCTGTACACGGACGCGGAGCGGAGGCTGGGCACGGCGAAGGACGCGGGCCTGCGGCCGTGCGTGGCGGCGGCGCAGGATGCGCTGGAGAAGGCGCGGTCGTGGGTGATGAAGGCGATGGAGAACCCGGCGGAGGTGGAGGCCGGAGCACGGCGGTTCTCCCTGACGCTCGGCCGAACCTACGAACTGGCACTGCTGGTGGAGCACGCGCAGTGGTGCCTGGACAACGGGCACGGCCCGAGGACCCTGGCGGCGGCGCGGCGGCTCATGCGCAACGGCGTGGACCAGCTCGCCGACATGGATTTGGACGACTCGCGGCTGCTCGTTTCGTAACCTACAGAGGACATCCCATGTACACGTGTATCGGCACGCACTACAATCCAAACTCACTTCAGCACAGTAGAAGCCCAGCAGACTAAGCCCATGAAAACAAACGGGATTTCGTCCGCGCTCTGGAATGCATTCATAAGCGTCAACGGCGTCGCAGTTGGACTGATTGGCCTGGCAATTGCACTGGTCGCATGGGCCTGGAAGCCAGAAACAGAAATAAAGCTCTCAATTGCCATTGCAGTAACCATTCTCTCCGGCTTGGCATTGCTCTTTGCCATTCTAACCAAAGCACTGATCGACACAAACAAAGAACTCAACAACACCACACAAAACCTAATCGAAACAATAAAAAACCAAAAGCAACAAATTCCTCGAGCAATACTTTGCAAGAAAATCGAGACCACCAAGGGTGTCCATCAAACCATAATCCTTCTGGAAGCATCCGACCTCTTTCTCGGGGGGATGGCAGTATCGTTTAGCTACGTCGATCAAGATGGCTTCGAGCGACTGATTGGCCATGGGTATATATCAGTAATACAAGACGACAAACGCATTCAAGCAACACTGACGAACCTTCTCCCTGGGCAAGACGACATCGCCAATAAGCTTCTACAAAACAACAGACAAACACTGGATACTCTTCGCACAAAACCCTATCTCAGCCATCCATTCCTCACCCAAATCACTCAAGGACCAACCAATGCAAACACCTAACAAAGACAACGCACGTTCCTTCCCTGCAACCGTCGCGGCAGTGCTGGATGAATACACAGTCGTCATAAACCGAGGCTTGATAGATGGCGTAAAGCAGGGGCAAAGATTCTTGATCTACACTCTCGCATCTGAAACTCTTCTAGATCCAGAGACAAACGAACCATTGGGCCGGCTTGAAATCGTCAAAGGCACTGGAACGGTCATTCATGCACAAGAAAAAATGTCGACCATTAGATCGGAGAAACAAGGACAAAGCGAACGCAAAGTAGTGCGTCGTAACAGTCCATGGATTGGCATGCTGGGAAGTGCTGAGGAGGAAACCATTTATGTACCAGGAGCACCTTTGAGTTTTGACAATCCAAGATCTGGAGATCTGGCTAAGCCGATCTAGCCAATCATAATCTACAATGACATCGGGGAGGTACAGCTCCATGAATAGAAACGCCGGACAGAGGAAGCCCTGCGCAGTTCGCATGCACTCCCCAGCATTGCTCCAGACCAGAGAGACGTGGGCACTCTGCCCTCGGATACGCGCCGCTACGGGCAGGCCTGGACAGGAGACACTGCGGTCGTCATCCATACAACGAAATCCGCTACCCACAAGGAGGCAAACTCCCCTTCTGCGGCGTTGTCACACGTATGATGGCTTGAACAAGCTACCCGACTCATCCCCAGGCATCGTCATCACCCGAGATGATTACGGCACCATGCATGGCTGTCTCGGTCTTTCACTGAACCAGATCCAGCTCGTTTCTTTTGAGGACAGGAATTGAACCCCATGTCCCTTGGCTGCCAGTGGAGAGACATCCCTGGAGGACCATGACGACTATCGATGGACGGGAAGTGACGGGGAGCACGGTGCGGTGAGCCTCGTGCTCCCGGCGGCTCAGCGCTGGCAGTAGGACGGCATGGTGCTCGGGAGCCCACCCGCGTAGGGGGATGGGACGGTGCCGAAGGGATGGGCTTGGAGGAACTGCCAGACCGCCGCACGCGCGTCCGTTGGGATGGTATGCCCCCTGCCGTGGTTGCACAGCATGGCGAACTGGGACTTGGACTTCAGATCGTTGTAGTAGTTCTGGCTCACCGTTTGGAAATTGATGACGACCTGGTCGGATGGTCCGCCGTGGAAGATCATGGCGGCGAACTTGTTCGTTGGATCCTGGGTCGGGATGGTGGAGGTCCTTCCACCCGAGTAGGTCGCCACGCTCGCGATGTATCCAGAGCGGCGGTAGCTCATGTGCGTGGTGTTCAGACCTCCCGCGCTCATACCCATGCTATGGATGCGGCGCACATCGATGCCGACCTTCTGGATGGCACATGCCAGGACTTCGTCCGCCACGCGGAAGTCATCATCGCGTGACGTAGACGAGACATAGAACCAGGGGAAGGTCCCCGCGGCGGGATCACGTGCTGGCGCCGCGACGATACCGCCCATGGCCTTGATGGCTTCGATTTGCGTCGTGCCAATGCCCGTGCTGGCCTCCGTCGGCTGGCTGCCCGTGCCGTGCCAGTAGAAGACGAGCGGACCATCCAACGTCCTGGCCGCATCCGACATCCAGATGCGAACGGAACGGGCCGGGATGCCCGCCGGCCGGAAGGTCAGCGTCCCCTCCTGGAACTCGGGACAGGGGCCGGTAGGCGTTGGAATGAAGGCGGGCGAGGGCTGGGCCAGGCTGGCGCTCGTATCCGACAGCGTCTCAGAATGTATGTCTTCCACGCCACTCCACTCGTTCCCTTGTTCACCGCCACATGCGGAAACGGTCACGACGAGCGCGGCAGCAAGAACTCTCTTCATGGCAAACGACCTCCGGGTGGGACAGCGGTCAATGCGGAGGCAGCATATGAACACTCCTTGGCCCGAATAGAAAGCAAAACGGAATTAACGTAAAAATCGAGCAATACCGGTATGTCTCAGGGTGAACTCTGGGACTTGTGGTTTCAATCTGTTTACAGCACTCCGTCTCGAGCGAACTCCGTCAGCTCATGGAGAGTCTCGGGCAGGCCGAGGATGTCATTGTGGCGCCTGCCTTCAACGAGACGCACAGTGACGTTCGGAAACAGGGTTCCCATCCGCCGCCCCATGTCCGTGGGGATGATCTCATCCCGAGTCCCGTGGACGATGAGCACCGGCAGCTTCAGCCCGGGGGCTTTGGACGCACTGTCGAACCGGTCCCTCGCGAGCAGCCTCACAGGCAGCCATGGGAAGACCTTCGCCGCCATGTCCACGATCGAGGTGTACGGCGTGATGAGCACCAGCCGCACGCCGTGACCCCGTTTCGCCATCTCGACCGCCACGCCCGACCCGAGCGACTGTCCCTGGAGCACCGTGCGCTCCCGAGGCACTCCCAGTTCCCGGTACAGGTGCGCCAACGCGGTCTCCGCCGCGGCGTAGGCGCCCTCCTCGGAAGGCCCCTGCTCCGCTGCGAGCCCGTAGCCCGGGAACTCCACCGCGTAGAAGCCAAGTCCCGCCTCCTGGTAGCGCCGCGCCAGCCACTCCGTGTCCGCGAGCTGCTCGCCATTGCCATGGAAGTGCACCACGGTGGGCGCTCCTTCGGGCGCGGGCATGTGGAAGGCGTAGGCCGTCGAGCCCTCCGGTCCGGGAATCCGCAGGAGCGAGGCCCCGGGCAGCTCCGGTTCACGGGCCCCTGGCGGCGCCGGGAACAGCAGGTGCCGCTGATTCAGGAACACCAGGACGCACAGGCCCACGTATCCGATGACCAGCGTCACCAACAGCATCAACAGCATCCGCCTGGCTCTCCGAAGAAGACGATCCATGACGGCACCTTAGCGTCACACGCGTCTACGAGACAGAACCGGGCGGAGAGCCATCCGCCTCGGCCTGAGGTCACTCTTCGGCGGGATCCAAGGCCCAGGTCCCCTCTTCCCACCGCTTCAAGGCCTCTGATGCCTCAAAGGCCGCCAATCCTTCGCCGTTTGCTATCTCTTGCAAGACGGCCCTGGCCTCTGATGTCCGATGACGGAGCAGGTAGACGGCGGCCATTCCCCGCACATCCATTCGCGAATGAGTGAACAATCTGACGAGTGCATCCCGCCCCACGTCCCCATGCGCACGCAGCATCTTGAACGCGGCGACCCGCTGTTTGGCGTGCCTGTTGCCAGTTCTGGCATCCCCTCGGAAAATAGCATCTGTCTGTTCTGCTGTGTGGTAGGCAAACTTCTCCACCAGATCGTCCAACGTCTTCATCGGACCCTCCAAATGCCTCTCCTGATTTTATCGATGGCTTCCAGCCCAAACTGCCGCTGAGCCTCGTATGGCTGAGTGGAAATCCATTTCCGCACCGTCAATTTGTCGGAGCCGGTGACTCCTTCGCGAATTGACGAATAGAAGGCGCTCACGTCTCCGTGCAATCCCTCTTCGAGAGGGATGACATTCTCGGTGTTGTGAATCGCCTCTGGTCCAAAACGTTTGATGTTTTCCTTGTGCTGCTCGACGATGTGATGCCACCGGTTGCCCTTACCCGGCGAGCCCAACGCCTTCGTGATACCACTGTGAGAACGCCAAGCCCTGTGCCCATTGAGAAGGAGCTTGCCCCCAGTCCCGGTGGAACGCCCACCACCCCCGCCCTGAGCAGCCATCGCTACAACGTCAGACGCCAGAACGACACGGATTGTCCCCTCGGGCACGGAGACGATGATCCGCTCGATACCGGTTGTCGCATCCACCAGTCGCAAGCCCGTGTTGGCCTCTACTGCACGCAAGGATTGCCCAAAGCCCGGAAGCTTCGGGGCCTTGGAGACGAGCGCCGCGGTTTCGCCCACCGCCGCGGTCCCCACCAGGACGAGAATTCGCACACTGTTGGGACCAATGACCCGGCCGAACCGCTCACCTGCTTCGCGCAGCTCAGCGAAGGTGGAAGCCCGCGCTGCATCCTCGGAGAGCTGCGCATAGGCCTGGATCAGCTCGAAGAACTCGAACCCGAGATAGCCCCACAACAGCACGGTAAACGCGGCGGCCACACCTTTCGAGACGGGCTCGGGCGCCAGCAAGAGCGCCATGTATCCCGTGATGGCGATGCTCACGGTGGCCAGCACCCGTGTGGGGTCGAGCATGGCCCGCACTTCCGCATCCAGGCCTTCCAACGCTGGGCCCACGGCTAGAGCCAAGGCAATGGCACGCCTGTCGTCAGATTGCAGGTGAGGCCCATCGTCAAGCAGGGTGAGACAATCACCCGGAGTGCCACGCCGCTCGCAAAGCAGCCCATAGGACCGCGCCAGGTCCGGCGGCACCGCCTCTCCGCACGAGTCAACAGAGCCCGACGCCAGCCCTCGGCTCGGGAACACAGGGGCAGAGGTGGCCACACGCAGCGGCATGCCGAGCACCAGTGTCACCAACGCGGCCTTGAACTCCGATTCCCCCAACCGTACCGGCTCGAAGTCCGTGGGCAACCTGGCGAAAACACGGGCGACATTGTCGTCCTCGTCGCCGCGTGGCACCGCTGATCGGTCCCGCCGCTCCGGAGATTCTCGCAGCGCTGACGGTTGATCGCGGTTCACCGCCAGCCGTCCGCCAGTAGGAGCCCCCGTGGCACACGCGCCAAGGAGCACTAGCGCCATCAGGGCCAGCGCGCCTACTCGCGAGCGCCGCCGCTCACGTGGGAGAACCAGTAACGAGTAGGCAGGATTGCTCCTCATGCGCTGCATCCCCTGAGCCTACGCGAATCTCCCACCTCCTGGGGAAGACCCTCACCCCAGCCCTCTCCCAGAGGGAGAGGGAGCATCCACGGATCCGTTTCGTGTTGCACGAGTGTATTTTTGACACTATGTTGGTGTCCTGGAAACACCAAGATGAAGAGGGGAAGGGCCATGTCCATCCGTTACATGAAGGCGCCGCCGACGACGTACGTGATGCAGTTCAAGGACGGCCGGGTGAAGCGGGAGGGACCCGGCCTCTCCTTCTTCTACTGGGCTCCCACCACCACCGTGGTGGCCGTGCCCCTGTCCAGCTCGGACGTGCCCTTCGTCTTCAACGAGGTGACCCAGGACTTCCAGGCCGTCACCCTCCAGGGGCAGCTCACCTACCGTGTCGCGGACCCCAAGCTGCTGTCCGGTCTGCTCGACTACTCGATCAAACCCTCGGGCGAGTACGCCTCCGAGGATCCCTCGAAGCTCGAGGAGCGGCTCGTCCAGATCGCCCAGGTGCGCGCCCGCACGGTGGTGCAGTCCATGTCCTTGCGTGAGGTCCTGGTGAGCGCGGCCACCATCGAGGGCAAGGTGCTCGCGGCGCTGCGCGAGACCGAGGCGGTGCGGATGCTCGGCGTGGAGGTGCAGGGCTTCGCGCTCCTCTCGACCCGCCCCACCCCGGAGATGGCACGGGCCCTCGAAGCCGAGGCGCGCGAGGCCCTGCAACGGCGCGCGGACGAGGCCATCTACGCCCGCCGCAACGCCGCCGTGGAGCAGGAGCGGCGCATCAAGGAGAGCGAGATCGCCACCGAGCTGTCCGTGGAGGCCGGCAAGCGGCAGATCCGCGAGGCGCAGATCGCCGCGGACATCGCCGTGGAGGAGCAGCGCGCCTCCTTCATGGACCGCTGGAGCGAGAACGAGCGCAAGGCCGCCGAGGCCAAGGCCTACGCGCTGGAGAAGACGCTCGCCCCAGTGCGGACTGTGGACTGGAAGGTGCTCATGGCCGCCGCCGGCGGCGGGAGCGATCCCAAGCTCAACATCGCCCTCGCCTTCCGCGAGATGGCGGAGAACGCGCAGAAAATCGGCGAGCTGAACATGTCCCCGGACCTGCTGCGCTCGCTGCTCTCGAATTCCTCCAAGTAGGTGCGCCATGTACGAGAAGATCGTCCTCGTCACCCGGAAGACGCGGCTCGCCGAGCTGGTCGAGCGCTTCAACACGCGCTCGCAGGCGCGCTTCTACCTGGAACACGCCGGTCAGGACTTCGAGGACTACGCCCGCGAGGATGACATCTACCGGCGCTCCCTCGATGTGCTGCACAAGCACCTGGCGCTCGGCCTGCCAGTGCAGCAGGTGGACCGGGCGCTGGTGCCCACCTTCCTCTTCACCGGCAAGGAGCTGGTGGTGACGGTGGGCCAGGACGGCCTGGTGGCCAACGTGGCCAAGTACGTGGGCTCGCAGCCGCTCGTCGGCGTCAACCCGGACCCGTCGCGCTTCGACGGCGTGCTGCTGCCCTTCGGCGTGGACGCGGCGCGGGTGGCGGTGCGCCACGTGCTCGAGGAGCGCGCCCGCTTCCGCGAGGTGACGCTCGCCGAGGTGGTGCTGAGCGATGGCCAGCGGCTGCTCGGGTTCAATGACCTGTTCCTCGGAGCGCGCACCCACGTCTCGGCCCGCTACACCCTGCACTACGAACGCCGCGCCGAGTCCCAGTCCTCCAGCGGCATCATCGTCTCCACGGGAGCGGGCTCGAGCGGCTGGTTGTCCTCGGTGTTCACGTTCGCCAGAGGGCTCACGGAGGCCACGGGGGGCGAACCGGGAGAGCCGTGGCGGTTCGCCTGGGAGGACCCGCGGCTGGCCTTCGTGGTGCGCGAGCCCTTCATCAGCCGGCACTCGGCGGCCAGCATGGTGGGCGGTTTCGTCAGCGAGGAGCAGGAGTTGCAGGTGGAGTCGCGGATGCCCTCGGGCGGCGTCATCTTCAGCGATGGCGTGGAGGAGGACTTCCTCGCCTTCAACGCGGGAACCACGGCGCGAGTGCGTCCGGCCGCCCAGCGAGCCCGGCTCGTCGTCCACTGAGTCGGGCTGCTCTCGATGGAGAGGCGCTTGCGCGGCCATGTGCAGCGCCCTGCACACGCCGCCGCCACCGTGCGCAAACCGGGTGTCCTTTTCCACGTCCCACGAGAGAAGATCCATCGGGGCACTGTCATTGCAATTCATTCACGCATGGCACAAAACCCTCGTTCCCTACGGATGAAGTGGTTTTCCCTTCCGACCCTCTTCCTGGCGCTGGTCCTCGCCACACCCGAGGCCGTGCGTGCTCAGGAGCTCGGGGACGGAGCGCCTCCCGCCCCGGCCCATGTTCCGGGAACGGAGCCCGCCGCGCCGCTCCGGCTTCTCGAGGACCCCGCGTCCGCGACACCACCCCGGTACGTCAAGGAGCCGAGATCCACCGGAGCGCGCATCCTCGCGGAGTTCGGCTTGGGACTGGGAGTGCCCTTCGCCCTCAGCATCGCCACCGGGGTGGCCGTCCTCGCCTGTCAGTCCGCGGCCGAGGACTCTCGGATCGAGCGCTGCCAGATTGGCGCAGGAGTGGTGGGCTTGACCCTCGGTGCTCTCGGACTGCCGTTGGGAGTCTGGTTGGGAGGACGGTTGACGGGAGGCCGGGGGTACTTCCTCGGTGCGCTCCTGGGAGCGATCACGGGGGCGGCCGCGGGCGTCGGCGCCATCTATGGAGCCTCGCGACTCGAGAACCCCTGGGCGCCCCTGTTCTTGAGCATGCTCTTCACCGCGGTTGCCCCCCTCGTTGGCTCCGTCGTGGGGTATGAGCTTTCCGCTTCGTTCGATTCCCCGCCGCCCACGGACACGAGCGCGGGCACCGTCCGGCTGCGCCCGATGCTGGGTGCCCTGCCCGGCGGTGCGGCGATGGGGCTCACGGGTACATTCTGAGGGCAGGAAGACCCTCACCCCAGCCCTCTCCCAGAGGGAGAGGGGGCATACACGGGCTTCAGCCCGGGAGCGCGGAGGCGATCGGCTCCAGTTGCTGCACCTTCACGTTCGTCACCTTGCCCGTCTTCTCCAGCGTCCCCTGCCCCACCAGGAACAGCGCGCCGTGGATGTCCTTGCGGAACCGCGCGTACGCGTCCGGTGGCACCACCAGGTTCGCGATCCCCGTCTCGTCCTCCAGTGACAGGAAGCAGAACCCCTTCGCCGTGGGCGGCATCTGCCGGCAGATGAGCATGCCGCCCACCGCCACCCGCGCCCCCGCACGCACCCGCTCCAGCCCCGCCGCCGTCACCGCGCCGCGCTTGCGCAGCGCCGGGCGCAACAGCTCCAGCGGGTGTTTCTCCAGGGACAGGCCCACCGTCTCGAAGTCCGTGCTCACCCGCTCCGCCACGTTCATCCGCGGCAGCTCCACCTGCGTCCCGTCCATCGCCATCCCGAAGAACAGGTCCGTCTCCTCCAGCGGGCCCAGCGCCTGGATCTCCCACAGCGCGTCCCGCCGCGAGCCGCAGAGGCTCCCCAGCGCCCCCGCCAGCGCCAGCCGCGCCAGCTCGTGCCGGGGCACCCGCGTCCGCCGCGCCATCTCCCCGAGGCTCGTGAACCGTCCGTCCCGCCGCGCCGCTTCCACGCGCCGCCCCGTCGTCTCCTGGAGCCCTCGCACCATCCGCAACCCCAGCCGCAGCGCCCCGCCCTCCTCCATCGTGCAGTCCCACCCCGAGTGGTTCACGTCCACGCCCCGCACCTCCACCCCATGCCGCTGCGCGTCCCCCACCAGCGTGTGCGGTGCGTAGAAGCCCATCGGCTGCGAGTTCAACAACGCCGTCGTGAACGCCGCCGGGTAGTGGCACTTCAGCCACGACGACGCGTACGCCAGCAGCGCGAAGCTCGCCGAGTGGCTCTCCGGGAAGCCGTAGTGTGCGAAGCCTCGGAACTGGCGGAACAGCGTGTCCACGTACTCGGGCGTGTACCCCCGCGCGACTCCGCCCTCCACGAAGCGCTGATGGAAGGGCCCCAGCCGCTCCTCCGCGCGCTTGTGTGACAGCGCCCGCCGCAGCCCGTCCGCCTCCGCTGGCGTGAAGCCCGCCACCGCCATCGCCAGCTTCATCGCCTGCTCCTGGAAGAGCGGCACCCCCAGCGTCTTCTGGAGGATCTTCCGCACGTCCTCCGAGGGGTACTCCACCGGCTCCTTCCCCTCCCGCCTCCGCAGGTACGGGTGCACCATGTCTCCCACGATGGGCCCCGGACGGATGAGCGCGATCTCCACCACCAGGTCGTAGAAGCACCGCGGCTTCAGCCTCGGCAGCATGTTCATCTGCGCCCGGCTCTCGATCTGGAACACCCCGATCGAGTCCGCGTTGCACAGCATGTCGTAGACCCGGGGATCCTCCGCCGGAATCGTGGCCAGCGACAGCTCGCGCCCGTGGTGCTCCTTGATCAGCGCCAGGCACTTGGCCAGCGCCGTCAGCATCCCCAGCCCCAGCAGATCCACCTTCAGGACGCCCACCGCCTCCAGGTCGTCCTTCTCCCACTGCACCACCGTGCGGCCCTTCATCGCCGCGTTCTCCACCGGGATCATCTCCACCAGCGGCTCGCGTGTGATCACGAACCCGCCCACGTGGATGGAGAGGTGCCTCGGGAAGCTCTCGATCTCCCGCGCCAGCGCCAGCGTCTGCCGCACCCGCCGGTCCTCCTCCGACAGCCCCACCTCCTTCAGCAGCTCCGTCGACATCTCACCGCCGTGCGAGCCCGCCACCTTCGCCAGCCGATCCACCTGATCCAACGACAGCCCGAGCGACTTGCCCACCTCGCGCAGCGCCAGCCGTCCCCGGTAGCAGATGACCTCGCACACCATGCCCGCCCGGTGCCGGCCGTGCTTCTCGTAGACGTACTGCAGCACCTCCTCGCGCCGCTCGTGCTCGAAGTCCACGTCGATGTCCGGCGGCTCCTTGCGCTCCATGCTCAGGAAGCGCTCGAAGAGCAGCCCCATCCTCACCGGATCGATCGCCGTGACGCCCAGCGCGTAGCAGACCGCCGAGTTCGCCGCGCTCCCCCGCCCCTGGCAGAGGATCCCCCGCGAGCGCGCGAACCGGACGATGTCCCAGATCGCCAGGAAGTACCCCGCGAAGTCCAACGCCGCGATGAGCTTCAGCTCGTGCTCGATCTGCTTCACCACCTCGGGCGGGACTCCTCCCGGGTAGCGCACCTGGAGCCCCTGGTACGTCAGCTCTCGCAGCCAGCTCGAGGTCGTGTGCCCCTGCGGCAGGTCCTGCTCCGAGAAGTGGTAGCGCAGCCCATCCAGCGTCGCGTTGCAGCGGCTCGCGAGCTCCAGTGTGCGCTCCAGCGCCTCCGGGCAGTCCGCGAACAGCCGCGCCATCTCCTCCGGCCCCTTCAACGTCCGCTCCGCGTTGGGCAACCGCCTCGTCCCCAACTGCCCCAGCGTCGTCTTGTACCGGATGGCCGTGAGCACGTCCTGTAGCGGCTGGCGGCTCCGGTGGTGCGTGTGCACGTCGTTGTGCGCGCACAGCGGGGCTCCGAGCGCCTTCGCCAGGGCCTTCGACCGCGCCACCCTCGCCTCGTCTCCCGAGGACAGCGAGCGGCTCACGCCGACGTAGAAGCGCTCCCGGAAGGCCTCGGCCAACGGCGCCACCTGCTCCGCTGGCACCGGGAACGGCAGGAGCGCCAGGAGCCCCTGGTTGTCCTCGGCCAGCTCTCGCCAGGGCAGCCCCGCCTCCCCCTTCGGGTGCATCATCCGGCTCTTCGAAATGAGCCGGCTGAGTTTCGCGTAGCCGCTCGCGTCCTGCGCGTACAGCACCACCGGCGGCCCATCCAGCAGCGTCAGCTCGCTTGCCAGCAGGTACTTGATTCCCGCTTCCCTCGCCGCCAGGTGCGCCTTCACCGCCCCGTACAGCCCATCCCCATCCGCCAATGCCACGGCCGGCAGGCCCAGCTCGGCCGCCGCCTGGATCAGCTCCTCGGGGTGCGAGGCCCCGCGAAGAAACGAGAAGTTCGACCGGCAGACCAGCTCGGCGTACACGCTCGCCAAGCTACTGAGCGGCCGTTCAGGCGGAAGGCCCGCCCCGGTAGGTATGTTGTGTCTACCCGTTGTGTCACGTCACTTTTCAAGTGAGATCCAGCGGCTTGACCTTCTCGCGGAGTGTGCACCCGGGTTGGAACCTGGGACGTCTGATCCAGACCCTCACCCTGACCCTCTCCCAGAGGGAGAGGGGATTTACACGGGCTCCAGCCTGGAGGACGGATACCCTCACCCCAGCCCTCTCCCGGAGGGAGAGGGGGTTGCGTGTCTCCCCGCCGCGCTAGGATGGTGATGATGTTTCATGGGCGTCAGATGACCCTCCCTCGGGGGCTCCGGATACGGTTCTCTCCGGCGCGGTGGATGGGCGTGCTTCTCTTCGTGCTCGGCCTCGCCTGCTCTCGCGGCGGTGAGCTGCCGCCTCGGGCTCTCGTCCACGAGGCCTATGTCTGGCAACGCGCCTGGAGCCCGGAGCTGGTCCAGGCCGTCACCCAGGCCCCCTCGGAAATGGGGGCGCTCCGGGTGTTGGCCCGGGAACGCTCGGGGTCCGCTCGCACACCGGTGGACGTGGCGGTGGATGTGGACTCCCTGGCCCGGAGTGGCCGCGAGGTGGTCGCCGTGATGCGGGTGGACGGCACCGCGCCGCTCGAGGGCATCTCCCTCCAGGAGGTCGCCACGCATGCCCGTGCCTGGCGGGCCAGGGGCGTCCGCGTGCGCGGCGTCGAGATCGATCATGACTGTGCCACCATGGCACTGGCTGGCTACGCGGACTGGCTGGCTCGCGAACGAACGGCGCTCGGAGACCTGGCACTCTCCATCACGGCGCTCCCCACCTGGGTTTCTTCTCCCGCGCTCCCCCGCCTGGCATCCATCCCCGATGATGTCGTCCTCCAGGTGCACGCGGTGCGCGCACCAACGCTCTTCACTCCCGAGGAAGCCCGAGGCTTCGTCGAGGCCTGGTCGAAGGCCACCAGCCGCTCCTTCCACGTGGCACTCCCCACCTACCGCGTGCGTCTGCGCGATGGGACACGCCTGTCCGCGGAGCCTCGGGACGTGGCCCGGTTCCTCTCTGGGCTCCGCGAGCACCCCGTGGCGGGCGTGACGGGCGTCATCTGGTTCCGGCTCGGCCATCGCGGCGACCCCGAGGCCTGGAGCCTCCCCACGCTCGCGGCGGTGGTGCGGGGCGAAGCGCTCGACACACGTTTCTTCCCGCATCTGGTGGACGCGGGCGGGGGCACGCTGGACATCGTCCTCGAGAACACCGGCCGCGTGGATGCGGAAGCTCCCGCGCGCCTCACCCTTTCTGGAAATCTCGAGGTCCTCGACGGCGTGAGTGGCTACACCGCGCGAGGGACCTCACTCGTGGCGCGCACGCCTCCCCGCCTGCGCGTCGGCGAACGCCGGGTCATCGGCTTCGTGCGGGGATCCGAGGTGGCCATTGCCTCTCCGTAATCTGTTGGTGTGTCTGGTCGTCCTGGCGTCATTCGCTCCCGTGCGCCGCGCTCGTGCCTGCGGCCCCGACTTCCCACCCGAGCTGCTGCACAATCGGGCCGCGACACTCGCGGAGCTGCCGGATGGTCTCTTCGCGCATGAGGTCGCGCTGCTGGTGCCGAAGCCGGCGGAGGCCTTTCCCGTGGTCGAGGGCCCGAATGAGCCGGAAGGTGCCCGGGTGGGCGGTGGCACCCGTGAGACGGAGCTGTACCAGTCCGGCGCCCAGGCCTTCCATGAGAAGCGCTGGGAGGACGCCCGTGCCCGATTCCTCGAGGTGCTCGCGCTGCCCGCCGAGGAGCGCCGCCGTTTCTCTCCTTTCGCTGCCTTCATGCTGGGGCGTACGGCGGGGTCGACGCAGGAGGCCCGCCAGCGCTTCGCCGAGGTGCGAGAGCTGGTCCGCCAGGGCTTCGAGGATCCGCTGGGTCTCGCCCTGGCGAGCCTCGGCGAGGAAGCCCGGGTGCTGCTGGACGAGGGCGACGACGTGGGAGCCATCCAGCTCTACGCGGAGCAGGTGGCCCACGGAAGCACGAATGGGGTGATCTCCCTGCTGCAGGTCTCCCGGGCGCTCGCCTTTGACGAGGCGCGCCTGCGGCGGGCGCTCCAGGCTCCACTGGCGCAGCGCCTGCTCACCACCTATGCCTGGACGCGTGGGCAGGAGTTGTCGTGGACGGACCCGGAAGCAGGAACGCCCAGCCGCCTGGCCCGGCTGTTGGAGGAGCTCGCGTCCGTGCCCGGTCTGGCCGGGGCGGACCGGCTGGCGGCGGGAGCGTGGCGCGCGGGCCGCTTCGAGCTCGCCGAGCGCTTCGCCGGACAGGAGCAGACACCTCTCGCCTCCTGGGTGAAGGCGAAGCTGGCGCTGCGCCGGGGAGACAAGAGCGCGGCGGAGCAGTACCTCGCGGAGGCCGCGCGAGGCATTCCAGAGGCGGACGACTGGAGGGTCGAGGATGAGCCGCATCCGCGGCGCCCGAGAGCGCACGTGGAAGGAGAGCGAGCCGCCCTCGCGCTCATGCGTGGCGATTTCTTCCAGGCGGCGGAGCTCTCGTTGGCGAGCTGCTCCTGGCCGGACATCGCCTACGTGGCCGAGCGCGTGCTGACGGTGGACGAGCTCCAGCGGTTCGTCGCGGCCCACGCCTCCGATCCGAAGGACCGCTGCCAGGCCGAGATACGGTTCTTCCCGTGGGGTTATGAAGGCAACGGCGAAGGCCCGGGCCTGAACGAGCGCCTGCGCCTGCTGCTCGGGAAGCGCCTGATGCGGAGTGGACGTGGCCAGGAGGCCCTGGATTACTTCCGGGGCACGAAGTGGGAGGAGTTCGCGCGGCAGTACGTGGACGCGCTCGAGCGGGCCCGGGGCGCCTGGTGGGACAGCGTGACCCGGGCGCAAGCGCTCTACTCCGCGGCGAAGCTCGCGCGCGCCCACGGCATGGAGCTGATGGGCACCGAGGCCGCGCCCGACTGGTCCTGGACGTATGGGGATTTCGACGTGGGGGCCTGGCATCGGGAGGTGGATCAGCCCGATGAGAGCACCCTGGCTCGGGCCGCGCTGGGGGACATCCCGCTCACCACACAAGCCGAGCAGGAACGGTTGGCCGCCCACGGGCCGCCGCATTCTCCGCGCTTCCACTACCGCTCCACGGCGGCGGATCTGGCCGAGCAGGCCGCGGAGCAGCTCCATCCGCGCAGCCAGGCGTACGCGATGCTCCTGTGCCATGCGGCGCGGTTCGCCTCGAGCACCGAGCCAGAACGGGTCCAGCGCCTCTGGCGCACCTACGTCCAGAAGGGGGCACTCATCGAGGGCTACTGGTCGTTCGGCCAGAGCTGCCCGGAGCCGGACTTCGAGCGGCTGCGGAACCAGAAGGTCGCCCCACCGTGGAAGGCCTGGCGGCTGCGTACCGTGGTGACGGTGGGAGGAGGAATCATGCTGCTGCCCCTGGCGGGCGCTGTCCTCCTCGTGCGCCGCAAGCGCAAGGAATGACTCAGGGACGGATGCTCTCCGTCTCGATGGCCCGCGCCGCCGTCTTCGACAGGACCCGGACCCCGACGATCATCGCCGCGAAGCGCTCGTCCTTCGTCAGGCCCTGCTTGAACCGGTAGTAGATCTGCTGCGCGATCACCGACACCTTGAAGAGCGACAGCACGTAGTGGAACGCGATCCCACGCGTGTCTCGTCCGCTCTTCTCCGCGTACCGCGCCACCAGTTCCTCGCGCGTCAGGTTGCCCGGCAGCATCGTCAGCCCGAACGGGAGCGCCACCCGCTCCTGTGGATCCTTCGCCTCCGCCCAGTACGCCAGCGCCATCCCCAGGTCCGATAGCGGATCGCCAATTGTCGCCATCTCCCAGTCCAGCACCGCCCGGATGCTCGGGAACTTCTCCGGATCCAGCACCAGGTTGTCGTACTTGTAGTCGTTGTGGATCAGCGTCGGCGGCAGCTCCTTCGGGAGGTGGGCCGCCAGCCACTTCGCCACCTGCTCCATCTCGGCGATGTCGTCCGTCTTCGCCTTGCCGTAGCGCTCCGTCCACCCCGCCACCTGCCGGCCCAGGTACCCCTCCGGCTTTCCGATCTCCCCCAGCCCCGCCGCGCGCCAGTCCACCGCGTGCAGCTCGACGAGGTTGTCCACGAAGTTCTCCGACAGCTTCCGCATGAGCTCCGGCGTCAGCTCCAGTCCCTTCGGCGGCTTCGCCCGGATGATCACCCCGCGCACCCGCTCCATCACGTAGAAGGGCACGGCCATCGGTGACTCGTTCTCACCACAGAACACCAGCGGCCGGGGCACCTTCGGGTACACCGGTAGCAGCCCGCTGAGGATGCGGTACTCGCGGCCCATGTCGTGCCCGGCCTTGATCGCCTTGGCTCCGAACGGCGGCCGGCGCAGCACCAGCTCCCGGTCGCCCATCCGCAGCAGGTACGTCAGGTTCGAGTGCCCTCCCGGGAACTGCTCCACCACGAGCGGCCCCGTCAGCCCCGGCACCTTCTCGGCCAGGTACTTCTCCAGCCACGCGACGTCCAGCTCCTCTCCCGGACGCACCTCCCGCGTCCGGTCCAGCCACTCCGGCGTGCTCATTCCGCACTCCCCCTTCTTCAGCCTACCCTGCTCTGCCCCGATGACACCTCGTCCAGGAACTCCACCAGCGCGGCGTTCAACAGTTCCGGCTCCTCCACCGTCGAGGTGTGCCCACCTCGCGGCAGCTTCACCAGCCGCGAGCCCTGGATCGCTCCATGGATGCGCTCGGCCTTGGCTGGCACCGTGGCCGTGTCCTCACCGCCCACCAACACCAGCGTGGGGGTCTTCACTCGCGTCAGCTCCTCGTACACGCCGCGCCGCCGGATGACCCCGTTCACCGCTCGCCAGATGTCGCGCCGGTTCTCCTTCAACCGGCGCTCCCACTCGGCCCGCTCGGCCGCCCGCGCCGGATCCTCGAGGAACGTGCGGCCGAACATGATCGGCATCACCCGTTTCGTCACCAACCCGAGCCCCAGCCAGCGCGCGATGAAGTTGAGCAGCTTGTAGCGCGGCACGTTCTCCGCCGGCTCCGGGTCCGCCGAGGTCTCCAGCAACATCAGCGAGCGCAGCAGGTCCGGCCGCCGCGCCGCCAGCCGCATCCCCACGAAGCCACCCATGGACAGCCCCGCGAAGTGGCATGGCCCCACGCCCAGCTTCTCGATGAGTCCCACCGCGTCCGCGTACACCGTCTCCATGTCCACGGTGTCCACCTTCCACACGTCGCTCCGGCCCTGGCCACGGTGGTCGTAGGTGATGCAGCGGTAGCGGTCCTTCAGCGCCGCCACCTGCTTGTCGAACATCCGGCCGCTCCACAGCAGGCCATGGCTGAACACGATGGGCTCTCCCGAGCCTCCCGTGTCCTCGTAATACAGACGGGTACCATTGACGTCCAGGAAGGGCATGGTGCGCTCCGTGTCGAGGGGTTGCTCACATCGCCGTGGTGCCACCGTCCACGACGAGCTCCGAGCCCGTCATCAGCTTGGACTCGTCCGAGGCCAGGTACACCACCGCGTAGGCGATATCGTCAGGCTCACCGATATGGCCGAGCGGAATCATTCTCGCGAGCCGCGCCTTCCCCGCCGCCACGTCGCCTCCCTGGCTCGCGAAGCCTTCCACCATGGGCGTGTCGATGAAGGTGGGGTGCAGCGAGTTGCACCGGATGCCGTAACCCTTGCGCGCGCAGTGCAACGCCACGGACTTCGTCAGCAGGCGCACCCCGCCCTTGCTCGAGCAGTACGCCGCGAGGTTCTCCGAGCCGATCAGACCCGCCACCGAGCTGACGTTGATGATGGAGCCCTTCGCGCCGCACTTGCGCATGCCTCGGATGCCGTGCTTGCAGCCCAGGAACACCCCGTCCAGGTTCACCGCGTGGACGAGCCGCCACTCCTCCAGCGATAGGGACTCGACGTCCTTGGCCACGCCAATGCCCGCGTTGTTCACCACCACGTCCAGGCGGCCGAACGTCGCCACCACCTCGTCCACCACCCGTACCCAGTCCGCCTCCTGCGTCACGTCCAGCTTCCAGGCCCGGGCAGCCTCACCCAACGCGCCGGCCACCTCCTTCGCCCCAGCCTCGTTGCGATCCGTGATCGCCACGCGCGCGCCCTCGCGGGCCAGCATCGCCGCCGCCGCCTTGCCCAGCCCCGACGCCGCTCCCGTCACCAGCGCCACCTTGCCTTCGACTCGTCCAGCCATCACTTCACCTCTCCGTTGTGAAGACGCGCCAGCATGCCGTATCCGCCCACCCGCTGCCGCGAGGCGCCGGGAGCCTACCCCGCTCCCCCTTCACGTGGTGGAGGAATGTCCGTCACGGACAGGGGGTTGTGGCGCGCCGCGCTGGCCCGGTGGCAAGCTCTGTCCGGACAGGAGCATTCCCATGGATTTCATCCCCAGCGCCTGGCAGTTGTGGCTCCTCGCCGCGGTCCTCGCGGGAGCACTGGAGATCGCCCTCCCGGGCTTCGTGATGCTCTGGTTCTCCGTGGGAGCGCTGGCCGCCAGCCTCTCGGCGGCCCTGGGGCTGGGCATCGACTTCCAGCTCACCAGCTTCACCCTGGTGTCATTGGGCCTCTTCGGTGCCTCGCGCACCCTCTTCAAGAAGGCCTTCATGCGCACCGCCACGCAGATGAAGACGGGCGTGGAGGCCATGCTGGGCCAGGAGGCCGTGGTGACCGAGTCCCTCGTCGAGGGGCACGGGGGCACGGTGCGCATCAACGGGGAGCTCTGGACGGCGCGCTCGCTCGCGGGTCCCGTGGCGGAGGGGGAGCGCGTCATCGTCGAGCAGGTGGAAGGTCTGAAGCTATGGGTGCGGCGCCCCTCCGCCGCCCTCGAGGTTCCCTTGAAAAAGAAGGAAGGTCGCTAGATGGGTACCGCAGTCCTCTTCATCATCGCGCTGGCCGTGGGCTTCGGCCTCATCAAGGGCCTGCGCATCGTTCCGCAAGCCAAGGTAATGGTCGTGGAGCGTCTGGGGAAGTTCCACCACGTGGCGCACAGCGGCCTGAACGTCCTCATCCCGTTCCTCGACTCGCCGCGCGCCATGGAGATGCGCGTGGGCAACCGCTACACCCGCACCAACCTGGTGGACATGCGCGAGCAGGTCATGGGCTTCGAGACCGTGCAGGTCATCACCCATGACAACGTCACCATGGAGGTCGGCTCGGTCATCTACTACCAGGTCGTCGATCCGGCGAAGGCACTCTACGAGGTGGAGAACCTGGCGCTGGCGATCGAACAGCTCACCATGACGAACCTGCGCAACATCATGGGCGGGCTGACGCTGGACCAGACACTGACCAGCCGCGAGACGGTCAACACCAAGCTGCGCACGGTGCTGGACGAGGCCACCGAGAAGTGGGGCGTGAAGGTGACGCGGGTGGAGCTGCGGGAGATCGAGCCGCCCGCCGCCATCAAGGACGCGATGGCCAAGCAGATGACGGCCGAGCGCGAGCGCCGCGCGGAGGTCACCAAGGCCGAGGGAGACAAGGCCGCGGCCATTCTCTCGGCGGAGGGCGAGAAGATCTCCCGGATCCTCCGGGCCGAGGCCGAGCGCGACGCGGAAGTCGCCCGCGCCGAGGGCCGCAAGCGCGCCACGCTGCTGGACGCCGAGGCGAAGGCCGAGGCCACGCGGCTGGTGTTCGACGCCATCAACTCCGGTGGAGGAGCGACCCCCGAGGTGCTCGCGCTGCGCTACATGGAGACGCTGCAGGAGTTGGGCAAGGGCGACAACAAGATGTTCGTCCCGTACGAGGCGACGGCGGCGCTCGGCAGCATCGCGACGCTCAAGGAGGTATTCGCCCGGGAAGGAGGAGCCGACAAGACGCGTCCCACCCCCAGCGCCGCGGCCCTGAGCGCGCAGGCCCTGACGCGGACGGTGACGGCCGCGCCTCCGGCCGTGCCGGTGCGCAACCGCTCGCCCCTGCCGTCCGAGGAGTAGCACTGCGCCACCATCCCCTCTCCCCCTGGGAGAGGGACGGGGTGAGGGTCTATCGAATCCCGGGCTGGAACCTTTCCGCGAGCCCGTTGTCCGAGCGGGCACACACATAGGGAGGTCCCATGTCGGAAGCACTCATGGCAGGTGGTTGGGGGATGTATCCCACGCTCCTCGCGGGGCTGGCACTTCTGGGCACGAGCCTGCGCTACGCCACGCGTCCGGACACGCGCTACGTGCCGCTGATGCTCACGCTCGGGCTCTTCACGCTCTTCGCGGGGGGCCTGGGGTTCATCACGGGCATCATGAACCTGCTGCGCGCCTACGTCGGCCCGCTGGCCAGCGAGGGGCCCTCCGTGCTGTTCATCGGAGTCCAGGAGGCGTTGCACAACATCGCCCTGGCGCTCCTGATGACCATGGTGTCCGCGCTGGCGGCCTCGGTGGGGGCCTGGCGGCTCGCCCGGCAGGCGCGGGCGGCCGTCGCGGCCACCGTGCCCGTCCGATAATTCCCAGTCAGGGATTGCGCGGAGCCCCGTCCGTGGTTAGAACTTTCGGGCCCTGAACTCCGGGCCCTGCTCGCACACGAGGCTTCGTACTCCATTGAAGATCCACTCCTGAATCGACGGCGCTGTCTCTCAGCCAACCCCCGGGCCCCTCGTGCGTGCCCGGAACGATTCCGGAGTTCCTCGTGTCACTCGTTCGCGCCCACGGCGTTTCCTTCGCGTTCTCCGACGCCATTCCCCTCTTCTCCGAGGCGGACTTCCACCTGCCCACGGGCTGGACCGGCCTCGTCGGCTCCAACGGGGCCGGCAAGTCCACCCTGCTGCGCCTGATCTCCGGCGAGCTCCAGCCCTCGGAGGGGCACCTCCGCTTCGAGCCGCCCTCGGCCCTCGTCCACCTCTGCCCGCAGCGTGTCGAGGAGATCACCCCCGACATCACCGCGCTCGCGGAGGCGTTCGACTCACGCTCTCGGCGGATGCTGGGACAGCTCGGGTTGGATCCCACCGCGCTCGAGCGGTGGCCCACGCTCTCCCCGGGTGAACGCAAGCGCTGGCAGATTGGCGCCGCGCTCGCGCGGGAGCCGGACGTGCTGCTGCTCGACGAGCCCACCAACCACCTGGACGCCGAGGCCCGGGAGTGGCTCATCTCCGCCCTGCGCCGGTTCCGGGGAGTCGGGGTGCTCGTCTCGCACGACCGCGAGCTGCTCGAGTCCCTCACCACCGCCACGCTGCGCGTGCACGCGGGCTCGGTGCAGCTCTGGCCGGGGAGCTATTCCGCGGCCCGCGAGGCCTGGGAGTCCGAGCTGGATGCCCGGCGCACCGCGAGGCAACAGGCGCAGGACGAGCAGCGGCGCCTCCAGCAACGGCTCGTGCAGACGCGCCGTGACCAGGAGGCAGCATCCGCCGCTCGCAACACCGGCGTCCGGATGAGGAACAAGTACGACAGCGACGCGCGCGGCATGGGGGCCACGACGCTCGCGAGCTGGGCGGACGCACAGCACGGCCGCCGCGTGGCCAATACCCGCCGCGAAGTGGAGCGCGCCGCCGCCGCCGTCGAGTCCATCGAGGTGGAGAAGACGCTCGGCCGCTCCGTGTTCGTCGACTACGTCCGGCCGCCGCACGCGCTGCTGTTCAGCCTCGATCTACCCGGGCTGCGCGCGGGCGAGGTGGAGCTGTTCGGCCCGCTGCGGATCGACGTGCCACGGGACGCCCGCATCCGCATCGAGGGCCCCAATGGCGCCGGCAAGAGCACCCTGCTGCGGGCACTGCTCGACCAGGCACGGATTCCCCTGGAGCGTGTGCTGTACCTGCCACAGGACCTGAGCGCGGAAGAGTCCGAGGAAGCACTCGACTCGGTGCGCGAGCTGCCTCCCGAGGAGAAGGGCCGCGTGCTGTCGCTGGTGGCGGCGCTCGGGGTGGATCCGGATCGCCTGCTCGCCACGGAGCAACCTTCGCCCGGCGAGGCGCGCAAGCTGCTCATCGCGCGGGGGCTCGGGCAGCACGCCTGGGCGCTCGTGCTCGACGAGCCCACCAACCACCTGGATCTGCCCTCCATCGAGCGCCTGGAGGCGGCCCTGCGCGAGTACCCGGGAGCCCTGCTGCTGGTGACACACGACACGCACTTCGCGCGGCGGTGCACCTCCTCACGCTGGCAGGTGCGGGAAGGGCGCGTGGACGTCGTCTCGGATTGAGCCCGCCCGATGCTGGAAGCATGAAACCGGCGGAGCTTTCACCGACGGCCGAAAACATCACATGAGGCTGTAATCACAAATCCAACCTCATACGTACGATCACGACTTCACCAGTCCGCGAAGCCGAATGACTTCCAGGGTGACAAAATGTTTGAATCTTGAAAATCGATCTGGTTTCACGTAGGGTCCATCTGCCTTCACAAAGGACCGAAGGCCCCAGGCGAGCTGGGTCTCAACATTCCCGAGAAGTGCAAAGGCGTCTGGTTCCCAAGGGGGGGGCATGGCGAATCTCCTTGCAATTCATTCCATCGGCGAATCGCTGGTCTCCTACTTCACCACGGCCTACCAGGCCTATCAGGCGTTGCCTCCGGCTCAGAGAGTCGATCTGGATCTGAGCGCGAATCCTCAATTCACGCTGGTGTCGAGCAAGGAATTGGGAGGCGGAGCGGAATCACCGGATCCCGTCCAGAGCCGGCCGGCGCTGACACTCTATCTCTATCGTGTGACGATGAACGAGCACCTGCGCAACCAGGCCTATACGGGTCTCGTCTCGAATGCGCCTCCGCCGCTCTCGCTCGATCTGCATTACCTGTTGACCGTCTGGGCAGACAACGCCAAGGACGAGCACCGCCTGTTCACCTGGGCGATGCACGTGCTCCACAATCACCAGACGCTCAGCGCGTCGGACCTCAACGATGATGGTGGCTGGCAGCCGGAGGAGCTGATCCAACTCATTCCCGCGGAACTGAGCAACGAGGATCTCATGCGCATCTGGGATACGTTCCAGCGTCCCTACGCCCTGAGCGCCTCGTACATCGCGCGGGTCGTCCAGATCGAACCGGAGCTCGGTCCGACAGGAAAACCCGTGGTGGCCAGGCGGTTCTCCATCACCCACAAGGGAAATGGCGCGTGAGGCTGGAGTCACTCGACAGCCGCGCCCTGGCCGCCGTCCGTTTCCTCGATGGGGAGACGGAGCAGCCACTCACCCCCCCGCTCGCCGTCTCTGGCGACGGGGTGAGAGTGGTACGCAACCGGTGGGGGTTGTATGTCATCACCGAGGCTCCCGGCCTGGAGGACTACACCGCCCGCTTCGAGGCGCCGCCCGAGCCGGGGCCGGCTCCGCGCTCCTTCACCCTCTCCGTCGTCGATCCGAGCGGGCGCCACCTCCCACGCAGCTTCTCCCTCGAGCTACCGCTCGGCGTGGAGGACGCGGTGTTCGAACCGGTGGACGTGAGGATGTACCTGGCGCCCACGGCCCGGCCCTCTCCGGGCAGCGCCGTGGTGCGGCTCTCACTCACGAATGAGCAGAACGCCCCGCTCGCCGCCCGGAGGGTGCTCCGTCTCCGCGTCGACCTCCTGGACAAGCCCGCCATCAAGGGGCTCGGGCTGTCGGATGAGCGGGGAGAGGCACTGCTGCTCGTGCCACGCATTCCCATCATCCGGTGGGGCCACGAACAAGGCGAGTCCCTCAGCCATCGCATCTTCTCCGCGACCCTGGAGTCCGCCCTCGCCCCCAGCGTGGCGGGCCTGCCGGATCCGGACGTCCCAGACCAGAGCTTCACCCCGCTGCCACTAACCCTCCAGGTTGCCTCTGGCCTGGAAACCAACCGTCGGATCCCGATCCCGACTTCATAAGAGAGGGCTCACGTGCCTGAATACCTCGCACCAGCCGTCTACGTCGAAGAGACCAGCTTCCGCTCCAAGTCCATCGAAGGGGTGAGTACCAGCACCACGGGTTTCGCCGGGCCCACGCTGACCGGTCCCTCGGGTGGAACTCCGGAGCTCCTCACGAGCTTCGCGGACTTCGAGCGCACCTATGGCGGGCTCGACGACTTCGATTACAAGGCCCCCCACCCCGCGACCAACTACCTGGCGCATTCGGTCCGGGCCTATTTCGACGAGGGCGGCTCCCGCCTCTACGTCTCGCGCGTCGTCCCGCTGGACGCGGGGTTCGCGTCGGCCACCGTGGGCGGCAATACGAAGTTCACCGCTCGCTTCAAGGGAAGCGTGGGCAACGGCACCATCACCGTCCAGCCCATCAAGAGCCCCGCCACCGTCAGGGGCATGAACAATGCCCCGGCCGGGACGATCCTGATCGGCAGCGGCTCGTCGGCCGTGCTCAAGGGGACCGCGGCGGCGCCCTTCGATCTCTCCGGTCACACGACGCTCACGTTCGAGCTGGGCCAGACCAAGGAAGCCGTCTCCATCCACCTGGTCACGGACAAGGTCGAGCTGACCGCCGTCACCCCACTCGAGAAGCTGGATGCCGACACCACGCTCGACATCGTGCTCAATGGCACCCCACAGCCCGGCATCCAGCTGACCGCGGAAACGCCGCCCCAGGAGATTGTCGACACGATCAACAGCCGGCTCCAGGGCTGCTACGCGCGGCTGGACAATGGCGCGTTGATCATCGGCACGCACCTTCCCTCGCTGGTGGTGAAGAAGAACAGCGAGCTCGGCATCGTGGGGACGTTGGGGGTGGCCAAGGTCAAGAAGCTCGACGAGGTCTCCCTGCAGGAGCTCGACCGGGCCCTTCGCGGCGCGGGCATCCATGCCATCTTCCTCGATGGCAAGGTGGCGCTGCGAACCGCGGAGATGGGAACCACCGCCAGTCTCGCCTGGAAGGGCAGTGGGCCTCCGCTCGGACTGGGGGCGGGTACCGCCACTGGCGAGCCCGGCGCGCGCACCTTCATCAAGAAGGACACGGATTGGGTCGACAGCGGCGGGACGTCGGCCAGCGGCTTTCCGTCCGAGCAAGACGCGGCCGTGGGGGAGTTCGTCACGCTGCGCATCAGCACCCGGGATGGTGCCGGCCGTGAAGCGCTCTACGAGGACGTGGGATTGGATCCTCAGCACCCCCGGTGGATCGGCAGCGTCCTGTCGGAGAAGCCCACCCGGCAGCTCGAGGCCATCCAGCGGCTGTATGCCATCCAGCTCGACCCGGTAGCCACCGGGCTGACCCTGTTCAGCCAGCTCCTGGACAATGGAGAGGCCAAGAACTTCCCCCTGGCGGGAGGCAGCGACGGCTCGCCCCCTGGCGACAAGCAGTACGCGGACGCGCTCGATGTGCTGGCCAACATCGAGGACATCTCCATCGTCGCCGCCCCGGGCTCCTCGGCCTATGGCGAGAGCACCGCGCGAGCGGTGCGCAACGAGCTCATCAAGCGTGTCGAGAAGCGGCGCGCGTACCGCATCGCGGTGCTGGACACGCCCGACGCGTCGACCCACGGCCTGCTCAGCCAGGTCAGCCAGTGGCGCGGGGAGATCGACTCGAAGCACGCGGCGCTCTACTTCCCGTGGGTGGTGGTGTCCAACCCGCTGGCCCGGCCGGGCAACGATCGCATCCCCAAGGAGATCGCCCTGCCGCCCTCCGGCTTCATCTGCGGCATCTACGCGCGCAACGACGTGGAGCGCGGTGTCTTCAAGGCGCCGGCCAACGAGGTGGTGCGCAGCGCCCTCCGCTTCCAGATCGACGTCAACTTCGCGCAGCAGGAGTCGCTCAACCCGCAGGGCATCAACTGCCTGCGCTTCTTCCCGGGGCGCGGCTACCGCGTCTGGGGCGCGCGCACGGCGAGCTCGGATCCCGAGTGGAAGTACGTGAACGTCCGGCGCTACTTCAACTTCCTGGAGCGCTCCATCGACCTCGGCACGCAGTGGGCCGTCTTCGAGCCCAACGGCGAGCGGCTGTGGGCCAACATCCGCGAGACCATCGGCAGCTTCCTGGAGACGCAGTGGCGCTCGGGGGCCCTGCTCGGCAGCGACCCGAGGCAGGCCTACTTCGTCCGTTGTGACCGCAGCACCATGACCCAGGACGATCTCGACAACGGCCGGCTCATCTGCCTTGTGGGCGTGGCCGTCGTGAAGCCCGCCGAGTTCGTCATCTTCCGGATCGGCCAGAAGACCGCTGATGCCCGCAGCTAGGAGAAAGGACCACCCACATGCCGCGCAAGACTCCCTACGGTGCATTCAATTTCGTCATCAGCTTCGCCGGCGAGGACACGGCCTTCGGCGGCTTCTCGGATGTGTCGGGACTGTCCACCGAGTTCACCATGGCCGAGTACCGTGAAGGCAGCGACCAGGTGAACCACGTCCGCAAGGTGCCCGGCATCTTCAAGACGGGCGACGTCACGCTCAAGCGGGGCGTCGTCGCCTCCGCCGTCATCTGGGAGTGGATCCGCGACGTCCGGGCCCGGGGCGTGGAGGGCCGCAAGGAGTTCGTGCTCATCACGCTCCAGGACGAGACCCATACCGCGGTGCAGTCCTGGAAGCTCCTCAACGTGACACCCATGAAGTACACGGGACCGACGCTCGCGGCCAAGGGCGGGGGTGATGTCGCGATGGAGGAGCTGGTGCTCTCCGCCGAGGACATCCAGATGGGCTTCCCGAACGTGGCGTAGCCCGGGACATCACGAGGGATGGGTGAGGGTCAGGGATGAGCGGCCTCGTCTTCGAAGCCAGAGCCCGTGCGCCAGTGAGTGCGCCCGAGCGTGCGGACATCGCCTGTTTCGTGGGCTTCATCCGCCGCTCCAGCGCGCCCATCTCTCCGGAGATCCGGACATGGCTCCTGGAGAACGGGTGGAGCCAGTCCCCGCTCCTGGAGGACGTGCCAGCGCCCATCGAGCGCTGGAACGACTTCGACCGGCACTTCGACTGGGAGGGAACGTACCTGGGCGCCGCGGTCCGCTCGTTCTTCGCCCAGGGCGGGCGCAAGTGCTACGTCATCCGCATGGCCGATCCCTGGCTCGAGGGAGCCGATCGGCCAACCCGCCTCTCCTCGCTGGAGAAGTTGCTCCCCGGCACCGGGAAGCTATTTCGCGCCTCGCCCATCGACCGGAGCACCTGGCATGGGGCGGCGCACCTCTTCGGCCTGCCGGATGTGTCGTTCCTCTGCCTGCCGGACCTCGCCGCCGCGGTCGCGATGGATGGCAAGCCCCTGCCTCCTCCCATCGAGCCTCCGCGGCCCCCGGAGGTCTTCGTCGAATGTACCCAGGAGCTCCCGGCGCCCCTGGACTCATTCTTCTCCACGCGGACCGCGCCCCGGTGTGACCAGGAGGGATACGGCGCCTGGGCTCGATTCCTGGAGAGGGTGAAGGAGCTGCTGAGCAGCCGCTATCTGCGTGATGTACAGCTCGTGGCGGCCCTGCCCCTCCCCTACCCGGGTACGAGCGAGCGCGCCGGCACGCACACGTCCTTCACCGAGGAGCTCACCGAGGACAACCCCTACGCCTTCCTGCTCGCCCACGAGCACTTCGCGCGGTTCCAGAGCGCCTTCGTGCAGCTCGTCTACCCGTGGGTCCGCACGCCCGGCTCGGCCCTGTTGCCCGAGGAGCTCGAGAGCCCCGACGGTCTGCTAGCCGGCGTGCTCGCCCGCAACGCGCTCCTGAGAGGCTCGTTCCGGAGCGTGATGAACCTGGGCCTGGCGGACGTCCACGAGCTCTTTCCCGTTCTCGGCCGGGGCACGCTCTCCATGCCCCCTTCCGTGAACGGCGGACAGGCCGTGCGCCCCCTGCCGGAACGGGTGTCCGTGCTCGGACCGACTCCCGGCGGGCTCCGCGTCCTCTCCGACGTCACCACCAGCCCCCTCGAGAGCTGGCGGCAGGGCGGAGTGAACCGGCTGTTCTCCGTGCTCATCCGCGCCCTCCGGCGGGCGGGCCACAACGTCCTGTTCGAGCCCTCCCATGAGCGCACCTGGCGCGACCTGACGCAGCGGATCGAGTTCGTCCTCGTCCGGCTCTGGGAGGCGGGTGCCCTGCGCGGAACGACCGCGCGCGAGGCATTCCAGGTCCGCTGCGACCGGACCACGATGACGCAGGATGATCTGGATGCCGGCAGGCTGGTGGCGGAGGTGGTGTTCGACGCCGCGGCGGCCATCGAGCGCATCCATGTCGTCCTGACCCTGGTCGAGGGCGGCCCCATCTCGCTGCGGATGGAGGAAGAGCCATGAGCCAGCCGATCGATCCGCTCTTCACGTTCCAATTCGAGCTCGCCTTCCAGGATGAGCCGCTCGCGGGAAGCGAGGGGACGCAGACCCCTTCCCTCGCGGGTGCCTTCTCCGAGTGCACGGGCCTGGAGGCCACCATGGAGCCCAAGGTCATCAAGGCCGGCGGGTACAACTACGGGGCCCATCAACGGGTGGGGCCGGTGACGTTCGCGACGGTGGTGCTCAAGCGTGGCATCTCCCGCGATGGCAGGCTCTTCCAGTGGTTCCAGCGGGTGGCCACCGGGGATTACGGACACCGCCGCTCGGTGCAGATCCATCTCAAGCGGTGGGTCAACTCCGCTTCCAGGGAGAATCCCGTGATGAAGCAGGAGATCGTGCTCACGTGGAGGCTGGATCGGGCGCTCCCCATCAAGTTCAAGGCGGCGGACTTCAACGCCCGGGGGACCGAGGTGGGCATCGAGGAGCTGCACCTCGCCCACGAAGGGCTGACCCTCGATACGAAGGCGGGATGACACGATGATCACTCCGAAACCCGTGCCAAAGCCCGAGCCCGCGAAGCTCCTGGTCCAGGGCAGGAAGCCGATCGTGGCCCACTTCAACCCGGCCACGCTGCGGCTCACCCTGACGACCAAGCTCGGCCTGGGCAAGAAGGGCACGAAGAACGAAGGCCAGCAGGTGGTCAACGAGGGCTCGGCGAAGCTCTCGGTGGAGCTCATCTTCGACACGACGGACACGCACAAGAACGTGTGTGACCAGACCGTGGAGGTCGCGCGCCTGCTGGGCGAGAAGGAGCGGCCACCTCCGCAGACCACGTTCGACTGGGGTGCCTTCGCCTTCACCGGCATCGTGGATTCCTACCAGGAAACCCTCGACTTCTTCTCGGTGGAGGGTGTTCCGCTGCGCTCCACGGTCTCCATCACGATGACGAAGACCAAGGACATCTTCTCGCGCGGCAAACCCACGCAGGATGGCGTCGGCTGGAGTGGCGGTGAGAGCGGTGGTGGAGGTGGCGGCGGGAGCGCCAATCAGGCGGCCCAGGTCGAAGCCCCTCCGACAGGAGGCTCCACCACGGTGACCGCCACGCAAGCGGGCGCTCCCGCGGCCGGGCGAGCCATCGCGGCCATGAACGGCGAGGAGAGCATGCGCTTTCCGCGCGCGCCCACGCTCACCGTGGATGCCTCGGTGCCGCTCGCGCCTCCCGCGGCCTTCACGGTCCCGGGAGCGAGCCTCGCCGCCAACGCGAGTCTTGGCGCGAGTCTTGGCGCGGGCCTCGGTGCGACCGGAGCCAGCGCTTCCGCGGGCTTCAGCTCGTCGTTCGGTGGTGGCTCCTCCGCGGGCATCCCGGCATCCCAGGGAGCTTTCGCCGGATTGAGGGTGAGCGCCCTCGCCTCCGCCCCCACCGCGCGCCTCGACACGAGCCGCCTGGTGCGCAACGTGGAGACCTACACCCATGCCGCGGATGGCGACGCCGTCTTCGAGCTGGGCGGACGGATGAAGGATCAGGGCTCGAGCCTCGACGAGAGGAAACGGATCCGCATCCGCTTCGAGGAGGAATGAGCCATGGGAATCGTCTCGATTGGAGAAGTGGTCGGCAGTGTCGCGGGAGGACCGTCGGAACCGGAGCCGTCTCCGGCGGACGAGACGGGCGCGGAGGGAGCGCAGGCCACCCCTGACGCCTCCCACGCCGACGCCGTCGAGCGCGAGCTGCGGGTCAGGGCGTGGCGCCGGACGAGGCTCGCCGCGGACTGAGGATGGAGGACGGGAACGATGGCTGAACGCGCACTGAGCACATCGCTGGTCTACTCCGCCCACCCCACGGTGCGGATCGACGGCCGTGCTTCCGACAAGGTGAAGGCGCTCCTCCTCTCCATGCGCCTCACGGAGTCGGAGGGGGGCATGTCCTCGCTCGAGCTGCGTCTGGAGAACACGGCGCGCTTCGAGGATGGACAGATGGATCTGGCCTTCGAGGACGAGTCGATCATCCGGCTGGGGGCCTCCATCGCCATCTACTCCGGTGACGAAGCCGCCCCGCGGGAGATCTTCCGGGGGATCATCACGGGCCTGGAGGCGAGCTTCGAGGGCGCCGATGTGCCCGAGCTGATCGTGCTCGCGGAGGATGCACTCCAGCGGGCCCGGCTCGCACGGCGCACCAAGGTCTACGACGACCTCAGCATCGGCGCCCTGGCCCGGGAAGTCGCCGCCCGGTTGAACATGCGCCCCGTCATCTCCGGCTTCTCCGAGAGCCTCGGCACCCAGGTGCAGCTCAACGAGAGTGACCTGGCCTTCCTGCGGCGCCTGCTCTCCGCCCATGACGGCGACCTGCAGGTGGTGGGAGAGGAGCTCCACGTCGCCCCGCGCAAGGACGTGCGCCGGGGGGTGGTGGAGCTCGCGCTCTACAGCCAGCTCCACCGCGCACGCGTCATCGTGGACCTGGCCCACCAGGTCACCGGGGTGACGGCCACCGGGTGGAACGCGATCGCGGGCCGGCGGGTGTCGGGCCTCGGCACCGGAGAGAACCTGGGCCCCGGCTCGGGCCGGCGGGGCGCGAACGTGCTCCGCGACACACTGGGCGAGCGCACGGAGCACCTCGGGGACGTCCCCGCGACGACCGACGACGAGGCACGGGCCATCGCCACCGCGGCCTTCGATCAGCGCGCCCGCCGTTTCGTCTGCGTGGAGGGCACCGCCGAGGGCAACCCCGCCCTTCGCGTGGGCACCCACGTCTCCCTCCGGGGAATGGGCCGCCGCTACGACAACACCTACTACGTCGTGCGCGCCTGCCACCGCTACGACCTGACGCGCGGGTACGAGACCGATTTCGAGGCCGAGTGCGCCTTCCTGGGAGGTCCTTGATGCAGCCCCTGCCCGTTCCACCGCCGCTGCCCCGCCTCGGAGGCATGCATGGCACCTACCTCGGCCGCGTCATCTCCGTGAATGATCCAGAGGATCTCGCTCGCGTGCAGGTCCGCCTGGTGAGCACGCCCGAGGACACGGGGGATGCGGATGCCACCCTCTGGGCCCGTGTCGCCGTCCCCTTCGCCGGTGCAGGGCGTGGCGCCTTCCTGCTGCCCGACGTCGAGGACGAGGTGGCCCTCGTCTTCGTCAATGGAGATCCCCGCCAGCCGCTCGTGGTCGGCGGGCTCTGGAATGGCTCCGCCCGTCCTCCCGAGACGCTCGGCGGCGGCAAGCAGCGCGTGGACCGCTACACGCTCGTGAGCGCGCAGGGCAGCCGCATCGCCATCGTCGAGGAGACGCAGGGACAGGCGACCCTCACCCTGTCCACGCCCGGTGGCCAGGACGTCACCCTCACCCAGTCCGAGGGAGGCAAGCTCGTCCTCAAGGCCGCCGGCAACACGGTCACCCTGGACACGAAGGGTGTCACGGTGGAGACGCCCCTGTCCGTCAAGGTCTCCGCCAGCCGTGTCGAGGTGAGCGCCGCGCAGGTCCAGGTCAACGCGGCCATGTCCACCTTCGCCGGCATCGTCAAGTGCGACGTCCTCCAGGCCACCACCGTCGTGGCCGCGACCTACACGCCTGGAGCTGGAAACGTATGGTAGGCGACCACCCGATCCTCTTCCGCGGTCTCGACTTCGACAAGGGCAGCGGCCGGCCGATGCCGGTGCAGGACAAGCGTCCGGTGCTCGTGGAGCGCACCGACGAGGACTTCATCTCGGCGTTCCTCGGGGAGCTGGGCAGCGACGAGGGCCGCAAGCTCCTGGCCGGTACGGTGCGCAACGCGGGGCAGCGCGTGCAGGGGCTCAAGCTGTACCAGCCCGTGCACCGCTCCTTCCACCTCGCCGTCTTCGAGGCCGCGTGCGACGTCTTCGGTGAGCCGCGGCTCGATCCCGCGAAGATCGAGAGCACCGGGCTGGTGGTCCGGCGGATCAACCCCCAGACGAAGAAGACCGAGGGGTGGATGAAGCTGCGCGGTGAGGTGCACGGCTGGGTGCCCCTGGAGGATGCGCGCGAGCTCGATCGGGATCCCGATCCGGCGCGCCGGGGTGCCGCCTTCCCCGTGGGCCCGCCCCAGCTCAACGCCCTGGTGGAGAACGCGCTCGGGGCATCTCCTCCCTACGAGGAGAGCGTCTCCCTGCTCTTCGTGGCACCGCCACACGTCTGCGCCGCCGCGCAGCGCACCGTCCTGTACGGCCTGGTGCCCGTCGCCAGCTCCGAGGCCGTCTCCAACAAGGCGGCCCAGCCCCACCGGTACGACGAGCAGGAGCTGCGCGAGCTCCTGGCGCCCTACTTCTCGGATGCCGTGGGCGTGGAGCTGATGAAGGAGCTCACCGGCAAGCGCTACTCGTTCCACTACGCGGACGAGATCAACGCGGACATGGAGATCCCCGCCGCGAAGCGCCCGCTGGCCGAGAAGCAGCTCGACCAGTTCGTCGCGATGCTGCGCAAGCTGATCAGCATCTTCAACGCCTTCGATCCGAAGGAGGGCCTGCTCCCGGCCCTCAACCGGCTCCGGCTCGACTACGGCGGTACGAGCCGCCCCATGGGCACGGCGCTCGCGGAGGCCGCCGAGGTCTTCGTGCTCGAGCATTCGGACAAGGCCGACAGAAACAAGAAGACCTTCCTCATGCCCAGGAGCTGGCCACGCCTGTCGAAGGCCGACGTCGCCGACCTCGTGCGCGCCGCCTCCTCCGCTTCCCTCAACCGGCTCCAGAAGCTCCTGCCGCAGCGGGGACGCTTCGACAACGCCGATGCCCTCTACGAGGTGCGTGGATTCATCCGCGTCCGGCGCGACGACGGCTGCCCGCCCGCCATCGTCTGGAGCACGCCCAGTCCGCCCTTCGAGATCGCCCCCTGGTTCGAGAACGGCAGGCTTCCTCCCGTGCAGGTCGCCCTGCCTCCCGTCACCCGGAAGAGCGTCCGCTCGTTGCTGCCCAACGTCACATTCCAGGTGCCTCGCAACGTCTTCGACCTGCTCTCGATCAACAAGCCCAAGGACTTCCTCGAGGAGAAAGCGAAGACAGGAGATGGCGACGGGGTGGATTGGATCTGCGGATTCAACATCCCGATCATCACGCTCTGCGCCTTCATCGTGCTGAGCATCTTCCTGGCCCTGCTGAACATCATCTTCTGGTGGCTGCCCTTCATCAAAATCTGCATCCCACTGCCCCGCTCAATGCCACGCCCTCCCCAGATCCGGACTCCGTGAGGCGGCTTGGAGACGCACGTCATGACGAATCCCGCACGACCCCTGGTGGGCTTCCCGCTCCTGCCCGTTCCCGACGAGCGCGGGGAGCTTCACTTCCCGACGCTCGAGACGAGCGTGCGCCAATCCATCGAGGTCATCCTGCGCACCCGCCCGCGCGAGCAGCTCATGCGCCCCGAGTTCGGCGCGGGCCTGGAGAACTTCATCGGAGAGCCCAACGTGCTGGGGACGCGCCGGCGCATCCGCGACCTGGTGGCGGAGTCCCTGTCCCGCTGGGAGCCACGCGTCGACGTGGAGCGCATCGACGTGCTGGAGGCCGATGACGCGCCCTCTCATGTCCGGGTGGAGCTCGTCTACCGGCTGCGCCGGACGGGCGCGATCCAAGGCCTCGGGCTGACGCTGGATCTCGGAGCCTAGGATGCCCATCGTCCCTCCCCGTCTCGATGATCGGAACTTCGAGGATCTCGTCGAGGAGCTCCTCGCCCGCATTCCCGCGCACACCCCCGAGTGGACCCACGCGCGCGTGGGAGACCCGGGGCGCACGTTGCTGGAGCTGTTCGCCTGGCTGGCGGACACCGTGCTCTACCGGGCCAACCTCATCCCCGAGCGGCAGCGGCTCGCCTTCCTCAAGCTGCTCGGCATCCAGATGCGGCCGGCCACCGCCGCCACCGGCGTGGTGAGCGTGCACGCCGAGAACCCGACGCCACAGTCCACCCAGGTGCTGCTGCCGTCCACCGAGCTCAAGGGGCCCGTGTCCTTCGAGACGCGGACGGAGCTCACCGTGCTGCCCCTGTTGGCGGAGACCTATTACAAGCGGCCCCTCACCGACTCCGAGCGCAAGCAGATGGCCGGGCTGCTCCCGGGCCTGTCCCGCGTCTACGGGCTCGGCCCCCGGGAGACAGCCTCGTACTACGTCACCACGCCCCTCTTCCCCAATGGCGCCGCCGAGACGGCCGGGTTCGATCTCATCGAGCGGACCGTGGACCGCTGCCTGTGGATCGCCCTGCTCGCGCCCGAGGTGAAGAACACGCAGGACAAGGACGCGACGAAGAAGGCGGTGGAGGCCCTGCGCCATGAGCTGTCCACGGGCTCCAACGGCTCGCCCCGCCTGCTCAGCGTGGGCGTCATGCCCTCCATCGAGGTGCCCGCGCTGATGGAGGACATCGGCCCGCGCGCACGCATCCCCCACCAGTGGGAGCTCACCGGTACGGTCGATGCGAAGGGCAACCCCACCTACCACCCGCTCACGGTGTCCCACGACTCGACGCTCGGCCTCACCCGCCGCGGTGTCATCCATCTGCTCATGCCGGGCAACGGCATCGACGCGCCCCCCAACGAGGTCCGCGACGATCTGAAAGCAGGTGTCGGGGACCGTCCCCCCCGCATGGATGACGTGAACCGCGCCAGGCGCCTCGTCGCGTGGCTGCGGCTGCGGCCCACCGTGAAGCTCTCACGCCTGTCGCTGAGCTGGGTGGGCATCAACGCGGTGGAAATCGAGCAGCTCCGCACGTTCGCTCCGCTCGTCATCGGCCAGAGCGACGGCGCCGCGGACCAGGAGATGCGCCTGCCCACGGGCTCCATCGAGCGCGAGTCGTTCCAACTCGAGGTGGAGGAGCCGGGCGTGGGCTACCGGCCCTGGGCCGCCGTGGAGGATCTGGAGACGGTGGGGCGGGACGCGGCCGTCTTCCGGCTCGACGCGGAGGCGGGCACCGTCCGCTTCGGCAATGGGATGAGGGGCCGGATTCCCCCCGTGGGGATGCGCGTGCGCGCGGCCCGGATGCGCGCGGGCGGCGGTGTGGCCGGCAACCTCCCGCCGGGCACCCTCAAGAGCTTCCGCGTCAACGCCCTCACGCTCGACAAGAAGGCGCCCGGCATCACGCTGAAGGTGGAGCAGAGCCTGCCCACGCTGGGCGGACAGGACTCGGAGACACTCACCGAGGCCGAGCGGCGCATCCCGGCCACCCTGCGCCACGGCCAGCGCGCCGTCACCGCCGAGGACTACCGGTGGCTCGCCTCCGACAGCCCGGGAGCGACCCCGGGCCGCGTGGAGGTGCTGCCCCGCTTCAAGCCACACCAGCGCCGCGAGAACGTGCCCGGCGTGGTCAGCGTCATGGTGCTGCCTCCCTCCAGCGCCTTCCGCGCCCCCAATCCGCGCCCGGATCGCCCCTTCCTGGAGGCCGTCCACGCGCACCTGGACGCGCGCCGCCCGCTGGCCACCGAGCTGTACGTCATCGGCTGCGAGTACGTGCCGCTCGGCGTGGCCACCGGCATCACCGTGCGCGAGGGCTTCGGCCGCGAGACGGTGGTGAACGCCGTGCGCGAGGCCCTCTTCCGCTGGTTGTGGCCGCTGCCTCCCGGCGGGCCCAAGGGCGAGGGCTGGCCGCTCGCGCGCGCCGTGCGTGACCGGGAGCTGGAGGTGGCGATCGCCCAGGTGCCCGGCGTGGACACCATCACCGGCGTGCGCCTGTTCAGCGCCGGGACGATGGTGGGCCTCTCTCCCGCCGCGCGTCAGGCGGGCGGGGCGGCCTCGGCACGCATCGAGGTGCGCCCGGCCTCCTCGGACACACAAAAAGGCCCGTCCGGCTCCGCGCTCCCCGCGCTCACCAGCCAGGCCACCTCGAACTGGAAGCCGCTGAGCCCGGATCCGGCCATGGCCGTCGAGCTCGTCCTCCGGCACTGGCAGCTCCCCGAATTGATGGCCGTGGTCATCGACGCGGACGGCGGGCTGCCGGACGACCTGCGTGGAGCGCCGGATCCGTTCGGCGGAACGGGCCCCGGTGGAGGGGTGGCCGTGCCCGTCGTTCCCGAGGTCTGCTGACATGGACGCCAACCAACTGCGCTTCTGGATGTTGGCGGACCCGCTCCGCCAGTGGGAGCCCATCCCGGGGGCACCGTCTCCCGACGCTCTCCAGGAGACACCTCCTCCTCCCGACGTCTACCTGGACGCGAGCCGCCGCTCCGTGCGTCTGGCGAGCTCTCCCGGGGCGATCTCCTGGGACGAGACGAACAGTCAGGTGGATGCCGAGCAGCTCCTCTTCCGGACGCCGGGCACGCTCGACGCCTTCGGAACCTGGGCGTACCTGGACCCGGCCGCCAGCGCCGTCATGGCCGCGGGAGCGGGCGCCGAGCCGATCCGTCTCCTCACCTTCGATCCCAACAACCCCCTCACCCTGCCCACCGACCTGGTGCTCGGCCACGATGACGTGCTGTATGTCGCCGCGGGTGGAGGCAAGGTCCTCCTGAAGGAGCCCCGCGACCGTTGGGAGCTGACGACGGTCTCCGCGGAGGGCTTCGATGCCTGGCGGCTCGCCCCGGCTCCACAGGGTGGGGTCTTCGCCATCCCGCGTCCCACCGCCCTCTTCGTGCCCCCTGACTCCAACGACACCACGCGGGTCCAGCTCGCCCGGGTCTCCGGCCGCCCCGTGCCCCGGGAGGTGCTCCGCGAGCGCGCCCCGCCGGTCTTCCGCCCGCGGGGAGAGGAAACGGATCCTCCCAGGATGTCACTCGTCCTGGACGCGCCTCCCCTCCAGGGCGAGGTGATCGTCGGCATCGCCACCAGCCCCGAGGGCCGGGTTGCCCTGCTGAGCTGGGTGTACGACGCCACCCGTGCTGGCGCGACCCGGGATGACGCGCGGCTGCGCTTCTTCACGGGAAGCGGCCTGACGGCTCCCATCACCCTCGAGCAGGCCCGCAGGCCCTTCAGCTTCGCGTGGCTCTCGGCCGATCGCATCGCCGTGCTCCTGCGCATCGACACGGAGGCGGTCATCGCCGTGGCCTACCTGCTCGGGAAGGAAGGCCAGGCCGCTTCCCCGCTCGGAGACTACTACCCGCTCACCGAGCACGACGGCGGCCCCTTCCTGCACGGCCTGGAGTCGCCACCCCGCTACCGCGCCCTGGACGGCTCCCCCGCCCCCCTGCACCCGCTCTCGCTCCCGTCCTTCGTGACGGAAGGCTCCATGCGGAACATGGCGGGTCCCGAGGCGCCCCTGCTCGATGGCGGGAACCCCCGGGCCGTCTGGCACCGGCTCTACCTCGAGGCCAGCATCCCGCCCGGCTGCGGCATCCGCGTCTTCCTGGCCGCGACGAACACGCCCCTGCGCCCCGGGGACGACGAGGACGGCGAGCCGAGGAACTGGCACGAGCACGTCTTCGGTGACGTGGCTCCGGGGCGCGCCGCGAACCACGTCCCCCGTGGCGTGTGGTTGCCCTCCTCCTCGGAGGTGCCCTTCCACCCCGGACTGATGCCCTGCACCCCCGAGCCAGGACGCCGGGGCCTCTTCACCGCCCTCATCCAGCGCGCGGGCCTGCGCGTGCGGACGCTCCGGGGCCGCTACCTCTGGGTGAAGGTGCAGCTCGTCGGCGATGGCCGCTCCACCCCGGAGCTCTTCGCGCTCCGCGCCCATGCGCCCCGCTTCTCGTACGCCGAGCACTACCTGCCGGAGCTCTACCGGGAGCAACTCTTCGGCGAGGAGACCCACGAAGAGGGCCCGAGCACTCCAGCGGACTTCCTCGAGCGCTTCCTCGGCCTGGCCGAGGGCATCCTCACGCCCATCGAGGATCGCATCGCGAGCGCCTCGCTGCTCACGGAGCCGCGCACGGTGCCGGAGGAGTCGCTGGAGTGGCTGGCCAACTGGATTGGCTTCTCCTTCGACTCCGCCCTCCCGCGCGAGCGGCGGCGGCAGATGATGGAGGCCGCCCCGCGCATCCGCCCCTGGCGCGGCACGCTGCGCGGCCTGTCGCTCGCCCTGGATGCCCTCACGCAGGGCGCCGTGACGCAGGGCGGCCTCGTCATCGTGGAGGAGTTCCGGCTGCGCCGCACCTTCTCCACCATCCTCGGGATCGATCTGACGGACGAGGATGATCCGCTCCTGCCCGGCCTGTACCGCAGCGGCAACTCGTTCGTGGGGGACACACTCTTCCTGGGGGACGAGCAGCACAAGGAGTTCCTCGCCCTCTTCGGGGAGGACATCCCGAACACAGCCCAGGAAGAAGCGGCGGTGGAGGAGTTCTTCCGCCGGCTGGCCCACCGCGTCACGGTGCTGGTGCACCAGGGCTTCGACGCGCGGGAGTTCGGGCTCATCCAGCGCATGGCCGAGTTGGAGAGCCCCGCGCACGTGAGCCTCTCGGTGAAGCTGGCGAGCAAGCCCCTCATGGTGGGGGTGGCCTCACTCATCGGCATCGACACGTACCTGGGCCCGACACCGAAGCCAGAACCCATGCGCGTGGGACACAGCGCGCTCGGAAGCAAGAACCTGATCGAGCGCCCGCCCAGCCTCGACCCACGACTTCACGCAGGAGGTTAGCCGATGGGCTCTCCCAAGGATCCGCTGCTCGAGAACGAGGCGACCGATCGTACGTACTACGCGACCGGCGTCCTCCTGGACACCACGGACTTCGTCGCGGAGCAGTCGTACCACCGCGGCCGGCTCGCGCGGGCGCTCTCGGCCCTGCACGGGATCGGCACGGCGTCCGGCCTCTCCGTCACCTACGAGCCCCACCACAAGGTCTCACCCGATGATCCGACCGATCTGGCCAAGGCCAAGGAGGTGGGGGAGATCGTCGTCTCTCCCGGCATCGCGATCGATCCGCTGGGCCGGCTCGTGGAGGTCACCACGAAGTCCTGCATCCGGGTGAAGCGCTGGTACGAGGGCCAGGAGCCCTCGAAGCTGGTGAGGCGGCTCGATGAGCACTTCAACGTCGGGCCCTCCGCGGTCGACCTGCCCGAGGAAGGCGTCGTGGCGGACCTCTTCCTGCGCTTCCGGGTGTACGAGCGCGGCTGGACGCCGGCGATGGCCTCGGGCCTCTACGACGCGACGGACGCGGTGTCTCCCGCGCGCCTGAGGGACGGCTACGAGCTGCGGCTGGTGCCGCGCGGCGAGCAGGGCCAGAATCCGCCCTCCGTCCCCCCGAGCCCCTGGCCGCTGCCCGATGGCGGGAAGACCTGGCCCGAGCGCCCCGAGGAGAACCAGGATCCGGCGACCCGCGTCAGCGACCTGAAGAAGGCCATTCTCTCGTCCTGGCACCCGGGGCGTCCGGCCCTGCTGGACAAGCTCTGGAGCAGCAACTTCCTGCCCCATGAGCTGCGCTACGAGAACAACCTGCCGGTGGAGGATCCCGCCTGGGTGTTCCTCGCCCGGGTGGTGATCGGCGTCACCGGCAACGCCGACAGCTCCGGGCGGAGCAACCGGACGGGCGTCGTGGCCGTGGACAACGAGATGCGCCCGTTCGCCGTCACGGTGGCGGCGCTGGCGCGCTGGCTGGGCATCTAGACATCGGAAACGCAGGGAGAGTGGGTTCGATGAGCGACACAATGAATGGGCCGGCGCGCGAGAAGCTCGAACCGGCCGTGGTCAGCAAGCTCGAGACGGCGGGAATCCTCGTCCACGATGGCCGGCGGCTGCGCTCCTTCTTCTTCGACGGCCGCTTCCTGACGGCCAAGGATCTGACACGCGAGCAGACCTACTTCCTCACGCGGCAGGCGGACCTGGGCCGCAGCGGAGGGGTGGGCGTGGTGACGGGCCTGCACGTGAAGGCGGGTCCGGATCCCCGCTCGCTGGAGATCTCGGCCGGCCATGGCGTCACGCCCTCGGGCGAGGCGGTGGTCATCCCGAAAACGCTGGCCAACGTCCGGCTGGACGACATCCCGGAGATCCAACGGCTCGACGCCGCCTTCGGGCTCGCGCAGATTCCCCGCGAGACGGCGCGCAACCGCTCCGGCCTCTACATCGTGGCGCTGCGCCCCGTGGAGTACACGGCCAACCCGGTGGCCCAGTACCCCAGCACCGCGGGGGGCGCGCGCACAGCGCATGACGGCGACATCATCGAGGCCACCGCCATCACCCTCCTGCCCTACCCGGACAGCCAGGCGGGCGCGGGCTTCGAGTCGCGGCGCTCCCGGGTGGCCCATGAGATCTTCGTGCGCAACGGGGGGATGCGCCCCCCGGTGGACGCGCTCCCCATCGCCATGATCGCGCTCGACCATGGCGTCGTCCGGTGGATCGACACGTTCCTCGTGCGGCGCGAGGTGGGCTCGGAGCAGACGGACTTCCTGGGCTTCGGCCAGGCGCCGCGGGCGCTCCGCGAGGCGCATCTGCTGCAGTACCAGATGCACCTGCAGGAAGTGATTCAGGACCGGAAGCAGACCAACCGGGGCGAGCGCTTCGCCGCGAGCGACCACTTCTTCGCCCTGCCCCCCGCCGGTCCGCTGCCGGTGGCGGCCGTGGATAAGAACCTCAACGAGGTCTTCTTCCCGCCCGAGGTGGACGTGGAGCTCTCCGTCGTTCCCGAGGACGAGCTCGGCGCGCTGCTGGAGGAGAGCCTGTTCCTTTCCCCCATCGACCTGACGCGGACGGGCGAGGAGCTCTCGTCGGTCTCGGTGCTGGTGCTGGTGCCAGTGCCACGCAGGGAGATGGATCAGGCCCTCTCCACCCTCCTGCCGTCGGAGAAGACCGGGACGATGAAGCTGCGCGCCACCGCCTCGGGACTCGTGGCCAGACGCCAGCCGGGCGAGGCGCTCAGGCTCCTCTCGATCCGCAAGTCGGCCCTCCTGCCCGCCCGGGCCACCGCGCCCACCCTGGACGCTCCGCACTCCCTGACCGCCGCGGCGGAGTCGACCACCTCGTCCGCCCAGACCAACCTGGCCGATGCCTCCTGGAGCAACCTCCTCTCCAACGCCACCTCGCTCTGGTACGTCCGCCGCCGGAGCTTCCCCTACAAACCCACCGTGGTCGGCCAGGTGGTGGAGGAACAGGAGGCGCTCGATGAGGACCTCTCCAGCGCCCTCCAGGAGGCGGGGCTCCACGCGGAGTTCCTCACGCTTCCCACCCGCGCCACGTCGTTCGGCGTCGGCAAGAGCTACGACCTGCTGCGCACCCTCCTGCGGAGCCGCTCCGCCGGATACAAGCAACTCTTCGCGAGCGCCGCGGGCGAGCTCCTCCGGCAGTCGAAGCTCAACATCGACACGGTCAAGAAGCTGGAGAAGCGCTACACCTACGAAGAGCGGGGCAAGGGACTGTCGGCGCTGAACGCGGCCCTCGCCAAGAGGACCCGGACCGAGCACGCGATCCCGCTGTCGTACCTGGCCCGCTCCAAGAACAGTGTCGAGCTGGACAAGTACGTCACCCTGGCCCTCAAGGAGGGAAAGGACAGGTTCGAGAAGATCCAGGAGCTCGTCGAGAGGACCGTGAAGCAAGGCCACTCCCTGGATGAAGCCGTCGTGGAGATCCGGAAGAGCTACGACACCGCGCCCTTCTAACCCCGGACGAGGGGAAGCCCGACCATGAACACGAAACCGCTGAAGGAGTCGCTCCCCGACGAGCACATCCTCCAGGTGGAGCCCCGGCCCCGGCCGTCCGTCGACGCGGGCTGGCGCAGCCGCCCCCACCTCTACTCGGGCCGGGCCCTGTCCGCCGAGGCCCTGGCCACCGAGCAGCGCGAGCGCGCCGGCCGCCTCGCCCTGCGCGGCCAGATGGTGGCTCCCGGCGTCGTGGCCGGCCTCGAGGTCCGCCTGGAGAGTGGGATCGACAAACCCACCGGGAAGTTCGTCTACCTCTTCCAGATCGGCCCCGGCCTGGGGCTGACACACAGCGGCGAGAACGTGGTCATCCCCCGCCCCACGCGCATCCGCGTGGACCAGGTGCCGGCCTTCTGGCTGAAGGAGGGGCAGAACCCCGCCTCCTTCGACCTCAGCATCCTCCTGTCCGAGCGGACCGTGGCCGAGACGCACAAGGGGCTGGAGGCCGCCGTGCTCGTGCTGGTCCCGGTGGTGTCCCGGATGGAGGATCCCACCGTCCCCGACGCGCAGGGCCAGGTGGATCCGGACGCCTACTCCTTCGAGGACTCGCACTGGGTGGATGGCTGTATTCCGGTGCTCTTCGCCTGGCCCGAGCACTGGGGCAAGCTCGAGCGCGATCTCCGGTTTCGCAACCGCCTGGCCTGGGCGATCTTCGAACAGGAGCTCGCGCGCCAGCACCCGCGGTGCGCGCCCTGGGAGCACCTCGGCGTTCCCATCGCACTGCTCGGCTTCAACCCTCCCGACGTCATCGAGGCTCCCGCCGTGCCCCTCTTCGTGGACCGGGCCGCCGTGGTGCGCGCCGGAGGGGCGCCCCGAAGCCGGACTCCCTTCATCGAGAAGCACGGCACGCCCCTGCTCTGGCAGTCCCGCATCCAGCAGTTCTCCGAGCACCTCGCCGCCTTCACGATTTCGGAGCTCACCAGCGGCCTCGCCCTCAAGTCCTTCGCCTTCCTGCCCCCAGTGGGTGCGCTGCCCAAGGAAGCCTTCAACCCCTTCACGTGGTCGCCCCGCTTCTTCCCCGCCTCCTTCGTCCTGGATGCGGCACCCGTTCCCCTGGAGCAGCTCGACGCGGTGACGCAGGCCAGTGCGTCACTCGCTCCCCTGAACCTCTACGAGCAGGAGCGCGTGCGCGTGCTCGTCCCCGTCCCCGAGGCCCACTTCGATCCCGACCTGCTGAGGGGAGAGACCCTCGATCCCGCTTTCGATGAGACGATCAACGCCGGGCTCGCACGGCTCGGAGAGTGGCTGAAGCGGCGGCAGATCCTGCGCGGCAAGGCGAACCTGCTGCTGAACACGCTCGAAGGCGAGAAGTCGGGCCGGTTCCCGGAACCGGATCCCGCCAGGATCGAAGGAGAGACGATCGCCAACCAGGAGCCCATTCCTCCAGAGGAGGACTACGGGACGCGGGGCACCACCGTCGACGCGTACGAGCAGGCCCTGCAGAAGTGGGGGCAGGGAGATACCGGGCCGGAGAGCTCGCTGCTGGCGGGGGCCGGCACCGTGGAGGAGGTGTCCACCGAGAGTCCCGAGCCGGGTGGGTTCGCGCTGGTCACGCTGAAGAACACGGACACCCTGTCCTACGTGAGCTTCCGCGACTCCTGGCAGCAATGGGAGACCCTACCCAGTGTGGTGGACGCGGCCAAGAAGGAGAGCTTCTTGGGGTTCCGGACGGTCTGGAGCGGAGAGGAGCTCTTGATCGTCGTCCTCGTCTCCGTGCCCATCCAGGCCGAAACGCCCACCGAGCGCTCCCGGCGGGAGCTGGCCGAAACCCCGGCGGAGCCGGCGCTCTTCGACTACTTCATCCGCGTCCTCCGCCGCACCGACAACAATGTCTGGACGCCGAGCGACTCGAAACAGGTGAGGGCGACCCGCGTCCCGGTGTTCTCTCCGGTGTCCTGGGCGGCAGGGCATATCGACGTGTTCGCGGCCACGGAGACCGATACACTCTCCGATAAGAGCGACAGTGTCGTGAAGAGCTACAGCATCCAGAAGTTCACCTGGATGAAGGGCGCCGCGGAGCAGCCCGAGGTGATCGAGCTCGAGAAGAGCCTCGAGCGGGAAGTGACGGACATGGTGGCCCTCCAGAAGAAGGATGGGCGGATCGAGCTGCTCTTCCTGGCTCACGCTCACGGAGGAGCCATTCCCGAGGGTACCTTCTGGCTCCACCACCTCTCCGGCAAGCATGAGCAGAACAAAGCGGAGCTGAGCCAGATCGAGATGGAAGAGAAGACGGCGACCACGGGCACGCTCCTGTCGGCCTGTCTGACGGATGACAACCAGTTCGACGTCCTCATCTCCGGGGAGAGCGGCTTCATCCACGGGCAATACGCGAAGGAGGCGTGGACGTTCGAGCCCGTCCCCGTGGGCACGACGACCGCCGACAAGCTCAAGGTCGTGTCACGAATGGACGGACAGCTCCACGCCTTCTTGTGGAGACAGGGGTCCTCGAATCCCGAGGCCCCGACCCCCGGCCTGCTCACGTACATCCGCTTCGACGGCACCCAGTGGCACGCCCCCTGGACCCAGCAGCTTCAGCTCGAGCAGGTCGCCCAGCCGTTCAGCGTCGTCCTCGATGGAACGTCCCAGATCGACGTCTTCCTGGCCTCTCCCCAGGGGCTCCTGCACCTGAAGACACTGCCCGACAAGACGCGGGAGTTCGTGGAGAAGAACGGGCTGAGAGGGCTCGTGGCCCATACCGGGGACCAGTTGGAGCGGCTGGACGATCTCATCCGCTCCGGTTCCGCCCAGGTGCAGGCGAACACCCAGAACGTGCGCCAGCTCATGATCAGCGGCAACACGGAGGCCAGCCGGCTCGCGGCGTCCCCCATCCTGGGCGCCACCCTGGTGCAGAGCCCGCTGGCGGCCCGGACCGATATCGAGAGCTACTTCACGCGCTTCATCAAGAAGCGGATCGCGACCGGGCTCACGGCCGAGGAAGAGGACTTCACCAGCGATGACGACGCCATCGACAGCCTGCAACAGGCCGTCTCGCTCCGAAGCTCCCTGCTCGAACGGCTCGTCACGTTGTTGAGGGAGCTGGAGATCAACGTCACGGGCATCGTCGTGGCCGGAATCGCGGTCTACAGCACCAGCCCCGACATCGCGGAGCCCCGGGTCGTCCTCTTCAAGGAGAACGACAAGACGCTGAAGATCGTCCAGCGCGAGAGCATCGCCCTCGAGCTCCTGGTGGAAAAACACACCGAGCTGGAGACCGTCCTCAGACGCCTCGAGAAGGAGCCGGATGCCATCCAGTGGGCGATAACGGACAACAAGCTCCGTTGGGAGAACAACGACTCCTTCTCCACCGCGGTCCAGCACCTGGAGGACACGCTCGTCCTGCTGCGGGAGGTGGAGCGCCGCACACGCCCCAGCGCGGACGCCCTGACGAGCTACAAGGAGGCCCTCGCCAGCATCGAGCGCTCCTGGTCCGAGCTCGACAAGCGCCTGGGCACGGTGCAAGGCGAAGTGGCGGAGGCCCGCCAGGACGTCACCGTCGCACGCGCCCTGCGCGAGGAGGAGGAGGCGCGCATCACCGCCATCAACCAGCGCCGCCAGCAGGTGTACGAGCAGCACGTCCCCTTCCTCGTCTTCCAGCGCCCGCGCGAGCACGAGCTCACCCTCGACGCGCCCTCCCGCCTGCTCGACACGAGCTTCGTCGAGAACATCCTCCCCGAGGTGCTCGCCAGCACCGCGGCCGCGCCCCCGGAGCTGCTCGCCTACGTCGAGCTCATCCACGACTCGCCCCTCCGGTGGTTCACCCTCGCACCCGGGCTGCTGCGCGGGCTCGACCGCATCGAGCTCATCCACCGCACCTTCGAGTGGGCCCGGGTGCGGGCCGTCCAGCGGATTCCCGTCCGGATGCCCGTCATCGCCGGCCGCACCTCCACGAGCTTCGGCCAGGGGCTCTCCCGGCTGCTGTCGGCCCGCGAGGAGCTCGTCGCCCGCCAGCGCGGCGCCGTGGTCGGCATCGAGCCCTCCGTCTTCACCACCCGCTCCTGGCTCGAGCTGCAGCAGACGGCCCGCGCGCAGCTGTCCCTGGGTGACCTCATGGACACGGCGCACGGCCGCTCGGACGTGGGCCGCACCGCGGCGACGGAGCTGGAGCACATCTCCAAGGTGGCCACCGGCCTCTACCAGCGCTTCGGCGAGGTGCTGCCCTCCACCCGCCTGAAGTGGGCCGAGCAGATGAGCCAGTACGACACCCCCGTCAACCTCCGCGACCTCTCGCGGCTGCCGCTCTGGGAGAAGATCGAGGTCACCGACCGGAGGGAGATGCAGACGCTGGTGGACTGGCTCTTCCAGCGCGTGGTGTCCACCGAGCCCGAGGCCGTGGCGCTCATGAACGACCTGGTGCGCGTGTGCCTGCTGCTGGCCAGCCATGCGCCCGTGAACGAGTTGATCTCCGGCCACGTGACCAGACCCACCGAGGCCAGGGTGGGCGGCACCATCGAGCTGGCGGTCGAACCCACGCGCGTGCGCATCGGCATGCACGTGCTGATCCGCTCCGGAAACCAGACGGTGCAGGCGGTGGTGGAGGATCTGGCGTCCAACGTGGTGCGCGCGCGCGTGCTGTCGGCTCCTTCGGGGGCAGTGAGCCTGAAGGTGACGGACTCCGTGTACTTCTCCGAACCCGCCCGCGGTGCTGGCGCCCTCCTGCCCTACGTGGGCGTGAAGCGGTGAGGAGCACCATGCGGCCCCACCCCTGGCGAAAGAAAGGCAGCCCATGAGTACGAAACCACTGACGGGGTCGCTCCTCGGCGAGCACCTCCTCCAGGTGGAGCCGCCGCTCCGGCCCTTCGTGACCGAGGGCTGGCGCCGCCGCCCCCACCTCTATACGGGCCGCGCCCTCTCCGCCGAGTCCCTCGCCACCGAGCAACGTGAGCGCTCCGGCCGCCTCGCCCTGCGCGGACAACTCGTGGCCCCCGGCGTCGTGGCCGGCCTCGAGGTCCACCTGAAGAGCATGGAGCCCGACGAGCCCGGGCAGCCGCCCATCCCCTGCTTCCAGATCAGCCCCGGCATGGGGTTGACCCGCACGGGCGAGGACGTGCTCATTCCCCGGACGATCTGCGTCCGCGTGGATCGGGTGCCGGCCTTCTGGGCGGAGGAGGTCGCGAAGTTCTCGGGAGTCGACCTCGGCGTGCTGTCCTACGCGGACGCGAGCACCACGCACGTGGGCCTGCGAGCCGCCGTGCTCGTGCTGGTTCCCGTGGTTTCGAAGAGGGATGCTCCACCCGACGACCAGAACCCGGCCGAGTTCGACCCGGAGCTCCGGGCCCTCGACGACCACCGGCTGGTGGATGGCTGTGTTCCGGTGCTCTTCGCCTGGCCCTGCAATTGGCCCATGCCCGAGAGGGATCTCCAGTGGCGCAACCGCCTGGCCTGGACGATCTTCGAGTGCGAACGCCTGCGCCCTCACGGGGCCTGCGCTCCCTGGGAGAAGCTCGGCGTCCCCATCGCGCTGATCGGCTTCGAGCCTCCCAACCACGTTGGCGATCCCGCCACGGCCCTCTTCGTGGATCGGGCCGCCGTGGTGCGCGCTGGCGGAGCGCCCCGTAGCCGGACCCCGCTCCTCGAGAAGCACGGCACGCCCCTGCTCTGGCAGTCCCGCCTCCAGCAGTTCTCCGAGCACCTCGCCACCTTCACGGCCCAGCAGCTCACCGACGGCACCGCCCTCCAGTCCTTCGCCTTCCTGCCTCCGGTGGGCACCCTGCCCAAGCACGCCCTCAACCCGCTCAAGTGGACGCCCGGGTTCTTTCCCGCGCCCTTCTTCCTGGAGGCGGCACCCGTTCCCCTGGAGCAGCTCGACGCGGTGGCGCTCGCCAGCGCCTCGCTCGCGCCGCTGAACACCCAGGAACAGGAGCGCGTGCGGGTGCTCGTCCCCGTCCCCGAGGCGCACTTCGATCCCCGCCTGCTGTTCAGGGAATCCGTCGACATCGCCTTCGAGAAAGCCATCACCGATGCGCTCGAGGGGCTCGGCAAGTGGCTGAGACGGCGGGAGGATCTGCGCACGAAGGCGAACGTGCTGCTGAAGGCTCTCGACGGCCAGAACGCGTACCAATTCCCGTCCTATCCGAACCTGGATCCCGCCAGGGTCGATGGGGAACAGATGAGTGACGAGGTACCCGTCCCACCGGAGGGGTCATACGAAACGGACGGACAGACGGTCCCCCTGCTGGACCGGACCTTGTGGCTGTATGGCGCCTGGTCGGAGCAGGCCTCCCTGGGGTGGGACACCTACAGGGTGTCCACCGCGGCCTCCGCAGACCAGTCACAGTTCGGCATCCTCACGCGCAAGTACTGGTCCTATGGGACGTCCGAGCTGGTCCTGCGGCGCTATTCCAAAGCCACGGGCAAGTTCGCCTCCTCCGAGCCCATTTCCTATCCGAGCTCCCAGGCGGACTTCAGTCTGATCTGGCTCGGTCAGGAGCTGGTGATCGTCGTACTCGCATGGGACACGTACAAGCAGGCCGAAACCCATGTGAGCTTCCTGTACCGCAGGGACGCTCAATCGGGCTGGGAAAGGACCCCTGAGACCAGGCTGGATTTCTCCTTTCGGCAGCTCAAGCACTTCTCCGCCGTGGCCTGGGGACCCCGGCACATCGATGTGTTCGTGGCCGGGATCAACAAGATCCAGAAGGTCACCTGGATCGGCGACCCCAAGGAACCCTCTCCCTCGGTAACGATCCAGACCCTGAACATCCCCCTCGCGAGGGAGGTGACGGAGCTCGTGGCCCTCAGCCCCAGCACCGGGCGCATCGAGCTGCTCTATCTGGGACGCATGAGCGGCTCGATGAGCGAGACCTGGCTCCACCACATCTCCGCCCGCCACGCGAACAACAGCGCGACATTGACTCCCTACCCGGGGGGCTCAACGTTCCAGGTGCTCGAAACCAGGAACCTCACCGGCAAACGCCTGGCGGCATGCATCTCCGACACCAGGAACGGGCGGATCGATGTCCTCGTCATGGGACACAACGACGCCCAGACCAGCGCCGGAAGACAGATCCAGCACGGGAAGTTCGAAACCGACAAGTGGTCGATCACGCAGGAAAAGGTGAGCCAGACGAGCGGCGAGGCGATCGCGGCCGTCTCGAAAGGCGATGGGCAGGTCCATGCCTTCTGGTGGAGCATTCCCAGCAAGTACACCGGGACCGAGCCACTCCTCATGTACCGCCGGTTCGACGGCAGCCGCTGGCAGCCCGCCGAGGTCGTGTCGCGGCAGTGGCTCATCGCGAAGAGCACCTACGGCAACTACTTCAACACCCCCTTCATCGTCGACCAGCCGTTCTCCGTCCTGCTCGACGGCACCAACCCGCTCGATGTCTTCCTGGCATCCACCAGCGGTCTGCAGCACGTCAAGAAGTTCGCCGACAGCACCAAGGAGACCTTGAGGACGAAGGGCCTCAGGGGGCTCATCAAGAACGTCTCGAGCCTCTACCAGGAAGCGATCGACTTCATCGACCGGGGAACCACCCGGCTGAATCAAGAACTCCAGCACGTGCGCCAGCTCATGCTCACCAGCAGCACGGAGGCCAGCCGGCTCGCCGTCTCCGCGACGCTGGGAAGCACCCTGGTGGACAGCCCGCTGGTGGCTCGGACCACCCTCGACAGCTACCTCACGCAGTTCCACCCGCGCTCGAACCTGGCGCTCATCCGCTTGTCGGACGCCATGGAGGCGTTGGAACAGGCCACCACCCTCCGGCGGGAGCTGATCGCGGGGCTCATCCAACTGGTGCGGAGGACCGTGAAGGAGAAGGAGTTCGGGCTCGACGTGACAGGCCTGCTCGTGACGGGGATCACGAAGATCAACTTCAACAAATACCCGAGGATGGCCAAGCTCCTCATCGGCTGGCGCTGGTGGCCCAACTCGAGATTCACCGACACGAAGGTGGTCGAGCGCGAGAACATCCGCATCAGCGATCTGGTGTACAGCCAGTCCTCGCTCACGGATCTCCTGCGCCGGCTCGACGAGGAGCCGGAGAACATCCGGCGTGCGCTCACCTCCTCGCGGTTGAGGTGGACGGAGTTCGACTACTTCTCCACCTCGGTCCGGCACATGGAGGACACGCTCACCCTGCTCAGGGCCGTGAGGCGCCGCATCGACCAGCGCATGGGCTCCGTGAACAACTACAAGACGACGCTCGGCCAGATCGAGCGCGTGTGGTCCGAGCTCGACACGCGCCTCAAGGCCGTGGACAGCGAGGTGGCCGAGGGCCGCCAGGACGTCACCGTCGCGCGCGCCCTGCGCGACGAGGAAGAGGTGCGCGTCAACACCATCAACCAGCGCCGCCAGCAGGTGTACGAGCAGCACGTCCCCTTCCTCGTCTTCCAGCGCCCGCGCGAGCGCGAGCTCACCCGCGAGGCTCCCTCCCGCCTGCTCGACACGGGCATCGTCGAGAACATCCTCCCCGAGGTGCTCGCCAGCACCGCGGCCGCGCCTCCGGAGCTGCTCGCCTACGTCGAGCTCGTCCGCGACTCGCCCCTCAAGTGGTTCGCCCTCTCCGCCCAGCTGCTGCGCGGACTCGACCGCATCGAGCTCATCCACCGCACCTTCGTCCGGGCGCAGGTGCGCGCCGTCCAGCGGCTCCCCATCTCGCTGCCCCTCGTCTCCGTCCGCACCTCCACGAGCCTCGTCCAGGGGCTCTCCCGGCTGCTGTCGGCCCGCGAGGACCTCATCGCCCGCCAGCGGAGCACTTTCGTCTACTACCAGCCTCCCGTCGTCGAGACCCGGACCTGGCTCGAGCTGCAGCAGACGGCCCGCGCACAGCTGTCCCTGGGTGACCTCATGGACACGGCGCACGGCCGCTCGGACGTGAGCCGCAACGCGGCGACGGAGCTGGAGCACATCTCCAAGGTGGCCACCGGCCTCTACCAGCGCTTCGGCGAGGTGCTGCCCGTCATCCGCCTGGAGTGGGCCGAGCAGATGAGCCAGTACGACACCCCCGTCAACCTCCGCGACCTCTCGCGGCTGCCGCTCTGGGAGAAGCTCGAGGTCACCGACCGGAGGGAGATGCAGATGCTGGTGGACTGGCTCTTCCAGCGCGTGGTGCCCACCGAGTCCGAGGCCGTGGCGCTCATGAACGACCTGGTGCGCGTGTGCCTGCTGCTGGCCAGCCATGCGCCCGTGAACGAGCTGCTCTCCGGCCACGTGACCAAACCCACCGTGGCCAGGGTGGGTGGCACCATCGAGCTGGCCGTGGACCCGGCGCGCGTGCGCATCGGCATGCAGGTGGTGATCCGCTCCGGAGACCACACGGTGCAGGCGGTGGTGGAGGACCTGGCGTCCAACGTGGTGCGCGCGCGCGTGCTGTCGGCCTCGTCGGAGACGGTGCACCTTCAGGAGAAGGCCTCGGCGCGCTTCGCCGATCCCGCCCGCGGTGCCAGCGCCCTCATTCCCCTCATGGGCTACAACGGGTAGGGGGAACGATGAGGCGCGTGGGCACCGTCCGTCTGGCGGCCAGGAGCGACGCCCTCGTGCGCCGTGGCGCCCTGCTGCTCGAGGATGCCCTGCGCACCGCCTCGTTCCCCGACGCCGGACCCGGCCGGGTGCTCCTCATCCGCTCTCTCCGGGTCGGTGTCATCCACGGCCACCTGCCACCGGCGAGCCTCGCGCTCAGCCTGGAGCAGCGGGTGCGCGAGCTGGCCATATCCGCCGTGTATGCCGGAGAGGACTCGGCCGTGCACCGTGACGCCGTCTTCTTCCGGGATGACGCGGAGCCCCCCGTCGCGCTCGCGCGGCGCCTGGTGCGCGGAGCGCCCGTGACGGGTTGGTTCTGGCCCCTCGCCGTGCCGGGCTTCCACCCCGCCCAGCCCCGGGACGAGGCCCTGCGCCTGGTGCTCGCCACCGCGCTCCGGACGAGCGCCGGACCCGCTGCCGTGGTGCGGCTCGTCGAGGCCCTGCACGCGGAAGGTGGCCTCGACATGCTGCTCGGTGCCCTGCGGTGGGACGAGGGCCCCGTGCTCCTCCAGTCCCTCGGAGGCTCACCGCCGGGCCCGGCTCTTCCGCCCGAGATGCCGGCGCCTGGAGAAACGGCGGAGGTGCTTCCCTCCGCTCCGCTGCGTGCCTCGGTCGCCCGGTGGGTGGAGACGTGGGGTGTCGGGGACGCGCGCTCGGTCTGGCTCACGGCCGTGGTGCTCGTGATCGATCGATGGGGGCGCCTCGCGGATGTCCGGCTGGTCGAACGGGCGGCACGCCTCGCCACCGGGCTCGTGTCCGGACCGGCCAGGACGGCACGGGGGCGGGACGGACACGAAGCACCGCCCTCCCCACCCGTGGCGCGCAGTGGATCCACCGAGGCGCGCCCTTCCGAGGGGAACGGGCACGAGGGCGGCGTCCCCTCCCCGGCCGGCAGCGGGAAACCTCCCAGGGCCGATGCTCCTGGATCGGACTCCGGGTCCGCTCCCACCACCCCACGACACGGGCCGGAGTCCGCTCCCATCCCCTCGGAGCCTCCGGCCAGCTCCGCGCTCGTGGCTCACGAACGCCCCGTCCCGGAGGCGCCGGGAATGGACGCGGGCTCGCCGGAAAACACCCGCTCCGCCCTTCCGGCCATCGCCGCGGAACCGCCCTCCACCGGGCGCGGCTCGCACGAGACGGAGGCTCCCTCCAGGCCCGAGACGGAACCGTACGCACCGTGGCCGGAGTTCCCTCGTCCCACGGCGGCCGGTGGGCTGCTCTTCCTGGTGCCCGTTCTCGAACGGCTCGGGATCTCCACGCTTCTCGAGGAGCACCCGTCCCTGATCGATCTCGACCTGCCGGACCGGCTCCTCTCGTTCATCGCCGAGCGGCTCGGCGTCCCCGCGACGGACCCCTCGCGCGTGATTCTCGAGACCCGCCTCCGAGGTCCGAGACCCGCGCACTGCCCCTTCGCCCTTCCCGAGCGCCTGCGCGCACAGGTGGCCAGGAGCGGAGATGCCCCCCTGGCCTTCCACGAGGGAGAACCCACGAAGCGCGCCGTGCTCACCGACGCAACGGGGAGACTCCCGCTCGCCGTCACCTACGGTGTGGAACCCGGAGGAACGCCCCCTCCGCCGGGGCGCACGCTCGCGCCCGCGCTGCGCGGGGAGGACGACCTCGGGCTGCTGCTCCAGGGCCTGCGGACAGCGGCACGGCGGTGGTGCCGCCGCTACGCACGGCTCGGGCTCCACGAGCTCGTGTGCCGCCCCGGGCGCATCACGGCGACGCGCACCCATGTCGATGTCCTGTTCGACATCCAGCAGGCCGACATCCGCGTGCGAAGCGCGGGGCTCGACATCGATCCTGGCTGGGTCCCATGGCTCGGCCGGGTGGTGAGATTCCATTACCTGCATGGGGAGTCGTGAGGGCACGGATGACTTTCGAAGGCCGGAGAACTCCCATGGGCACCCTTTTCCCGACGCCCCTCACCCTCGGCCACCTGGCCCTGGCGGCACTGGCGCGGCAGATCGCCGCCGCCGATGACACCCACCTCGAGACCCAGGTCCTGCGCCAGACCAAGGCCCTGGTGGAGGCCCAGCACTCCGACTGGCTCGCGGGCGCACGGGCCCGCATGGAGGAGCCCGCCCCCGTGGACGTGCCCCTCGTGCGGCTCGGCCGGGAGCTGGGCCTCACCCTCCTGGAGCAGCTCGCCGTGGCGCTCGCCGCGGCCGTGGAGGAGGAGCAGCTGGTGGGCCGCGTCCTCGCCTACATCCAGTCCCCCACCGGCACCTCCCGTCCCATGTTGGGCCTCATCGCCTCGGCCCTCGCCGAGGCGGCTCCCCCGGGCATCACCCCCCTGCACGCCCTCTCCAATGGCGCCGCCTTCCAGAGCCGGCTCCTCTCCCGGCTCGGCACGGAGGAACCCCTCGCCGAGCAGTCCTTCGCGCTCCCCCTGCCCCTCTACCTCGCCCTCCGGGGCCAGGATGGTGCGTGGCCCGGGACGACGCTCGGGCTCGGCGCCTACCCCGAGGTCCCCCTGCCGGCCTCCGTCCTCGAGCAGGTGCGCCGCCACGCGGACACCCTCGCCACCCAGCCGCGGAGCGCGCTGCTGCTGCGCGGCGCCTCGCCGGCCGAGACCCGCACCGTGGCGTCCGCGCTGGCCGCCGCCCTGGGCCGCCGCCCTCTCTTCATCGAGACCGACCGGCTCGACGCGCTCGGCCCCTATCTCCAACTGCGCTCGCTGCTGCCCGTGTTCTGCTTCGACCTGGCCCCTGGCGAGCGCAAGCTGGTGCCGCTGCTGCCCTTCTACGACGGCCCCGTCCTGCTCACCTGCGGACCGGAGGGTAACCTCGAATGGCCCACGGGCAGCATGCTCCCCTGGTCCCTGCCCATGCCCGGACGGGACGAGCGCCGTGCGCTCTGGGAGACGTCGCTGGGTGATGCCGCGCTGGCCGAGCACCTCGCCAGCGCCCACCGCCACCGTGCCGGGAGGATCGCCCACCTGGGCCGCATGGCGCGGCGCCACGCCGCCGTGCGGGGCCTGTCCAGACCCGAGGAGCGGGATCTGCTGGACGCGGCGTGGTCGGACGAGGGAGGCGGGCTGGGCGCGCTGGCCCAGGCCCTGCCCGAGCGCATCAGCGACCAGGCCCTGGTGGCCCCTCCCGCCATCTCCGCCGAGCTCGAGGCGCTGCTGCTGCGCTGCCGCTCGCGGGACGGGCTGGCCGAGGGGCTCGGCGCCTCCGCCACGACGCGCTACCGCACCGGGGTGACGGCGCTGCTGGTGGGCCCCTCCGGCACGGGCAAGACGCTGGCGGCGGGCTGGCTCGCCACGCGGCTGGGCATGCCGCTGTACCGGGTGGACCTGGCCAGCGTGACGAGCAAGTACATCGGCGAGACGGAGAAGAACCTCGCCCAGCTCTTCGCACGCGCCGAGCACGCCGAGGTAATGCTCCTGTTCGACGAGGCGGACTCGCTCTTCGGCCGGCGCACGGACATCCGGGACTCCAACGACCGCTTCGCCAACGCGCAGACCAACTACCTGCTCCAGCGCATCGAGTCCTTCGATGGGGTGGCGCTCCTGACGAGCAACAGCAAGGGCCGGTTCGATCCGGCCTTCATGCGCCGGCTGGACGCGATCATCGAGTTCCCCATGCCGGGGCCGGAGGAGCGGCGCGCGCTCTGGCTGTCACACCTGGGCGAGGGGCACCAGGTGGCACCCAAGGACCTGAACCGGCTGGCCGCCATGGCGGAGCTGAGCGGCGGGCACATCCGCAACGCCGTGCTGCTCGCGGCGGTGCTGGCACGCGGGGAGGGACGGCCCATCGAATACGCCGATCTCTTGAGGGGCTTCGCGAGCGAATACAGGAAGCTGGGGCGGCACGTTCCAACGGAGCTGCGCCCGGGCGGCAACTGAAGACGAGAGGGACGACGGATGTCAGAGATCCTGCAGGATGCCGGCGGTACCACCACGAGGCCGCCCGCCATCATCGAGGGCGAGCGCGCCCATGCCCATGTGATTCCCGCCACGGATGACGGCTCGAGCGGCCCGATCGAGGTGGGCTTCCCCGTCAACTTCTTCGGGAAGTTCTACACGCACCTCTTCATCAACACGAACGGCAACGTCACCTTCGGGGAGCCCCTGTACAAGTACATGCCCGCCGGGCTGGAGGTGAAGTCCGGGCTGCCACCCATCATCGCTCCCTTCCTGGCGGACGTGGATACGCGAGCCAAGGATTCGGGGCGCATCGGGTACGGCACCGTGATGTTCGAGGGCCGCGTGGCCCTCTGCGTGAACTGGCTCTCCGTCGGCTACCACCGGGAGCGTACCGACAAGCTCAACAGCTTCCAGCTCCTGTTGGTGGACCGGGGTGACGCGGGGCTGGGCGATTTCGACATCGTCATGAACTACGACCGCCTGGAGTGGGAGTCCGGAAGCTCCACCCGAGGGACGGGAGGCCTGGGAGGGCGGACCGCGGCGGCGGGCCTCTCGGCGGGAACGGGCGATGAGCATACCTTCTTCGAGTTCCCCGGCTCCCACACCCCCGGCGCGCTGCTCGACACCCATGCGGATGGACTGTCCAACACGAGCACGAACAGCGCCGTCGAGGGACGCCACATCTTCCGGATGCGCAGGGGGAAACTCAACGTCCCGACGAAGCTGCGCGATGGCGCCCATCTCATGCCCCGCGCCGTGCGGCTGACGGATGGCCGGGTACTCGCCCTGGGCGAGTTCAATCGGGTAGCGGACGTGTTCGACCCTCGCAGTGACACCTGGACGTCCACGAAGCCCACCAACGCCAATCGCCGCCGGCATACGGCCACGTTGTTGCCGGATGGCCGTGTCCTGGTGACGGGCGGCGAGGACCAACCCAAGACCGCGGAGCTGTACAACCCGAAAGACAACGACTGGACGGCCATCGCCGACATGAGCGTGGGCCGCGTCGGGCACACGGCCACGTTGCTGGAGAGTGGAAAGGTCCTGGTGATCGGTGGCCAGGAGACCCAGAGCGACTCCTCCAAGAGGCACGCCTCCGCCGAGCTGTTCGATCCGAAGTCCGGGACCTGGACGGTCATCGCGAATGCCATGAACAGCCCCAGGAGCTGGCATACGGCCACCCTGCTGCCAGATGGGAACGTGCTGGTCACCGGTGGCGAGAACATCGACACCACCACCCATCAGACCTTCAACCTGGCCTCGGTCGAGCTGTACGACGCGAAGCTCGGGACCTGGACGCTCGTCGGCGACATGAGCACCGCCCGGCGCGCGCACACCGCCACGCTGCTGAAGTCGGGACAGGTGCTGGTCGTCGGCGGCAAGAACGCCACCTCCACCGCCTCGTACGGCTCGGCCGAGCTGTACGACCGCGAGAACAAGGTCTGGACGGCCACGGGCGGCATGGAGCTCCAGCGCTGCAACCACACCGCCACCCTGCTGGATTCCGGCCACGTGCTCGTCACCGGCGGCTACCACGCGGGCGGCGACCTGGGAGGCATCCGCAACGCGGTCGAGCTGTACGACCCCGTCACCCGGAAATGGAGCACCACCGTCCCCATGGGCGCGGATCGCGAGTTCCACGACGTGGCCCTGCTGACGGATGGCCGGTTGTTGATCGTGGGTGGTTCGAGCAACATCGGAAAGGGAACGTACGAGCTCTACTACCACCCGCTCATCAGGAGGCAGGAACCGCATCGTGGGGGATGCTGTTCGTAGAGCCACCGCACACCAGAAGGCGTACGAGCCATGTCACGGACGTTCGAACCGAGGAAGCGGAAGGCCGAGCCCGAGGAGCTCCAGGAGCGCCTCCAGCATCGTGCCGAAGCCGCCCAGCAGGAGGTGGCTTCGACGTCCGAGACCGGAACGGTGGGACCCACCAGCTCGCTGCCGCTCTTCCTGGGTGGCCAGCCGCGGGAGTCCTCCGTCCCGCTCTTCCTCGGCGGTGGGCCCCGGGAGTCCTCCGTCCCGCTCTTCCTGCGTGGCTCCGTTTCCACGCCCACCCCACCGGCTCCCGTTCCGCTCGAGGAACAAGCACCCTCGGAGGAACAGGAACCCTCGGAGGAACAGGCACCTTCGGAGGAATTGGAGCTCGAATCGGACGAGGCGCTCACCCCAGCCCCCGAGGCGCTCCCGCCACAGGCGGCAACGGGAGCGGACCTCGCCGCGCCGGAGGTCTCCACGGGCGAATCCCTCGAACCGGGCCCCGTGGTCTCCGGGACGGAGGGCCTCGCACAGGAGGGTGCGCCTTCCGGTGCCGTGGCCGGGGTGGAGAGCGAGCCCGCCGCCGAACCCGAAGCGGTGACGGACGAAGGCATGGGGACCGGGCTCACGATGGCCCAGGACTCGCCGCCACCCGAGCCGGAACGGGCCCTCGCACAGTTCCGGACCCAGGTGAGCCGGCGCGTGGAGGCCATTCCCAACCCCCACGTCAGCGGTGGACCGGGCATGGCGCGGGTCCAGCGCGAGGGAGAGCAGAGCGTCGATCGGGTGCACGTGGTGCGTGTGCGCGTGCCCGCGTCGGCCCAGCAGCAGGTGCCGCAACTCCCCACGGGCGTGCCCGCCATTCCGGCGGCGACCCCGGAGGAGCCCGTCCCCCACGCCACCTTCCTGGTCGAGCAGGCCTCGAACCGGACCCTGTCGAACCAGACACTCCCCGCGCTCCAGCTCAGCCCGCGCGGGAACATGCCCCGCCTCGGCCAGCGCCCTCTCTCCGCCGAGAGGCTCGAGCAGGTCCGGGGTGCCCTCGACGCGGGGCCTCCGGTGAGCGACCCGCGGGACGAGGCGCGCATGCAACTGCTCTCGATCCGCGAGGGGCTCCTGCAGCGGCAGGAAGTGGCGCCACAAGCCGGCCCTCCCATCATCCTCCAGCAACCGGCGCCGCCCCAGCCGGAGCCCCTGGCCGGACAGGCGCGCACCCAGGCCATCGAGGTGTTCGCCAGCCTGATGGCGGACGTGCCCACGACGGCGCGCGACATGCTCCGCGACGTCCGGTTGGCGCTCATGGGGGGAGAGCCGCCCCAGGGGCAGGAGTCGCTCGGCGAGGCCGAGATGCTTCCCGAGCTCGAGCAGAGCCTCGGCGCGCAGCTTGGCACGATCGCCACCGAGGCGGGCGTGGCGGGCCGGCAGCTCGACGAGGCCGTCCTCCTGCGGCGTGAGCAGCTCGCGGCGCAGGCCCAGCAAGCGTCATCGGACGTGAACCAGTGCGTGGCCGATCAGACCCAGTCCCTCTCTTCCGCGGGTCAGGAGCTGTCCAGCACCGTCGCCACCGAGCGGCAACGCCTCGACGCACAGGCCGACGCGGTCCAGGCGAGCCTCGCGGGTGGCACCCCCGAGGATCTCGTCCGGGTGAAGCGCGATCGCCTCCTGTCCAACGTCAACCGCATGGCCGCCCGGCAGAGCGCTCGCTACCGCCAGGCCCGGGAGACGCGCGAGGCGGAGCTCGCCCCCCGGGAGTCCGAATACACCGGCGCGTACGAGGCCGTCACCCAGCGTGACGTCTTCCAACTGCGGGAGGCGCCTCCCGCCGACCAGACCCCCGAGCAGCTCCAGGCCCTCATCCAGACCAGCGAGGACTGGGGCCGCGAGCGCCGTGACGAGGTGGTGCGCACCTTCGGTGACTTCCGCACGGCCATCCAGCGCGAGTCCCAGTCGTTCACCGAGGGCCTCGACCAGGCCGCCGAACAGGCCCGGGAGGAGATCCGCGATTGGGCCGCCACCCAGACGGGGGAGACCCGCGGCTTCTTCACGCGCCTGTTCGAGCGCTGGACGGACTGGTCCGAGCAGGCTCGCGCCAACGCCCAGGCCTGGGAGGAGCTGCGCAACCAGGAGACCGCCGCGCTCGTCGGCGAGCAGCTCGACCTGCTCACGCGGCTGCAGGATGCCGAGGCGCACGGGATTTCAGAGCAGCAGGTACTCGAGGCCAACCGCCTGACGCGGGAGCAGGAGGCCGTCGTCCGGGCCTTCTTCCACCGGGACCGGAGCCGTCCCGTCGATCCCATCGCCATCGTCGCGGCCGCGGTCCGCGCGCGGCTGCTCGCCAGCCGCCGCAGTGAGCTGGAGCAGCGGCTCCGGGCCCTCGTCCTCGAGAGGTGCTCGGTCGACCAGCTCGAGACGATCGGCAACCAGCGCGGGCCGCTCAACCCGAGCCGCGTTCGCGAGCGTGGCAACGCCATCAACCGGGCGCTCCACGGCGGCATCTTCGGCATGAACGAGACCGAGGCGGCCATGGAGCAGCTCGGCGGTCTCAACGAGTTCCAGGCGCTCGCGCTGCGCAAGTACTACAAGGATACATTCGGCGACGAGCTCGACGACGATCTGCGCTCGGAGCTCCACGAGGGGGAGTTCGACCGGGCACAGGCGCTGCTGTCCGGCCGGCAGGAGGAGGCGCTCGCGGCGCAGCTCTTCTCCGCCACACAGGAGCAGTTCCTGGGCACGAGCCTCGGCACGGACGAGGCCGCCATCTTCCGGGCCCTGCGCGGGCTCACGCGCGAGCAGCGGGACGCGGTGGAGCGCATCTATCGTGAGCGCTACCACCAGGATCTGCGCACGGACGTGCTCGAGGATCTGGGCGACTGGACCACCTCGACGACCCACGACACGGAACGGGCCACGGCGCTCTTCGAGCTCAACGTCGCCCGCGCCGACGCCATCGCGCTCGACCAGGCGCTGTACTTCGGCGGCTCGAGCCGGCGCCAGGACGCGGAGGCCGTCTACCAGCAGATCTCCCAGGACGTGCAGCAGCAGGCCCAGCGCGAGGGGTGGACCACCGCGCGGATGCAGGAGGAGATGTCGCGCCGGACCCGGGAGGTCACGCGGGAGTACGACGCCCGCTACGCGAACGAGCCCGTGCTCGTCCCGCAGCCCGACGGCAGCTACCAGCAGGTGCCGCGCGGCTCCCTCCAGCAGAGCATCGAGCGCACCACCTTCGGCGGCGAGCGCGATCTGCTCGTGGCCCTCTCGGAGGCCAACCAGTCCGCGGCCGACGCCGCTCGCATCCGCATCGAGCGCGAGTCGCTGTTCCAATCCAGCGATACGCAGATCAACAGCACGATCGAGTCCCAGTACACCCGGGCACTCGAGGACACCCGCCGGGATCTCGAGGCGGAGAGACGGGCCCTGCAGGATCCCTCGGCGGCTTCGCGGGACCGCGGCGCGGTGTCGCCCGAGGTGGCGGCGCTGGCCCGGCGGCGCGAGGATCTCCAGCGCGACCTGCGCGCACGCGCCGCCAGCGCACGGCCGCCCTGGGACGAGAACACCTACTTCCGCGAGCAGCAGCTCGTGGAACAGCAGATTGAAGGGGAGATCACCGAGCTCGCCCGCCGCCGCGCCAGCGGGTACATGACGGCGATGACCGCCGGGTACCAGCAACGGTACGGCGAGACGGTCGAACAGGTGGTTCGCGAGAACGTCCAGAACCAGATCCTCGGGTTCGGCGGCGACCGGCGCGACGAGGCCCTGACGCGGTTGCGGCAGGGCGGCTACCTGGACGCCTACCAGCAGTTCGACTTCGCCGAGCGCGCCGGAGAGGGCGATCGCATCCTGCAATCGCTCCAGAACCTGCCTCCGGACGAGCTGCAACGTGTGCGGGAGCGCTGGGAGGCGAACCATCGCGGGCGGAGCTTCGACGAGGCCGCGCTCTCGGCCGCCAGCGGCGAGCACTCGGTGGACGTGCAGGTGGCGCTGCGGGGACGGCCCCAGACCCTGGACGAGCTCGTTGCGCAGGAGTCCATGCGCGTCCAGCTGCAGCGCGACTCCGGCGTGCTCACCGGGTGGGTGGCCGATCCCGAGCGCGCGACGATGGAGCACCGCCTCCAGCAGCTGCGCGAGCAGCGCGAGCGGCTGAGGGATCCACGGTTGCGCGAGGATCCGGACCGGATGCTCGCCGCCATCGGCGAGACGCGTGTGCACGCGGAGGTCGTCCAGCAGGCGGCGCAGGATCATCGGGAGGCCGTGGCGTCCGTCACGGAGTCCATCGCGAACGCCGCGTCCATCGCCGTGGCGGTCGTCGTCGGGGCGGTGGGCGCCATCTTCACGGGAGGAGCGTCGGCGGCGGTGGCGCTGGCCATCATCGCCTCGCTGGCCTCCACGGCCACCTCCATGGGGACGCGGGCCCTCTTCATGGGGCGGGCCTACGGCCGCCAGCAGATGTACACGGACATGGCGGTCGGCGTCGTCGACGCGGTGGTGGCGGCGCTCACGGCCGGGATGGGCAACCGGTTGCTGGGCATCCGCCAGGTCGCCACCAGCGTGGCCGAGCGGCAGGTGGCGCAGCAGGCCCAGCGCCAGATCCTCGCCCGGATGCGCGACTTCACGGTCCGGCAGATGTCGCGGCTGGGGGATGTGGGGCGTCTCACCCGGTCGGTGCACGCCATCGAGTTCCTCGAGCGGATGGCCGCGCAGGAGGCGAGCTGGTACAGCCGCCTGGCCGCCCACGCCATCTCGCAGACCGTCGAGAACGTGGTACAGGCGGTTCCCAGCGCGGTGGTGGGCAGCGCGCTCGAGAGCCGCAACTGGGAGGGCGGCAACCCGCTCCTCAACATCCTGGGCTCCAGCGGAGAGCAGGTCCTCCACGGCGCGGTCATGGGGCTCGCCATGAGCGGGGCACACGCCTCGGCGGGCCACGTGTGGGGCTTCATCCGCGGGCCGAGGCTGGGCGTCGACACCCACCCGATGCCACCCGAGCGGCTCACCGGCGAACAGCGGCAGGCGCACCTGCGCGAATACCTGGAGATGCACCCGGGCCGCACCGAGGCGGACTTCGACGCCACCGTCGCGCGCGAGCACGCCCAGGCCCTGGCCGACTACGAGCAGGCGCGCACCTACCGCGAGAGCGTACAGGGCGAGGTATCCGACAGCCTGCGCGCCGGGGGGCACCCGGACGTCTCGGATGTCCCCGTCACGGTGCTCGGGCCCATCGAGTTCCAGCGGCTACGCGCCTCGGGTGACGCGACGATGTCGCCGGACGGGCACGCGGCCATCGTGGTGCGCGACGGGCAGGCGCACGTCGTCATGCGGGCGGGCGCCGACCCCGCCTCCGTCCGGGAGCTGGTCTCGCATCTGGCCGAGCGGGTGGAGCCCGGCACGCACGGAAGGACGAAGAACCCCGCCGAGGCGCTGCCGCGCGACCTGCGCAACCGCGTCCCCATCGAGGTGAACCCCAAGCTCACGGGAGAGACCGTCCAGGTCCACTACATCGAGCACGATGGGCTCATCGTCGGCACGTGGATCGAGATCGGACCGAACGCGCGCGCCATCGACATCGAGATGCACGCCGACACGGCCCGGGCGATGCGCCGGCTGCAGGGCGCGAGCGGGCGCGTCCTGCGGCTCAAGGACCGGCTCGGCACCTGGTTCGGCCTTCACGGAGAGAAAGCGGGCCCCGGCACGACGGCGTTCGAGGCCCGGCTCGAGGTGGAGAAGCTCCCGCGCATCATCCAGGAACGGGCGGCCGCGCTCCAACGGGCGGGCGGCATCGACACCCCCGAGGGCCAGCACATCGCCATCGAGATGGCCATGCTGCAGGACCAGCTCACCCATTTCGAGCAGGTGGTCCGGTCCATGGAGCTCGAGCCCGGCGTCGGCTACGTCGCGGCCAAGAAGCCCGTTCCCGCCGACTATCCGTCCGAGGAAGGCCAGCACTGGTTCTGGAGGCGCTCGAATGGCGAGTGGCATCCGGTCCAACGCGCTGACGCTCCGAAACCGGGTGAGCACCAGAGATGGACGCGGGTCGAGGTCGAAGTGGACGGACAGAAGCGGCATGAAGTCCGGTTGCTCGACGAGCGGCAACCCTTCGGCTACCCCCCGCTCGATTGGGACAAGTGGCGCTACAGCCGCCGTGCGGATGGCTCGGTCACCATCGAGCGGGCACCCGGATACAGCGGTGAACAAGGAGTCAAGCTCAGGCTGGATCCCTTGGAGAAACCGGAGGGGGACATCCGGTGGGGCTTGCGGCAGGAGACGGTCGAGCGCCGGACGTTGGCCGATCGCCAGAAAGCGGCGGCCCAGCGCGACGCGGCGAACCCGACCGTTCGCAAGGGCTTCCAGCCGCTGGAAGACGTCATCAACGAAGGCGTTCTCGGACCAGACGGCAAGCCACGTCAGTTCTCGGATGGCGAAGCGGGCCAGCTCCGGGACTGGGTCACGGTGATGAACCGGATGGGCCTCTCCAAGGAGCAGGTGAAGAGCATCCTCGACGACCTGGCCCCCGGTTATACCGATTCCGCCTACGGCAACTTCGTACGCCGGATGCGCCGCGAGATGCTCCAGTTCGTGCGCCAGCAGGACAACCCGATGGCTGTGCTGCGGGAGTTCGTGGTTCATGAGCGGGACGCGACCGGGAATGTCACCCGGGCGCGGCTGGTCCCCGACAGCTCGACGGCGGGAACACTCTTCCGCGAATACCGCGAGGCCCTGATGGGCCTGGGTGCCGACCCGGTCACGGGCGAGCCACGGCCTTCGACGATTCCCGGCCTCCAGGCCATCAAGGAGTCCGCGGTGCTCCCGGACGGCACGCAGGCCGACGGTGTCGTGCTCATCTCCAGAAACCAGCGAGGAGGTCCTTCCGGAGGCCCGGACTCGAAGTACCTGGTGGAGGACAAGGCGGGCCGCCATCCCTACGATCCCCAGCAGGCTCTTGCCTACTCGAATAAGGTGGTCAACGGCACCATCTCGACGAAGTCAGGCACCTACCAGGGTCTCATCTACGTCTTCGAGAACCATGAAGCCGCGCAGAGCGCCCTCAACCACATGACCGAAAACAAGATCAGCGACCGCATCTTCATCGCGTACTTCGATGGTGAAGGGAACTTCACCTGGCTGGATAGGAGCATGGAATGATTCCAGACGGCCTCATGTTGCACGCGTCGCTGGAACGGGAACGCATGGCGGACGTGGTCGAGACCTGCCTCGCGGCAATCGCCGACGCCGGCGCCGGTCCCATTGTCGCCTGGGCGAGCCCGCAGAGCGCCGCACGGCAGACAATGGAGGAGTGGCCAGCGGCCCTGACGCGGATGCGCTCGCAGCAGCCGCAGAGCGTGCGGGTCGTGCTCTCGGGGGAGAAGCGGGAGGCGATGATCTACAATAATGAGTCTCCCTGGGGCGTGAAGATCGACTTCAACGTGGGAAGTAGCAGGGCTTCCGAATTCGGGGGCCGTCTGGCCGCGCTCGCGGACATCGCCCACCAGCTCTTGCGCCGAGGCGGCATCAAGACGCTCTCGGTGCGCAGGCAGGGAGGTGGCGCGGAGTGTCTCCCTGAAGTCCCCATCGCCAAGACTGATCGCCACGTCGTGGTGACCACGGAGCGCGAGGTCGCCGCCGAGTATGAGGATCCCCAGGCGTTCTGGGCCGCCTGGGACAGACGCGAACAGGTGGGGGAGCAGGTGCTGCTGTTCAGGGCCATGAACGCCTCCGACAACGTCTCCTACCTGCGCGCTGTGCTGGAACACCAGGCCACGATGGCTCGCGCCGCCAGGCCCCAGCGCACGCGCTACTTCTCGCCGCGCATCCGGCCCGAGGAGCGCCCCCTCTACTCCGCGGGGGAGCCACGCCTGCTGCCCGTCGGCTACGAGGCCACGTCACGCACGGTGGAGTACTCGTGCCTGGTGGAGCCGGACGAGCACATCCACCTCTGGGAAATCAACGCGCTCAGCGATCAGATCCAGGACAAGAAGCTGGCCGACGGCCGGCAGATCGACACGGTGCGCGTCGTCTTCTTCGACAAGCAGATGGCGATGCGCGAGAAGAGACCGCTGCTGGACGTGGGAGCGCGAGTCTTCTTCCAGAAGGACGCCACCCAGACGGAAGAGGTCCTGGAGTGACGCTCCACTGGCCCGCGGAGCGAAGCCCTCGAGCGGCCGTGGTCGTCCTCGCTCCCGAGGCGCGGTTGGCGGCACTCGAGGCACTGCTCGCATCCGAGGGCTGGACGCGAGAGCCCGACCGCGCCGCGATGAACGCGGGACAGTCCGAGCCGGTGTTCGTGAGCTGGTCTCTGCCCGAGCGTGATGGCGAGATCGACTACACCTTCGAACCCGAGACGGGGGTCCGGTTCCTGGAGGTGCGTGGCCCCGACGCGCTGGCTCACGCCGATGCACTCGGGCGCAACCTGCCGGCCGTCACCCGCTCCGGCGTGGAGCGGTTGCTCCGGGCCACGGCGCCTGACGAGGTGCGCCAGGGCCTCAGGATGGCGGGCCTCCTACGCGACGGCAGCCTGGCGCGGGGAGTGCTCGCTCAGCTCGAACATGCCGACCCCTCGGTGCGCGAGCTCGCGCGGGAGATCCTCGAGCACGCGCTCACGGAGATGGCCCCCGCGCGCGGAGGAATGGACGACGCCCTGGCGCTCTTCCTCGCCACGCCGGACCCTCGCACCCGCAGACAGATACTGCGCTGGCTCGGGAAGGACCACCCGGCGTTGACGGCCAGGATCGAACAGGTACTCGAAGCCGCGCTCGAGGATCCAGACTGGGAGGTGCGCGCCACGGCGTTGCTCCTCACCGGCCGCTACGGTGCCCGCCGTCTTGCGGGCGGCGTGCGGAGCTGCAGGCTCTCCAACGAGGGAGGGCTCGGGCCCACGCGCCACGATGCTCCCCTGTTCGAGACGGCGCGCCGGGCGGTGCTGCACCTCCTCGCGGGCCAACCTCTGCCGTCCGAGTCCGCGGTGACGTTGCCCGCTCAACGCGAGCAGCTCCAGGTGGCCCGCTGCATCCTCGGGAACCCGGTCGCTCGAGACCATGTGTTCCTGCTCTTCCAGGCCCTCACCGAGCCTTTGCCACCAACGCCCGCCGGTCCGCCGCCGCCCCCCCTGCCCCGGACCCTCCTGGCCACGCCAGAGGGCTACCGGTTCGAGCCGCTGGCGCTGCCCCTGGCATGGGTTCCTCCCCTCCCCCACTGGCTGGGCGACGAACAGCCCGGCATGGCCGTCCCGAATCCCATCCGGCGCGTCACTCCCCCGGCGGGCTTCCTGATCACGGCGACATGGTTTTCGCCTCCGCAACAGGAGGGGCCGTTCCACCTCACCTTCGAGCAGGCGGAAACCTGGGCCGCCACGCTGAGCCAGAGGTTCGGCGTGCGCTTCCGGTTGCCGACCGCCGATGAGTGGGAGATGGCGGCGCGCGGTCCGGACGGGCGCCTGTTCCCCTGGGGAAACGGGATGGAGTCATCGCCCGGAGCCACGTCCCCCTGGGGATGCGGAGACCTCTTCCGTTTCGGGGGTGAATGGACCCGCGCGGTGACGGAAGCGGGTGGGCCCGTGGTCTGCGGGAGCTCCCGCCGGGGTTGTGCATGGCGCGCCCAGGTGGAACCGACCCGGACGGGCGTGGGCGTTCGCTTCGTCGTCGAGCGCTCCGTCAGCCTCTGAGCAGCCCTCTCGCAAGGGCCAGGAACTCCGAGCGCAGCCACTGGTTGCGTGGCTCACCATCCACCTGTCGGTGCCAGTAGAGGTGGATTTCCACCGGAGGGAGTATCACTGGCATCGGCAGGAGCCGGATGCCAAGGGTGGCGCTGAGCGCCTCCGCCTGGCGCCGTGGAATCGTGAGGAGCAGGTCCGAGTCAGCGACGACGCGGCACGCCGCCTCGTAGTGCTGGCAGCGCAAGGCGATCTCGCGCTGGTAACCCAGACGGCTGAGCACCAGATCCTCGAGGGTCAGGCCCGTGCGCCGTGAGGACACGGTGACGTGCCGGGCGGCCAGATAGGCCGATACATCCAGCTTCCTCCGCCGCGCGCTCACCACGCAGAAGGTGTCTCGCAGCAGCGGCGTGTGGTGCAGGTCGGCGCCGGTCGACTGCGCCACGTCGATGGCCAGGTCCAGTCTCCCCGACGCCAGATCCCTCTCCAGCCCGGCCCGGTCGAGCCGTACGCTCGCGATCCGGACCTGCGGGGCGCTCTCGCGCAGGCGCGTGACGAGCTGCGGCAGGAGCGACGGTTCGAGCACATCGTTCATCGCGACGGTGACCTGGACGACATCGCGCCGGGCGTCGAAGTGACGGGTGCGATGCACGGCCTGCTGGAGCAGGGCGAGCGCCTCCAGGATCCCAGGTGCCAGGCGCTCGGCGAGCGGGGTGGGCACCACACCGCGCCCCTGGCGGACGAAGAGCGGATCGTCCAGTTGCTCGCGCAGGCGCGCCAGGGCGTGGCTCACCGCCGACTGGCTGAGGAACAGGATCTCCGCGGCCCGCGTGAGGTTCCGCTCCCGGTAGATGACGTCGAACACCCGGAAGAGGTTGAGGTCGAGCTGGGCCAGCCACCCCGATTCATGAGCCTCGTTCATGGCAACACATGACCAACATTCACTGGCTTCATCAAGGCCCTCGACCGCAGGATCGCCGCCGTACCGAAGGGGCCCCTCATGAACTTCGAGCCGAGTGACCGTTCCAAGCAGTACCGCGAGCGCGTGCAGCGCTTCATCCGCGACCACATCCAGCCGGTGGAGGCGCAGTATTGGGCGCAGGTCCGCGCGGCGGACCATGGCGGCGACTGGCGGCGCTGGAAGGTGCCCTCCCTCATGGAGGAGCTCAAGGCGCGTGCCCGGGCGGAAGGCCTGTGGAACCTGTTCCTTCCCGACCCGAAGCTCGGCGCCGGCCTCAGCACCCTGGAGTACGCGCCCATCGCCGAGGAGATGGGGCGCAGCTTCATGGCGCCGGAGGTCTTCAACTGCAACGCCCCGGACACCGGCAACATGGAGGTGCTCTGGAAGTATGGCTCCGAGGAGCAGAAGGCCCGCTGGCTCACGCCGCTGCTCGCCGGGGAGATCCGCTCCGTCTTCTGCATGACCGAGCCCGATGTGGCCTCCTCGGACGCCACCAACATGCAGGCCACCGTCGTCGTCGAGGGCGATCAGGTGGTGCTCAACGGGAAGAAGTGGTGGTCGAGCGGCCTCGGCAACCCCCGGGCCCGGATCGCCATCTTCATGGCCCGTACACCCGATTCGGCGGCGGACCGCCACCACCAGCACTCGATGGTGCTGGTGCCTCTGGACGCTCCCGGTGTCGAGATCCAGCGCATGCTCCCGGTGTACGGCGACTACGACGCGCCCCACGGCCACGGCGAGGTGCACTTCCACGACGTGCGGGTACCTCTCGCCAACGTCATCGGGGGCCCCGGCATGGGCTTCGAGATCGCCCAGGGACGTCTCGGCCCCGGCCGCATCCACCACTGCATGCGCTGCATCGGCGCCGCGGAGCAGGCGCTCGATCTGATGATCGACCGCGGCATGAAGCGCACCGCCTTCGGCAAGCCCCTGCTCAACCTCGGCGGCAACCGCGAGCGCGTCGCCGAGGCCCGCATCGCGATCGACCAGGCCCGCCTGCTCACCCTCTACGCCGCCTGGAAGCTGGACGAGCTGGGCGCCCTGGGCGCGATGAACGAGATCTCCGCCATCAAGGTCGTCGCCCCCAACGTGCTCCAGAAAGTCGTGGATGACGCCATCCAGATCCACGGCGGGGCCGGAGTGTCCCAGGACACGCCGCTCTCGGGCTTCTTCGCCCAGGCGCGCAGTCTGCGGCTGGCGGACGGACCGGACGAGGTGCACAAGGGCGTCATCGCCCGCATCGAGCTCGCCCGGCGCGGGTTCTCCAGGAGCCGCGAGTCATGAGCACCCGGCGCATCTTCATCACCGGCGGCGCCAGCGGGCTCGGGCGCGCCATCGCCCTGCGCTTCGCCCGGGCGGGCTGGCGGGTCTGCGTCGCCGACGTCAACGACGCGCGCGGGGCGGAGACCGTGGCGGCCCTCACGGTCCTCACCTCCCACGCCCACTATCTCCGCTGTGATGTGACGCGCGAGGAGGATCTGCGCGCGGCCTCCGAGTGGCTCGCCGCGAACTGGGGCGGCGTCGACGTGGTGGTCAACAACGCGGGCGTCGCCCAGGCCGGCGCGATCGAGGATGTCGAGCTCTCCGACTGGCAATGGATCCTCGACATCAACCTCCTGGGTGTCGTGCGCGGCTGCAAGGTCTTCACGCCGATGTTCAAGCGTCAGGGCCACGGGCACTTCGTCAACGTGGCCTCCATGGCCGGCCTGCTCGATGTGCCGAAGATGAGCAGCTACAACGCGTCCAAGGCCGCCGTCGTCTCGCTGTCCGAGACGCTCCAGAACGAGCTCGCCGATGACCACATCGGTGTCAGCGTCGTCTGCCCCTCCTTCTTCAAGACCAACCTCGCCGAGTCCATGCGCACCTCCGACCCCGGGCTGCGCAAGGCCATGGGCAAGCTGCTCGATCGCTCGCCCATCACCGCGGACGACATCGCCGGCCAGGTCTTCCAGGCGGTCGAGAAGCGCGGTTTCTACGTCCTCCCCCACCGGGAGGGCCGTCAGGCCTGGCTGATGAAGCGGCTCCTGCCGCGCGGGCTCTATGCCTCGTTCATGCAGAAGCGCACCCGCAGGATGCGCGGCCACGTCGAGGCCCCGCGGACCTGAGCGACGAGGACCCATGTCATCCACCATTCCCCTCGACGAGGCCAGGGCCGTCCGCACGGGCGAGGAGCTCGATGTTCCCGCCGTGGACGCCTGGCTCAAGACCCAGGTGCCGGCGCTGGAAGGCACTCCCAAGGTCACCCAGTACGCGGGCGGCGCCTCCAACTGGACCTACCGCCTCGAGTACGCCAACCGCGACCTCATCCTGCGCCGCCCTCCCGCCGGCACCAAGGCGAAGTCGGCGCACGACATGGCTCGCGAGTTCACGGTGCAGAAGGCACTCAAGCCCTCCTACCCCACCGTGCCCACCATGGTCGGGCTCTGTCAGGACCCCGCCGTCATCGGCGCCGAGTTCTACGTGATGGAGCGCATCCCCGGCCTCATCCCCCGCTCGCGCCTGCCCCCCGGGTTGCGCCTGGACGCGGCCCAGACCCGGCGGCTGTGCCTCAACGTCATCGACAAGCTCATCGAGCTGCACCGGGTGGATTACAAGGCCGTGGGGCTCGAGTCGCTCGGCAAGGGAACCGGCTACCCCCGGCGGCAGATCGAGGGCTGGTCGGACCGTTATGAGAAGGCGCGCACCTGGAATGTCCCCAGCTTCCGGTACGTGCGCGACTGGCTCGAGGCCAACACCCCCGACGACATCGCCACCTGCGTCATCCACAACGACTGGCGCTTCGACAACGTGGTGCTCGACCCGGAGGGCCCCACCGAGGTCATCGGCGTGCTCGACTGGGAGATGGCCACCCTGGGCGACCCGCTGATGGACCTCGGCAACACCCTCGCCTACTGGGTGCACGCGGACGACAACTTCTTGATGCGCATGACCCGCCGTCAACCCACCCACCTGCCCGGCATGCTCCGGCGCGAGGAGGTCGTCGCCTACTACCTCGAGCGCACCGGGTTGAAGCCCGCGAGCTGGACCTTCTACGAGGTCTACGGCCTGTTCCGCCTCGCCGTCATCGCCCAGCAGATCTACTACCGCTACCACCACAAGCAGACGCGCAACCCCGCCTTCAAGAACTTCTGGATCCTCGTCAACTCCTTCGACTGGCGCTGCCGGAGCATCATCAAGAAGGGGGGCCGCTGATGGGTGCCGTGTACCTCGTCCGCCATGGACAGGCCTCCTTCGGCGCGGCGGACTACGACGCGCTCTCGGACGCAGGGCTCGAACAGGCACGGGTGCTCGGCGAGGCGCTGCGCACGCGCGTTCCCGAGGTCGACGCCGTCTTCACCGGCACGCTGAAGCGCCACGCGCAGACGGCGGAGGGGTGCCTCTCCTCGATGGGCCTCTCCCTCGTCCCCCAGCGGCTGGCCGGGTTCGATGAGTTCGACCACGAGGAGATCATCGCCCGCTTCGAGCCCCGCTTCGCCGACCACGCCCGGATGGTGGAGGCGATCAGCACGGCGCCGGATCCCCGCCGGGCCTTCCAGGAGATGTTCACGCAGGCCGTCGCGCGCTGGACCGCGGGAGGACACGACGCCGAGTACACGGAGCCCTGGTCCTCCTTCCAGGCGCGCTGCCTGGGGGCCCTCGAGGAGCTCACCCGGCGGCTCGGGTCCAGCAAGACCGCGATCGTCTTCACCTCCGGCGGGCCCATCACCGCCATCTGCCGGGAGTTGCTGCAGATCCCCGTGAGCCACGCGTTCCGCCTCAACTGGACGCTCGCCAACTGCGGCATCACCAAGGTCATCTACAGCGAGCGGGGCCGCTACCTCTCCACGCTCAACGAGCACGGCCACTTCGAGGGCTCGCGGCGCGCGCTCATCACCTACCGGTAGCCAGCTCCGGGCTCCCGGCACGCGCGCGGCGACATGTCGGAGCACCCGGCTGACACGTCGGCCCGAGTGTCAGCGGGGACCCCGCCTGTCAGCACCCGTCCGAACACCTCTCTTCTCGCGGGGTTCCGCATGGTACGGGGTTGGTCCGGCCCGTGCATGACGAGGCTTCAGTGATGGAAACAGGACATTGCGCCCGGGGCATCCCTGGTAGAAGACTCCGCGTCCTACCAGCGGCCTCGCGAGTGCCGTTCCTGCCTGGCCGCTGAAGTCAATCTCCACCTCATGAGTACGCCGTGATTCCCGTTCACACCCTCCTCTCCGCTTTCCTGACGTTCCAGGCCCCCGCCGCCGCGCAGCCTTCCACCCCGGCCCAGGCCCCCTCTTCCGAGCAGGCCGCCAGCGCCGCCGAGCGCGCCGCGTCCTCCGCCGAGCGCGCCGCCGCCGCCGCCGAGCGTTCCGCCGAGGCCAACGCCCGCATGGCGGAAGCCATCAAGCTGCTGGCCGAAGGCATCGCGCGGACGGCGCCCGACGCCGAGCAGTCCGCCGGCCCCGAGACGTCCGCCGACAAGAAGGAAGAGGCGAAGAAGGACGTCTGGGACGTCACCGTGGGCCTGGGCCTCATCTTCATCACCGGCAATGCCTCCACCGTCACCTTCAACGGCCTGGCCACGGCGGAGCGCAAGACGGAGCACTGGATCTACTCCGTCAAGGCCACGGGCGTTTACGGTGAGAGCCGTCCCCCCGGAGTGGCCGGAGAGGTGGCGCCGGAGTCGCTGGTGAATGCGCTCGGCGCGGCCCTGCAGCTCCGCGGAGACCGCCGCTTCACCCAGAAGGTCAGTGGCTACCTGCTGGCCAGCGGGGACACGGACCATGTGAAGAGCGTCGAGTTCCGCGGTGCCGGCGAGGCCGGTGTCGGCATCATCTGGTGGGACGAGAAGCGGAAGGATGGCGGCGAGGCCTTCCTGCGCACGGACCTGGCCTTCCGCTACGCCCGCGAAATGCGCTTCCAGTACTACCCCACGCGCATGGATGTGCCCGACGTGTCCCTCGGCGGCCCCCGCTTCGGCGCGGCCTTCCGCTACGGCATCACCAAGGACGTCGCCTTCATGGAGGAGCTCAGCGTGCTGCCCAGCCTCATCGAGGGCTCGCGCCTGCTGGTCAACAACCAGACGCAGCTCAACGTGAAGCTCACCAAGGCGCTGGCGATCAACACCACCTTCCTGCTCCAGTACGACAGCGAGCCGGCCGAGGGGAAGGTTCCCACCGACACCTCGCTCTCGGTGAGCCTCGCGGTGACCTTCTAGTCTTCACGGCTGGACGTGACGCCCGCCTGGCTCGTGAGCATGCGAGCGTCCCCGCTTCCCACGCGCCCCCCTCGCGCGTGACTAGCTTGGGCGGAGGTGCGAGGAGGCACCTCCCCCATGAGTCTCGTGACGCTCTATACGAAGACGTACTGCGCCCACTCCAAACGCGCCAAGGAGCTCCTGTCCGAGAAGGGAGTGAACTTCGAGGACATCGACGTGACCGAGGACGAGGCCCGCTTCTCCGAGATGGTGGAGCGCACGGGCGGCGGCACCTCGGTGCCGCAGATCTTCATCGCCGGGCGGCACATCGGCGGCTGCTCCGAGCTGATGGAGCTCGACGAGCGCGGCGAGCTGGATGCGCTCCTGGGCACCGGGGACGTCGTCTCCCATCCCTCCTGAGCTCAGCCCTCGCCACCCCGGTACCACGCCACCAGCTTCGTGAGCCCCTGCTCCAGCGTCACCGAGGGACGGAAGCCCGTCTCGCGCTCCAGGGCCGTCACGTCCGCGCACGTCACCTCCAGTTCCTCCGGCTGCGCGGGCCTCAACTCCACCCAGGCCTTCGTTCCCAGCCGCTCCTCCAGCAGGTCCACGAAGCGCGCCATCGTCACCGGCGCGCCCCGGCCCACGTTCAACATCCGGTACGGCGGCGCTCCCGAGGGCGGCTTGTCGAGCACCCGCACCAGCGCCTCCACCACGTCGCCCACGTACGTGAAGTCGCGCTGCATCTTCCCCTCGCCGTTCAGCACGATCGACCGGCCCTCCAGCATCGCCCGGAGGAACAGCATCGGCGCCATGTCCGGCCGGCCCCAGGGGCCATACACCGAGAACAGCCGCAGCCCCGTCACCGGCATCCCGTACTGGTGGCTGTAGACGTGCGCCATCAGCTCGTTGGCCCGCTTCGTCGCCGCGTAGAGGCTCAGCGGGCGATCCGCCAGCGCCTGCTCGGAGAAGGGCACCGGCGTTCCCATCCCGTACACCGAGCTCGACGAGGCGAACACCACGTGTCCCACCCTCGCCTGCCTGCACCGCTCCAGCACCTGCAGGAAGCCCGTGACGTTCGTCTCCGTGTAGTCGTGCGCCTCGGCCGCCGTCGCGCGCACCCCCACCCGCGCCGCCAGATGCACCACCCGCTCCGGCTTCGCTTCCTCGAACAGCTCCCGGCACGACTTCTCGTCGCGGATGTCCATCCGGTGGAAACCGAACCTCGGCGCCGCCCTCAGCCTCGACAGCCTCGTCGCCTTCAGCGTCACGTCACCCGACGCGTCCAGGTTGTCCAACCCGATGACCGTGTCGCCTCGCGCGAGCAGCCGCTCACATACGTGGTACCCGATGAAGCCCGCTGCGCCCGTGACGAGCACCTTCATGACATCCACTCCATTGCTTCCAGGGTGACGGGAGTGCTGAGGGGAGACCCTCACCCCGACCCTCTCCCAGAGGGAGAGGGGACATACCACCGAGTCAGTCCTCGATCCGCGTTTCGAGAAAGGGTTTCTGCCGGCTCCGCCAGACTCGGGAACTCGCACCTTCCACGAGCAATCTCCCTACCTCCAAACCCGCCGCGCACGCGTGGTGTACGTTGTCGTGGACGAACAGAGCACCGCGACCCAATGGGTAGAGCCCGTCCACCTCACTCAATGCATTCAACGCACGCGCCCGTGCTTCGGCGAAGCCCTTGCGGTACAGCGGATAGGCCGTCGCCATGCGCCGCACCTGGGCCCCGAGGATGTCCACCCCCGCCAGCCCTGTCCGCGCCAGCGCCGGACGCACCCGCTCCGTGAGCTCCTCCGGTGACGCACGCCAGATGGCGTCTCCCACCGCGCACGGCAGATCGAAGCCCACCACCGTCCGCCCCGCCGGACCCGCTCCACCCAGGAAGTTCCGCGCCTCGAAGAGCCGGTTCGCCGGCAGGTGCTCGTCCGCGAAGTAGTGCACGTCCTGCGTCGTGCCCCGCTCCCTCGCGAGCACCAGGTACAGCAGCGTCAGGGAACGGTAGTCGAGCCCCTCGGCCGCATCCGCCCTTCCCGTCCAACCGCACAGCAACGGCAGCGGCGCCGTCGCCACCACCGACTCCGCCGGCAGCTCCCTCCCCCCCACGAGCACGGCCCGCACCCGCCCTCGCTCCACCACCAGCCCCTCGGCCGCCACCCCACAGCGCACCTCGCCACCCGCACGGCGCACGCCCTCCGCCAGTCCCTCCGCCAGCGCGCCGAAGCCGCCCTCCGGGTAGAAGTAGCGCCGCCCCGCGAACGAGCCTCCCCGCCCGAGCGCCGCGCGCACCACTCCCAGCGGGCCTCCCTTCTGCACCCGCGCCTGGCCGAGCGAGGCGTCCAGCTCCTCCGGCCGCAGTCCCCACACCTTTCTCGCCGCGGGCTCGTACAGCACTCGCGCCGCGTGCCGGCCCAGCCGCCGCGCCGCCTCCGCCCCGAAGTGGTTCCCCTCCGGAGGACGCAGCCGCGCCACCACCGCCGACAGCCCGTGCCTCGCCACCTCGGCGAGTCCCAGTCCTCTCGCGATTCCCAGCAGCGACAGCGGATAGGGCAGCCTCCGCCCATCCACGTGCACCATGCCGCTGCGTGCCCTCACCTGGAGCGCGCCGCCCAGGGCCGCCCGGTAGAGCGCCAGCACCTCCGGCCCCGCCGCCTGGTGCAACCGGTGCGGGCCGTAGTCCACCTTGAAGCCCGCCACGTCGAACGAGCCCGAGAGTCCTCCCACCCGCTCGGACGCCTCGAGCACCACCACCCGCCTGCCAGCCTGGACGAGCGCGTGCGCCGCGGCCAGCCCCGAGGGCCCCGCGCCAATCACCACCGTCGCCGCGCTCACCCCGTGCCTCCCACGGCTGGCAGCTCCAACGCCGCGAGTGCTCCCGGCGCCCGGCCCTCGCGCAGCCAGCCGATGCCTCGCGCCACCGTACGGCCCATGAGCCAGGTGTCCCGCACCGGCCTCCACTTCGAGCGGCCCACGCGCGCGTGGTACGCGATCGGCAGGAAGACGATGGGATCTCCCGCCGCCGCCAGCGCCAACGTCAGCGTCGTGGTGAGCGAGAAGCGATCCGGCAACACCGGCGCGAGGGACAGCAGATCCGCCGTGCGCAGCACCCGCAGGCCCGAATTCAAATCCGGCGCCTCGAAGCCGCCCAGCCACCGCACCGCGCCCCGGAAGAGCGCCTTCACCGCCGAGCGCGCGAAGGGCTCGGCGGCCCCGAGCTTCGGCCGGGCGCCGATCGCCTGCCGCGCGCCACTCCGCACCGCCGCCACCAGCTCCGGCAACGCCGCCTCCGGGTACGTGCCGTCCGCGTCGAGCAGCGCCAGCAGCGGGCCCCGGGCCTGGGCGGCCCCGGCCTTGATCGCCGCGCCGTAGCCCACGCCCGTCAGGGTCAGCACCCGCGCCCCGGCCTCACGCGCCACCTCGCCCGTGCCGTCCCGCGAGCCATCGTCCACCACGAGGATCTCGTGCGCCTCCCCCGCCAGCGACTCGCCCACCCTTCGCACCACTCCAGCGATGGCGCGTACCTCGTCGCGAGCGGGGATGACGACGCTGATCATCCCGTCGCCGTCTCCGGAGTTTGCACTGGCCGCCACATCTCCCACAGCGGCCACACCAGCATCGGCAACCACCCCACCGCCGCCCCCACCACCGACACCGGCATCAGCCAGCCCCACTGGGGCCCCACGAAGCGCACCAGCAACGGCGCCAGCAGGTGCACGAACGTCGCCACCGAGGCCACCGTGATGGTGCCCACCTTCAGCCGCGTGGACAGCGCCGTCAGCATGAACAGGTGGCCCACGATGAGCAGCACCACCGGCACCGTGAACAGGTGGAAGTGGAACGTCTCCATCACCTGCCTCGCGGGCTTCTCCAGCCGCATGGGCGCGGCCGCCACCGTCTCCTCGGGCAGCTCCAGCGCCGGGCCTCCCTCCGCTTCCACCGCCGCGGGAGCGGGCGCGGCGGCCGTGGCTCCACCCCGGTAGTACTCGACCGTGCCCTGCCCGGACAGGTTTCCGAACGAGTCCGCGTACAGCCACGCCGAGGACACGAAGCCCAGCACCAGGAACAGCAGGAACCCGGTGTAGAGGACGCGGGCCTCCAGCGAGAGGCGGGTGATGGGAAACGGACGGGCGAACTGGCGCACGAGCGGGCTATCCCTTCGACACAGCGCCGGGCTTCTTGAGGATGAGCTCGTCCAACAGGATGAGCGCGCGGCGCACGCCCACCGCCATCGACCTCGACGAGATGGTCGCCCCCGTCACCACGTCGATGTCCTCCCCCGCCCGCACCGCGTCCTTCGCCGTCTTCCCCTGGAACTGGCGCCGGAAGCGCGCGTCGGTGATCTCCTCACCGTACTTCTCCCGGTACACCATCACCTCGTGCCGCTCGACCACGCCCTCGGGCGACAGCTTCACCGCGAAGGTGATCTGCTCGTGCTGCCCGAGCTCCTCGTCAATGATCGCGTAGCCGTCCACGTGCTCCCCCGTGGTGGCCACGAAGATGACGTACTCGGGCTTCGCCGGCTTGTACCCGAGCCGCCCCTGCAACGCGGCCAGCTCGGCCGGGCCCGGCTTCACCTTGCGGAAGGAGACCCGCTGGCTCTTGGGGAAGAACTCCTTGAGCACCTGCGGCGTGGTGAAGTACGTGGCCGCTGCCTCCGCGGGCAGCGATGCCCCCATCCACAACCACACCGCCAGCGCCAACGAGAAGTGCTTCACGGGCCATCCCCTTACCACGCTCATGGCAACTCCCGAACCGCTTGGACGACGGCCTGCCTGACATGCGAGCGCCAATCCGTCCGCGCGCGATAGAGATTCTCCGTGGTGGCACCCCGGCGCTCACCGTTCGACAGCACCTGGCCATCCGGTCCCACCATCATCGACTCCAGCTCCACCTCGGCCCGGCCGAGCGGCTGCAGCGCGGACAGGTCCAACCGGGTCAGCACCAGCACCACCGCCGCCTCCGCTTTGTACTGGCGCGCCAGCCCCGCGGCCTGCTCCACCGTGGGCGCGGGCCCCAGCAGCGACTCCGCCGCCACCACCTCGTAGCCGCGCGAGCGCAGGGCCTCGGCCCCCTCGCGCGCCACGACGTCGCGCGGCTCCTCTCCGCCAAACACGTCTCCGACGACCCCTCGTGGCGCTGGCTTCGACACCGCCGATGCGCCCACCACGACGACGCGCGATGGAGCCCCCGCGGGCCGTTTGGGCGTGGCACAGGCGGCGGTGAACAGCACGACGGTGGCGAGAAAGAAGGCGCGCATCGGTTCCCCGGCTTTCAAAAGAGGTAGGCCACGCTGGCCATGAAGTTCCAGTGGCCCTCGCTCCAGAAGTCGCGGGACCACGCATGCGGCATCTGTCCATCTCCGCCGCTCTTCTCCCAGAAGAAGCTCGTCTTGAGAACGTAGGGCGGCAGCGGCCGGAAGTTCAGGCCGAGCGTCAGCCGCGACACATCTCCCGCGGTGACGAACTCCGTGTCGGTGTCCTTCTCCTCGTAGCGGAGCGAGGCGGTGAAGTGGCCGTCGTGCCACTCGTCCGGGAGCAGCCGGAAGAAGGGCTCGATGCGGAAGCGGTAGTTGGCCTGCCCGTAGAAACCGAACATCCCCGTCGGCACCCGGTCCCGGGTGTTGGCCGTCGAGCCATCCGGGAAGCCCTGCACATAGCCGGGATCGATGAACGCGCGCACCACCTCGCCCGTGAGATCCCACGCGCCCAGACGCCAGAAGACATCCGCATTGACCATGTTCACCCGGCGGCCCTCGAGGTCATACGCCCCCGTGTAGCCGGACAGGCCCGCCTCCAGCCCCAGGAAGGGCGAGACGGAGACGCGGCCGGTGACGGCCTTGTCGTCGTTGTTGTCCTCCAGGTGGCTGCCGCGCGCCGCTCGGAAGCCCTGGCCATCGAGGATCTTCGCGTCGAGGCCGTTGACCGCGTACACCTCGTAGGACAGCCGCCAGTCCCGCCCCAGATCGAAGCCTCCGAGGAAGCCCGCGCCGGACTCGAACCAGGTGGTGGGCACCACCGTGGTGTATGCGATGGGCCGCTCGGGCAGTTCCTGCGCCGGCGCGTCGTGCCGCAGGTTGTACGCGCCTACGGGCATGAGGATGACGCCGGCCCGGAAGGTGAGCCAGTCCGTCAGCATCAGGTCCACCACGGAGAACTCGAGCAGCACCTCGCCCGCGCCCAGGACGCCATCGCGCTTGAGCGGACTGCCCGCGAACTCGAACTCGATCTCCGTCGCCGTGGAGATGCGCTCGGAGATGTGGCTGTAGACGAAGAGTACGTACCGGTGGTTGCGGAACGTGCTCTTGCCCTGCTCCGGCACGATGAAGTCGTGCTCGGCGTAGCCGCCCAGCGTCGTCCGGTCGAGGATGGCCGCCGCCCGCTGCGTCAGCGTGGTGGTCGGCTGGAGCCGCTGGTTGAAGGTCTCCTGGGCCGACTCGCCGGGTGTCTCGGCATTGGGCGCCGGGGGCGTCGTGCCCGTGGCGGCTGGATCCTCCAGGCCCTCCAGATCCAGGCGCGGGCCCTCCTCCTGCTTCGGTTGCTCCTCCTGGGGTACTCGGGGAGCGTCCGACGCTGGCTTCTCGGGCGTGGAGCCCTCGTCTTGCGCCAGACCGGTCAGGGGCGCGAGCAGCAGGGACAGGAGGATGAGGGGGAGGCGGCGCGGCACGGTGGCTCCGGAAGTCACGCGGAGGAAGAGAGCGAGGCCAGAGGCGCGTCGAGCCCTGGCCGGAGGATGGGTTTCTGGACGCGGGCTCACTGGCCGGTCTCGGAGCTCACGCAGCGGCCGCGCAGACACGTCCTGCCCGTGGCGCAGTGGATGTCCTTCTCGCAGCACACGCCCAGGCAGGTGCAGCACACGGTGCCCTCGGGCTGGGTGCCGGCCAGGCACTCGGCGGACGCGACACAGTTGGGTGGATCCACGCACACCACCGCCTTGGGCGCATTCGACTCGCCGACGTACGTGACCGTGCCGTAGTAGGAGTCCACCACCTTGCGGCCCGGCTCGCCCATGTTGGTGTCGAAGTACTCGTAGGCTCCCGGCGTGGGGAACGCGTAGCGCCAGTAGGAGTACGTCTCCTTGCCCTCGGTGCGGACGTTGTAGGGCTTCACCAGGTTGGGGCTGAAGAGCGCCGCGGGCGCCGACAGCGACGTGACGTTGGTGGGCACCTCGGGCTGGTAGTTGCGGAACTCGACGACCTGCCCCGGCAGGATGGACAGGCCTCCCGCCGGCTGGATGTCCATGGGCTCTCCCGTTGCCGTGCGCAGGGTGTACTGCTGCCCGATGCACGCGGGCGCGATGGCGCGGTAGAGGCCGGCGGTGATGCGGTTGAGGGACACGGAGACGCGAGGGTTTCCCTTCGCCGACTCCTGAACGGGCCGGAAGTCCTCGGGGACGGGGCCCTTGCAGGCGGCGAGGCAGAGCGCGAAGGCGAGGATGAGACGAGCGCGCATCAGAGGACTTTCTGCGGACGGACCGGCGGCGCGGGCCGGTAGTGGAAGAGGATGATGTCGTGAGCGTGCGAGCGCACGCGCCGGTCGCACGCGAAGCGCGAGACGGGCTCCAGGTGGGCCGCGAGCGCCTCGACTCCGGGAGCGGTGGAGGTGACGTAGACGTCCGCACCCGCCGCGGCCACGCGCTCCACCTCGCGGCGCAGCTGCTCGCCCGTGGCCGGACGGCCGGCGCGGTAGTGGGGCACGTAGTGCTCGAAGAGCCGCGCCTCCTCGCCGGTGAAGAGCAGCGTGCCGGATGGAGGCAGCGTGCGGGACACGTGCGACACCAGGCGCGCGGCGGGAGAGGGCTCGCGGCCCTGCTCGAGTGCCACCGGCAGCATCACCCCCAGGGTGGCCACGGTCAGCGCCCCGGCCAGGGGGAGGAGCACCCGGGGAGGACTCGTGCGCGCGAGCACCGCCACGCCCACCGCCACCAGCAATGCCAGCGACAGCACCACGGGCAGGGCGTGACGTGCCTTGAGCAGGTTCTGCCCGAGGAACATCCACGCGCCATAGGGGACGCCGAACGCCAGGGCCAGCAGCGTCACGCGTCGCTCGGTGACGGACAGGCTCCCCAGCAGCGCCGCGCGGGCGAGCGCCACGAGCGCCCCAGCCAGTCCCAGTGCCAGGAGGAAACGAGCGGTCAGCAGGATGGCGGAGTCACCACCCATGCCGGGCCAGGGCAGCCCGAGGCCCGCGGCCACGATGTCGAACCCGAAGTTCTCCAGGCGCCAGCCGAGCTCCGGGCGAACGGCCACGGTACCGCCCCACTCGCCCGTGTGGCCGCGCAGGAAACCCGAGCCGATGCGCAGGAGATCCGCCGGGCCGGTGAGAGCAACCATCGGGAGGAGCCAGGCTCCCACGCCGAGCCCGCTGCCCAGAAACGCCGCCAGCCGCCGTCCGCGAGGCACCACCAGGGCGAGTCCGAGCAACGCCGGGAGGAACGAGGGCCGGGCCCCGAGCGCCAGGCCAGTCATCACGCCCGCGAGCACTGCCGCCCGAGGCGAGGAGTCACCTACCAGCACGGCACAGGCCGCGAGCACCAGAAGCGCGAGCCCCACCCCATCCGAGCCGGGCGTAGCACCGAAAAGGACCGGGAGGGGAAGCAGCGCCAGCAGGGCCGAGGCCGCCAGGGCCCCGGTCACTCCGAGGTACGGCCGCAGGACGAGACCCAGGGCACCGATGGCCACCGCCCCGAGCACGACGCCAGGCAGGGCCAGTGCCACTACCTCTTGTGCACCGGCGGCCGAGGCCAGCCGGGCCATGGCCACGTACACGGGGTAGCCGGGAAAATGAGGGGCCTGCGCCGCCAGGTCGAAGCCGTGAAGAGAGCGAGCGAAGTTCACCGCGTCGAGGTCCGGCAGGAGCCGGGGCAACGCGAGCACTCGCGCCGCCACTCCGGCCCCTGTCAGCAATGCCAGGGCCACGGCGAAGACACGAGGTGTCATGGACCCCTGCACCACCGCATCCGGTGCACCCCTCGATAAATGAATGAAATTGAGATTCATTCTCAATAATCGCACATTTGAATACTATGGCCTGGGACAGGCGGTCAACGAGAGGACCCCTGGCACCAGTAGGCGCTCTCATGGGACAGAGGGAGGCCATGATGCTGAGTGCCCTGCTGGTGGTTCTGGCCGCCGCACCCGCGCCGAGGGTCCGCACCGAGACGCGCCCGATGATGGGGACGACGGTGACAGTGACGCTGGTGGGAGGCACGGCGGAGAAGGCGCGCGAGGGTTTCGACGCGGCGTTCTCGGCCTTCGAACGCGTCAACCAGGTGATGAACGAGTGGCGCCCGGACAGCGAGCTGTCGGCGGTGAACCGCAAGGCGGGAGACGGGGAGTTCGTGACGGTTCCCGAGGATCTGTGCGCGGCGCTGCGGCACGGAGTGCAGGGATCGGAGCAAACGGGCGGGCTGTTCGATCCCACGTGGGCAGCGCTGCGGGGGATGTGGCGCTTCGGGACGGACCTGACCCCCGCCCTACCGGACCCGGCCGAGCTGAAGAAGCGATGCGAGCTCATCTCGTACAAGGACCTGGAGTTCGCACCGGTGGGGGACGGAGGCGATACAGGGTGCGCGGTGCGGCTGAAGCGCGCGGGGATGCAGCTCGGGCTGGGAGGGCTGGCGAAGGGCTGGGGCGTGGACCAGGCGGTGAAGAAGCTACGAGGGCTCGGGTTCAACGACTTCTTCGTGCAGGCCGGGGGTGACTTCTACGCGGCGGGGAAGAAGGCGGGCCGGCCGTGGAAGGTGGGCATCCGGGATCCGCGTGGAGAGCGGGACAGCGTCTTCGCGGTGCTCGAGGTCTCCGACGCGGCGTTCTCGACGAGCGGCGACTACGAGAACTTCTTCGTCCTGGATGGGAAGCGCTACCACCACATCATCGATCCACGGACGTGCTACCCGGCGAACGCCTCGCGTTCAGCGACGATCCTCGCGCCGAACGCGGTGGATGCGGAGGTGCTGACGAAGTCCGTGTTCATCCTCGGAGGCCAGGAGGGACTGGCGCTCGCGGAGAAGTTCGGCGCCTCCGCCGTGGTGGTGACGGCGGAAAACCAGGTATTGGTGTCGCCCAGGCTGGAGAAGAAACTGAAACAACCAAGGCCCATGACACCGTGAGCCAATTATCAATCCATCCCAAAACTGAATCAAAGCCAGCTCATGCGCAACTACATCTTTATCGACGAAAATCGTCTCGGCGACCGAGTAGAACCAAAGACACGGCGAAACCCATTTGCCCGATAGTCCCTCGATTGAGGGTCGGGCATGCTACCGGACATGAGGAGCACCACTTCACTGCTGCGCATGGCCCTGGCCTTGAGCTTCGCCCTTGCCGCCGCGTGTGTCACCTCGCGAGCGCAGATTCCGGTAGACGGTGGTCAGCAACAAGCACAGGCTCCGTCACACATCTCCCATCGCTCGGAAGCTTCCCAGAGCGTGCCCCATTGGGCGAGCGCACTTCCCACCGCTGACCATCAGGCGCGGGCAACAACGGGTGGACTCATCTGGGCCGATCCCCTGCCCGTGCTCATCCACATTCTACCCGGTGGTCGATTACGGCTCGCATTGCCTGCGTTGGCGCCCCACCCCGATTCGGAGAAGCTGAGCCTGAACGAGGTACGTCCACTACGTGTGGCCTTCGATTCCTTCCAACCACGTATTGGTCCCCGACTGAGACTGATGATGGAGTCCTCAGGAGCGATCGGAGCGGGCCCAGTGCCCACCGCCCCTTGGGAACTACGGTTACGCGAGGACTTCCTCTCCCAGTTCGGCCCGTCGCTCCTCCCCATACCCGAGTCCCTGGAGACGAGCCGCCTCTATCTCGCGCTCAAGCTTTCTACCCGTTACATGGACGACGGCATCCGCGAGGCCGCCCAAGAACTCTTCAGCGCCCCGGCCTTCCTGGCCAGCGTCTCACTCTCGGTGCTGGTGTACTTCGCCGCCTGGCTGGCCCCGGAGCCCCTCTTCTCCAAAGCATTCGCCGCCGCTCTCACCGTGCGCCTGTCGTTGCTGGTTGGGGTGGTGGAGTTGAGCCGTCTGGCCATGGCGTGCTTGCGCCTGTACCAGGAGGCCGAAGCAGCCAATACGCCCCAGGAACTGGAGGCAGCATCCGAGCGCTTCGGCAAGTCGCTGGGCGGCACGCTCCTACGGGTGCTGGTGGTGGTGGCCAGTCTCGGAGTTCCCCAGGTGCTCCCCAAAGTGCCGGAGGGCGGCGTCTGGACCCTGCTGAGCCCCCTGCGCCATGCACCCGCAGGTGGTCCGGCCCTCCAGTCCGTTGCCACGACCCAGATCGTGGCTGACGGGACCCTGGTCGTCACCGGGGTGGCCGCGGGCACCTCCGCCACGGCGCTTTGCGGTGAGCTCGCCACCTGCGCGATCATGGATGGTGCAGGTGGCACCTCTGGCGGCGGCCCGAAGCTCTCCACCCGCTATGGCAAGCCCCACACCCGGC